>CAZMED010000496.1:0-2366 GCA_964565045.1 uncultured Thermoanaerobaculia bacterium
CGTTGGGGTTCATCTTCCGGTGCTCGATCATGAACGGCAGCCGACGCTGCAGCAGGAGCCTTTTACGCGGACGCCATCCGAGCCTTGCGTAGGTGTGGCTCGGTTCGGGGAGAAGGTCGGTGTCGAGGTACTTGATCATCCACGGCCGCTCGAAGGGCCGGCTGCCGAGCACCCGGCCGAGCATGTCGCGGCCCCAGACGCCGATCGCTGCAAGGGCCTTCGGCATCATGACGGGGCGCCGTCTCTGACCGTAGTAGTCGATCGCCGCCAGGTCGAAGAGCGCGCGGTGCGAGAGGGTCTCGCTGGGGCTCGCAATCAGCACCTCGCGCTGCTCGAGATCCGTGGCGCGCTCGATGATCCTGCGGATGAACGGACCCATCTCGCGGACGTGCATGTACGGAATCGCGGTGGTGCCGCGGCCGCCGAGGATGCGGTTGTTCCAGACGTTCGAGAGCCAGGTCTCGAGGAAGAAGTAGAGCGGGGGGTACTCGCACCAGTCTGAGAAGAGGGCGGCGAGGCGCATGATGCAGCACGGGATGTCGTCGTACTCGGCGAGCATTTCCTCGCCGAGCCGCTTGGTGACGGCGTAGACGTGGTCGCCGTCGGGCGGGTTCTTCTCGGTGAGCGGGTTGCCGGGCTCGGGAAACGCGCAGGCGGCGAGCGACGAGCTGAAGATGAAGCGTCTGAGCTCGAGGTCGCGGCACTCGTCGAGCACGTTGCGCATGCCCTCGACGTTGGTGCGCCAGTACTCGGGGTGGTTTTCACCGGTGAAGTCGTAGTGGGCGGCGAGGTGGATGACGTAGTCCGCGCCGCCGGACTCCCGGACGTAGCGGAAGGCGGCGGCGAGCGCTTTGCGGTCGCCGATGTCGACCTGATACCAGGTGATGTTGTTGTGCACCGGCGCGCCACTGTGCAGCTGCGACCGCCGCGCGATGCCGACGATCTTGAAGTCCTCCTTGAAGGCGTCGAGGAGGTGGCGGCCGATGAAGCCCGAGGAACCGGTGATGATGAGCCGGGGCAATGCCATACGCCGCGCATATCTTACATGAGTCCTGGCCCGATCCCGATCCCGACCCCGTTTCCCTGCCCGTCTCCGTGCCAATGCCCGATTCAACCACAGAGACACGGAGGAAACAGCGCCGTACAGGGCGGTCACGGACCCGCCGCACCAGCGGCTGGAGACGATCTCACTGCAGGGTCGAATAACACCTCGGTGTCACCACTCTGTGACCTCTGTGCCTCTGTGGTTCAAACGGCTGATTCGGTTCGATGCCGGTGGAGACGGGAGCTCGAAACCTGGCATCTGGCGCTGACGCTGGTCGAAGGCTGGTCGCCGGGCGGGGATGCTGGCGCTGTCAGGGAGCATTCGGGCACGGGCACGGAGACGGGCACGGGCACGGTTTGGTCCCGCTATACTCACACGGTGCACGAGATGGGCATCGCTCTGGAGGTCTACCGCACCTGCCGGGAGACCGTGCAGGAACACGGTGGGGGGCGCCTGCAGAGGGTCCGCCTGGCGGTCGGCGAGCTGTCGGCAGTGGAGCCGGAGCTGCTGGGGTACGCCTGGGAAGCGGTGGTCGTCGGGACCCCCGACGAGGGCGCCGAGCTCGAGGTCGACTGGCGCCCCGCGGTCCAGCTCTGCGTCGGCTGCGCCGAGCGCAAGCAGCGATCCGAGGGCAGCTGGTTGCGGGTCTGCCCCGACTGCGGTCTGCCGCTCCAGGTCACGGGCGGCGATGACCTCGACGTGCTCGAGCTCAGCTTCGAGAGCGGTGAGGGCGGTGGGCCGGCCTGAGAGGGCGGTCCGGACGCGCCGCGGCACGGGCCGGCTGGAAGGGGCACCATGAAGAAGGTCGTGACGGTCAAACGACGGGTTCTCGAAGCCAACGAGGAGCACGCCGAAAGGCTGCGCCGGCGCTTCGCGGCCTCGGGCACGCTGGTGGTCAACCTGATCTCGTCGCCGGGCTCGGGCAAAACGAGCCTGCTCGAGGCGACGGTGCAGGCGCTGGGCGACGAGGTCCGGTGCGCGGTGATCGAGGGCGACGTGGCGACCGAGAACGACGCCGACCGGATTCGCGCGCTGGGCGTTCCGGCGCATCAGATTCTCACCGGCGGTTCGTGCCACCTCGATGCCCGCCAGGTGGCGAGGGCCCTTGACGAGGGGGAAATCCCCGAGGTCGACGTCCTGTTCATCGAAAACGTCGGCAACCTCATCTGTCCAACGACGTACGACCTCGGCGAGGACTTCAAGGTGGTGGTGCTGTCGGTGACCGAGGGCGATGACAAACCGGTCAAGTACCCGGCGATCTTCTCGCGCGCCGAGGTCGCGGTGATCTCCAAGTCGGACCTCATGCCTTACGTGCCCTTCC
>CAZMED010000497.1:0-2358 GCA_964565045.1 uncultured Thermoanaerobaculia bacterium
CGCCGCCGGTGCCTTCCGATCAGGAGGCGGCGGCGAGGATCGCGGCGACGTGGATGGTGGTCGTGTCCAGCACCGCGACGGGCAGGTCGTCGCTGCGGATCACGAGGGGGAGCTCGGTGCAGCCGAGGATCACCGAGTCGACACCGTCCGCCTCGATGTGCCTGGTGCAGATGTCCAGGATGCGCTTTCGGACCTCGGGCCGCACGATTCCGAGCGCCAGCTCGCCGTAGATGACGGTGTCGAGGAACTCGCGGTCGCCGGCGCCGGGGGTCACGATGTGGAGCCCGGCCTCGGCGAAGGCGCGCGGGTACATGTCGCCCTCCATGGTGGTCCTGGTGCCCAGCAGGAGCGCGCGTTCGAGGCCGCGATCGCGGGCTGTGTCCGTCGTCGCCGAGACGATGCTCACGAGGGGGAGGGAGGTCCTCGTCAGGATCTCGTCCAGGTAGGCGTGGGGTGTGTTCGCGGTCAAAGCGCCGAGCTCGGCGCCGGCTTCGCGCAGGCGTTCGAGGATGTCGGCGAGATACGCGCCCACCTCGGCCCGCTCGCCGGTGCGCTGAACATTGACCAGCTCGGCGAGGTCGAGGCTGTAGACGATGATGACCGGGTTCCGAAGGGGGTCGCCGCCCGGCCGCCTCGCACCCCGGATCAGCAGGTCGTAATAGATCCTCGTCGACTCCGGCGTCGTGCCGCCCACCAGGCCGATCGTCTTCATCGCCATACCGAGCTCCTTGCCGCGGGCCTCCCCAGGGTCAGACCGGCGCCGGCCATCGTAGCGCTGTTCGTGGGATCCGGGGTGCTGGAGCCAAGTTCGGCACGGCGCCGGAGCGGTGCCGACGGGTGCCAGGCCCGACGGGCACTATCCGCTCAGACGTGAGATGGAGAACCTGATCGGCTACAGTGTGACGATGGACCGGCTGTTCGACTTCCTACCGACCCTGGCGGCGATTGCCGGCGTGATCCTGGTGCTCGCGGTGGTGCACCGCGTGATGGAGCGGATCCAGGGCGTGCGCGCCGGACGGAAGTTCCCGAGCGCGCTGATCATGCTCGTCCTGACGACGATCGGCTTCGTGGTCATCATCCTGTCGCTGCCGATCGGCGACCAGCGGCAGGGGCAGCTGCTGAGCCTGTTCGGGATCGTGCTCAGCGCGGCGGTCGCCCTGTCGGCCACCAACTTCCTCGGCAACGCCCTCGCCGGTTTCATGCTGCGCAGCATCCGCCACTTCCGGATCGGCGACTTCATCCGTTGCGGCGAGCACTTCGGACGCGTCACCGAGCGGGGTCTCCTCCACACCGAGATCCAGACCGAGGACCGCGATCTGACGACGCTTCCCAACCTCTTCCTGATCTCCAACCCGATGACCACCGTCCGCAGCTCCGGCACCATCGTTTCGGCCACCGTGTCGTTGGGCTACGACATTCCCCGGAAGCGGATCGAGGCCTGCCTGCTGGAGGCCGCCGAGGCCGCCGAGCTCAGCGATCCCTTCGTGCAGGTGCTGGAGCTGGGCGACTTCTCGGTCGTCTACCGGGTGGCGGGCCTGTTGACCGAGGTCAAGCACCTCCTCAGCGTCCGCTCGCGGTTGCGCGCGAACGTGATGGATGCGCTCCACGGCCATGGCATCGAGATCGTCTCGCCGACGTTCATGAACCAGCGCGTGTTCGATCCGGCGACCGAGTTCATTCCGGTGACCGCCCGCGTCGCGACCGAGCCGGTGGCGACGAGCGTGCCGGAGGAGGTGGTCTTCGACAAGGCCGACGAGGCGGAGTCGCTGGAGAAGCTGCGCGCGACGTTGGCCGAGGTGAAGGCGCGGATCGAGACCCTCAAGGCCGAGCGCAAGAAGGCGTCTGACGACGCAGCTCGCGAAGACCTCGACCGCCAACTCGAACGCCTGGGTCGCCGAGAGCGGGCCCTCGAGGAGCACATCGCGTCGCGCGAGACCGGCGACGACGCATCACGCTGAATCCCGTTCTCCGCCCAACGGTGTGACGTCGACGGATGCCACGTTGCCTCTTGCGGCATTGGCGGTCGGCCATGGCGGCCCGGACCCCACGGTGCAGCCATGAGGGACATGGCCTGGGCGTGGCACCCATGCGGGTGGACGTGGCGCCCGGCGGGTATTATATTTAGACTAAGTCTCGATCCCAATCCAACCATGCCGCGGGAGGAAGCCGTGGTGAAAGGAGAAGCCATGAAAATCAGGACGTTCGTTTCGATCTTTGTCGTTGCGGTCGGGCTCGCGGTGACGGCGGTCGCCCAGGAGGGCGAGATGCCGCAGATGACTCCGGAGCAGCAGGCGGAAATGGAGGCGTACATGAAGGCCGGCGCCCTCGGGCCGCAGCACGAGCTGATGGCCGAGCAGG
>CAZMED010000498.1:0-2338 GCA_964565045.1 uncultured Thermoanaerobaculia bacterium
CTCACCAAGAGTCTTCTTGGTGGACATCTTGGTGCCCTTGGTGCCTTGGTGGTTCAACTCGGGTGGGCGGAAATTCGAAATTCGAAATTCGAAATTCGAAATCAAATCGCGCCACTCCACACCACTCTGAAGAGCTCGCCATTCAACGTTCGAACGTTCAACGTTCCAACGTTCGAACGCCGGCCCGCCGGATCATCGCCACCCGCGACGCCCCGCCCGCGAGGTCGCGGACGATCTCCAGGCTCTCTGGAAGTGCGCCTGTGACGTCCGCCCGGGCGGGGCACTCGAGGCAGGCGAGGGCGCCTGCGGCGAGCAGGCCGGCTGCGAAGGCCGAGGCCAGCACCTCGAGGCCCTCCAGCCAGCTCTCGAACGGCGGGTCCGCCCAGGCGAGGTCGAAGCGGTCGCCTCGCCGCGCCAGGTGGCCGATCGTCGGGGAGACGGCGCGGACGACAACGGCTGCGCGCTCGTCGCCGAGCCCGAAGGACGCGCAGTTGGCGCGCAGGATCCTCGCCGTGGCCGTGTGGCGCTCCACGAACACCACCGACGCCGCCCCGCGGGACAGCGCCTCGAGCCCGACGGCTCCGGTCCCGGCGAAAAGGTCGAGAAATCGAGCGCCGACGACCCGGTCGCCGAGCACGGCGAAGGCGCGCTCGCGCATCGAGTCGGGGGTCGGCCGCACGGCCGCCGTCCGGCCGGGACCGCGCAGCCGGCGCGACCGCCACTCGCCGCCGGTGATCCTCACCGCTCGCGGTCCACGACGCGGAGCACGACCCGGTCGCGGGCGTCCACCGGGACCACCTCGCGCAGGTAGGTCGACTCGTGCTCGAGGATCAGGACGCCCTCGTCCAGGACCTCCACCACCCGGGCGAAGCCGCCCGTCATCAGCTCGACCCGGTCCCCGCGCCGCGGCTCCCAGGTTTCAAGCGCGGCGGCCGAGGGACTCGCGTCCCGCACCTGCTCCTCGAGGTCGTTGAGCGCGCCGAGGATCTTGGACAGGGGCAGGTTGACGACCGCCATGGGCGAGAACCGGAGCACCCTCGGCGCTTCGGGACCGATGTGCAGGGTCAGCTCGACCGCGTCGTGTGAGGTGCTGACGTCGGAGGAGACGGGCCGCTCGCCGAGTTCCCCGGCGGCATCCTGCAGAATCGACAGGTAGATGATGTACTGATCGTCGGGCAGGGAGATCTGGCGCAGAAAACCCTGGGTGCCGCGTTCCGAGATCGTCACCACCACCATCCGGTTCGAGAACAGGCTGACCCTGGTGGTTGTCTCGCCGTGGGTCGTGATCTTCTCGGCCACGGGGGTCGGCGCCTGTGCGAGGAGAGTCGAAGCGGCGAGCAGGGTCACGACGACGGCGAACCGGCAGGAGTTCATGGTTCGTCCTTCTCCATGAGGCCGCGGGCCGTCTTGAGCGCCCAGGGCAGAGCCTCTTCGGAGCTGATGACGCCGTCCACGAGGGCGTCGTGGGTGAGCCGCAGCGCACGGCCGATGTGCGGCCCCGGAGGCACGCCTTCGTCGACCAGCTGGCGGCCGCTGACCGGCATCCTCGTCGTCGCCGCCGCGTCCGCTGCGTCGGCCAGGGTCCGCCGCTCCGCGAGTGGCAGGCGGGCCATCGCCAGCAGGAGCGCCTCGACCGGCTGCCGCGCCACCTCGCGCACCCGTTGCGAGCGTGTGATCGCCATTCCGGCGGCGTTGGTGAGGGCCTCGACCTGCGTGGGCAGCGACAGGAACTGCTCGCGCGAAGCACCGCCGAGCTGTAGCCGCTGGGCCAGGCGTTCCACCGCGGTGCGGCCACTGTACAGGCCGAGGCCGCCGAGGAAGAGGATCCACGGCACGGGCGGAGGGCCGAGGCCTTCGAGCTCGTGCCACGCGAGCTGACCCTCGACCTCCATCAGGAAGCCCCGAGCGGCCTCGCTCCACTCCAACCCGGGGCACAGAGCGGACAGCAGACCGAGCTCGGCGATCAGGGCGAGCGCCGGCGTCGGGTGCGGTTCGGCGAGCACCAGCTCGAGCTCGCGCCGCAGACGCTGGCCGGACAGGCGCTCGAAGACCCCCTCGCTGAGGGCGGTGGCGATGAGGTAGGTGGTGTCCGGGGCGATCGAGAAGTCGAGGCGCCGGGCGTAACGCACCGCGCGCAGGGCGCGGGTCGGGTCGTCGATGAAGGACAGCGAGTGCAGGACGCGGATCTCCCGCCGCTGGATGTCCTTGCGGCCGCCGAAAAAGTCCACCAGCTCTCCGAATCGGTCGCCGTTGAGGGCGACGGCGAGCGAGTTGACGGTGAAATCGCGGCGGTAGAGGTCCTGACGGATGAGCGAGGTGGCGACCTCCGGCAGCGCGG
>CAZMED010000499.1:0-2335 GCA_964565045.1 uncultured Thermoanaerobaculia bacterium
TTCCGTGGGTGGGCGGCCGGGCTTGGTGTCCTCTTCGTGTCTTCGCGCCTCCGTGTTTGCGACGTGGGTGGGTGGGAAATCCGACATCCGAAATCCGAAATTCGAAATTCCTGCCGTGTGCTAGGGTCTGGGTTCGTGGACCGTGCCAGCCGACCGACAGCCCCCACGCCTGACGCCGCCGCCGACCTGGGCCGGTTGCTGAGGGAGGCCTTCGGACACTCCGCCTTCCGACCGCTCCAGGAGGAGGTCTGCCGGGCGGTCGCGGCGGGCGACGACGTGCTGCTGGTGATGCCCACCGGCGCCGGCAAGTCGCTGTGCTACCAGCTGCCGGGGCTGGCGCGCGGCGGCACGACCCTGGTGCTGTCGCCGCTGATCGCGCTCATGGAGGACCAGGTGGCGGCGCTCGCAGGTCGCGGCCTGAGGGCCGAGAGGATCCACTCCGGCCGCGACCGCGCCGAGTCGCGCACGGTCTGCCGCCGCTACCTCGAGGGAGGGCTCGACTTTCTCTTCGTGGCGCCGGAGCGGCTTGCCGTCCCCGGCTTTCCCGAGATGCTCGCCCGGCGCCCGCCGGTCCTGATCGCGGTCGACGAGGCCCACTGCATCTCCCACTGGGGGCACGATTTCCGCCCCGAGTACCGAATGCTCCAGCAGCGCCTGCCGATGCTCCGTCCGGCGCCGGTCATTGCCCTCACCGCCACCGCCACGCCGGTTGTCCAGCGGGACATCCTCGAGCAGCTGGAGATCCCGGAGGCGAAGCGATTCATCCACGGCTTCCGGCGCGACAACATCGCGGTCGAGGTGGTGGAGGCCGCGCCGTCGCTGCGGCGCGCCCTCGTCCGCCGCCTCCTCGCCGATCGCGCCCGGCGCCCGGCGATCGTCTACACCCCGACCCGCAAGGAGGCCGAAGGGCTCGGGGCCGAGCTCGCGGAAGACTTTCCGGCCGCGGCCTACCACGCCGGAATGAGCCCCGCAATGCGGGATCAGGGGCAGCGCGCTTTCCAGAGCGGTGGGATCGAGGTCATCGTCGCCACCATCGCCTTCGGCATGGGGATCGACAAGCCCGACGTCCGCACGGTGGTCCACACCGGTCTACCGGGGACCCTGGAGGGCTACTACCAGGAGATCGGCCGCGCCGGCCGTGACGGCGCGGCCGCGCGGGCGGTCCTGCTGTTCTCGTGGTCCGATCGCCGCACCCACGAGTTCTTCCTCGAACGGGATTATCCCGAGCCCCGGATCCTGGAAGCGCTGTACGCGGCGCTCGGCTCGCGGCCGCGGCCGGTGGCGGATCTGCGCGCTGCGCTCGGGCTCGCGGACGAGGTCTTCGCCGCCGCCCTCGAAAAGCTCTGGATCCACCGCGGCGCGATCGTCGATCCCGAGGAGAACGCGGCCCGCGGCCGGCCCGGCTGGCGCCAGCCCTACGAGCGGCAGCGCGCCCACCGGCGCGACCAGATCGAGCGCGTGATAGCCTTCGCCGCCGGACGCGACTGCCGCATGCTCCAGCTGGTCGAGCACTTCGGCGACCAGCACGACTCGGGCCGACCGTGCGGCGCGTGCGATCAGTGCGCGCCGGAACACTGCGAGGTTGTCAGCTTTCGCGCGCCGACCCGAGCCGAGCACGAGGTGCTGGCGGCGGTGCTCGACCTGCTGCGCGACAGCGACGGGCTGAGCACGGGCCAGCTCCACCGCCAGGCCGTCGGCCCCCCGGCGATGGCGCGTCCGCAGTTCGAGTCGCTGATCGACGGTCTGTCGCGGGCGGGGCTGGTGGACGTCCGCGCCGACTCCTTTGTCAAGGACGGCCGCACGATCCGCTTTCAGCGAGCGTGGCTGACGCGCCGCGCCCGGCTCGCCGGGGCCGGCACGATCGACGGCGTGCGACTGGTGACGACAGCCGACCCGGTCGCGCGGCCGCGGCGCGCTGCAGGCAGGGCTCGAGGCGCGGCCGCACCGAAGACCGCCCGCCCCGCTGCGGAGACCGTCCTCGGTGTGAGCGAGCGCGCGCTCTTCGAGCGTCTGCGAGCCTGGCGTCTCGAGGAGGCGCGGCGGCGCCGGGTGCCGGCCTTCCGCATCCTCAGCGACCGCACCCTGGTCGCGATCTGCCGCGCGCGGCCGGCCGACGAGGAGGAGTTGCTCGACGTGGCGGGCATCGGACCGGCCATCCTGCGCAAATACGGAAGCAAGGTGCTCGCGGTCGTCAACGCCGAGGCGACGCCGGACGACGACTGATCCGATCTCCAGACCACCGCACGGCCCTCAACGCTCCGACGTTTGAACGTACGGCTCATCCGGGAATCCGTGAGATGGCCGTCCGTCGAATGAGGAATGAGGAATGAGGAAT
>CAZMED010000500.1:0-2331 GCA_964565045.1 uncultured Thermoanaerobaculia bacterium
GACGTCCTTCGCAGGCGCCACGAGGATCGGGGCGATGCGCCCGTCGCTGGTGGGGCCCCGGCTGGAGAACTCGGTCATGGTGGCCGCGTCGCCCGTGGACCGCCAGTTGTGGATGGCGCCGACGCTGATGATGTTCTTGGCGTGGTTCGGCGGCCGCAGCGTCATGGCATCAGGCCCGCTGTTGCCGGCGGCGAAGACCATCGGGCAGGGCTCCGCGACGCCGGCGGTCTCGAAGTTGCCGTCGCGCACCAGGATGTCCATGGCCCGCGCGCTGGAGTCGTAGCCCTGCAGCTCGGCGGTGCCGCTGAACCACGACGCGTTCATCCCGGCGGCGCCGGCGGCCAGGATCGTGCGGGTGAGGCTCTCCCATCCCTCGTCGGGCGGCCACGGCCCGAGGCCGCAGATCCCGTTGTGCGCCACGAGGCGGGCGCCGGGCGCGACGCCGAGGCCGTACAGGAAGCCGTCGGCGTCCGCCCGTCCTGTGGCGGCGGTGCCGCTCAGGATCCCGGCCACCGCCGTGCCGTGCTTCATGGGCGACAGGTCGTCCCCCGGGACCGGGGTCTCGCAGCCCGGGCCGTTGAGGCCTGCGACGATGTCGAGGTCCGGGTGCTGGCGGTCGAGGCCCGAGTCGACCACGGCCCAGATGACGCCGCTGCCGTCGGCCCCGAGCTCGTCCAACGTGTCGCGGTAGCCGGAGTACGGCCCTCCGGACTCGAAGGCGCCGGCGTTGACGAGGCTCGACATCTCGCCGGCCAGCTCGGGCCGGTCGGGGGCGCGGCCGATCCAGAGCGTGCCGGCGAGCCGGGCGGCGGCATCAACGGCCTCGGCCGTCGCCTCGAAGAGCACGGTCCACAGCCGCCCGTCGGGTTGCGCCTTGAAGGAGCTGGTGACGAGGCACCCGGCAGCCTCCATCCGACGCACCGTCGGATCGGCGCCGCCGGCCCCGTAGACGAGCGCCTCGAAGCGGCCCGCGCCGTCCTTGCTCGGCTTCGCGGACCGCCGCCGCTTGAGGTCGCTGGTGAGCGGCCCGGTCCAGCGCACGAAGGGGGCGGAGGCGATGCGGGCCCGGTCCGGACCGACCGTTCCGTCTCGCCACACGAGGTAGGCGTTGACGGGCAGGTACTGCACCGGGTCCATCCCGGCCCTTGAGAGCCACCACAGCCAGTCGTCGGTCACTGGGCCAACGAACTGCACGATCCACCACCCCGGGTCGGCTGCGGCCAACAGTGAGGCCGACTCCGCGCTCTCGAGTGGGTGGAGCAGGGGGTCGAAGCGGCGGCCGGCGATGCGGATCTCGGACGCGGCCTCCTCGGGCCGGCACTCGATTCCCGATGCCGCCAGCCGGTCGAGCTCGTGCGGTTCCAACACCAGCCAACGGAACGAGCCGTAGTCGACGTCGCGCACGACGCTGACTCGAGCCTTGCGGGCGTCGAAGCGCCGGGCGTCGGGCTCTCGCATCCGGCACGCGATGGTTGGTGCGGCGGCGGACTGCGCCTGAATGGTCCCTTGCAGCAGAACGATGAGCGCCAGACAGCCGGCAGACATCACGGTGCGCCTCCCCATTGCTCGCGTCGGACAGCCCTCCTGGCGGCACCCCGCGGACGGAAGGGCGGTTCTCGACGAGCTCTAATTGTTAATCATACGTTTAATGAATAACAAGGTTTGTGACCGGGGTCATCCACGTGGGCGGAGCCCGGTCCGGCCGGTGTCGGGCAGGGGGCGGCGTCCGGACGGGCGGCCTGCCTCAACGGGACGGGCGCACCACCCGGTCGACCATCTCCTCGAACGCGCGCAACGCTCCCTCGGCGTCGGTCGAGGGGTCGATCATGAAGTGGATCATGAGCCCGTCCATGGCGGCGGCCATGATGGTGGTGTACCGCCCCACGTCCTTCTCGGGCAGACCCTGCCCGAGAAGGAAGAGGCGCAGCCCGTCGCGGAAGGCGTTCATCTGGTCGACGACGGCTGTCTTGATCTGTGCGTCGTGGGCGCCCTCGAGCATCGCCGCGAACAGGAACTTGAAGTTCTTGTTCCGGCGCACCCTGGGGATGGACTCGACACTCTTGTCGATGTAGGCGGAGAGCGAAACGGCTGCCATCCACGGCCCGAAGACCTTCTCGATCTCGTCAACGCAGCGATCGAGCGTCGCCCGGAACAGGCCGGCCTTGCCCTTGAAGTGGAAGTTGATCAGTGCCTGGTTGACCCCTGCACGCTCGGCGATGGCGCGGCTCGACGCGGCGGACCAGCCCTCGGCCACCACCAGGTCCCGGGTCGCGTTCATCAGACGTCGTCTGGTCTGCTCGCTCTGCTCCGCGTGGCGGGACCTCGGCATGC
>CAZMED010000501.1:0-2330 GCA_964565045.1 uncultured Thermoanaerobaculia bacterium
ATCCCAAATCCAAAATGGGTGGGCGGGCGGCATTCCTAATTCCTCATTCCTCATTCCTAATTCGAGCCGTGGCCATTCCACGTTTCCCCGGATGAGCCGAACGTTCTAACATTCGAACGTTCAAACGTTTGAACGTTCTGCTACCATGCGCGCGTGAACGATCTCCGGCGCCTCCTGTCGTACATGCGGCCCTACCTGCGGCAGATGGTCGGCGCCGCCGTCATGCTGGCCGTCGCCGGCGCCCTCATGTCCGTGGTGGTGGCGACCCTCAAGCCGTTGGTGAACGAGCTGCTGCTGGCGCACCCTCGGTCCGCCGCCGAGGCCGCCGGCGACGACGTGCCCAACGTCGACCTCGTCGAGCGCCTCATCGAATGGCTGCCGGCGGACGAGGCCTCGGCCTGGCTCCGGGAGCGCCCGGCGGTCAAGGTGCCCTTCCTCCTGGTCGGGATCTATCTCATCCGCGGGGTGCTGCTGTTCTTCGGGGTGTACCTCACCACCAAGACCGGCGCCGCGGTGATCCGGGACCTGCGCGCCGATCTCTACTCGTCACTGATCTACCAGGCGCCCGGGTTCTTCCGCGCCCACCCCACCGGGCTCGTCATGTCCCGCCTCCTCAACGACGTCCAGCGCATCCAGCGGGTGTCGACCACGGTGCTGGCGGACCTGGTCCGGGTCGGCGCGATGGCGCCGGCCATGCTGGTGCTGGTGCTCATCTACGACTGGCGGATGACGCTCGTGGCCCTGGTCGTGCTGCCGCTCATGGGCTACCCGGTGGTACGGCTGGGGAAGCGTCTTCGCAAGGCCTCGACCCGCTCGCAGGAGCAGACCGCCGAGGCCGCCAACCTGCTCAAGGAGTCGGTCGCCGGGGTCAAGGTGATCCAGGCATTCGGGATGGAGAGAACCTCGATCGAGAAGTTCTTCGAGGCCCTGGCGCGGCTGTTCAAGGTCGACCTGCAGGCCGGCCGGGCGGCGGCCGCCTCGGGACCGATCGTCGAGGTGGTCGGCGCCGTCGCCGGCGGTGTCCTCTTCTACGTTGCCGGCGCGGGCATCGCCGCCGGCACCATCGACCCCGGCAACTTCGTGGTGGTGCTCGCGGGCCTGACGTTCCTCTTCATGTCGGCGCGACGCCTCAACCAGGTCAACGTCGAGGTCCAGCAGGCCCTGGCCGCTGCGGGTCGGGTTTTCGAGATGGTCGACTGGCCGCGGGAGATCGCCGAACGGCCCGGCGCCGTCGATCTCGCGGGCAAGCCCGGTGAGATCCACTTCGACCAGGTCGACTACACCTATCCCGGCAGCGACGGCCCCGCCCTGAAGGGCATCGACCTGCGGCTGCGGCGCGGCGAGACCGTGGCCCTGGTGGGCCCGTCCGGCGCCGGCAAAACCACCCTCGCCAATCTCATGCTGCGTTTCGCCGATCCGACGGCGGGGACGGTCCGCATGGACGGGCGCGACCTGCGCGACCTGAGGCTCGACGCGGTGCGCGCCCAGACCGGGCTCGTCACCCAGGAGACGGTCCTGTTCGACGACACCGTGCACGGCAACATCGCCGCCGGCCGCCCCGACGCCTCACCCGACGGCGTCCGCGCGGCGGCGGTCGCCGCCCACGCCGACGGTTTCGTGTCGGCGCTGCCGGAGGGCTACGCCACCCGGCTCGGCGAGGACGGCGCGAGGCTCTCCATGGGCCAGCGCCAGCGGCTGACGATCGCCCGCGCGCTCTACAAGGACCCGCCCTTCCTGGTCCTCGACGAGGCCACCTCGGCCCTCGACGCCGAGTCCGAGAACCAGGTCCAGCAGGCCCTGCGCGAGCTGATGGCCGGGCGCGGCAGCCTGGTCATCGCCCACCGCCTGGCCACCATCCGCGAGGCCGACCGGATCGTGGTCCTCGACCGCGGCGCCATCGTTGAGGAGGGCGACCACCAGTCGCTGCTCGAGCGCGGCGGCCTCTACGCCCGCCTGCACGAGCTCCAATTCCGGGAGTGAGGGTCAGACTGCCTGGAGCGCCCGCCACAGCAGGTAGGCCGTCACGCCGGCGAGGCCGATGACCATCCAGTACTCGCGGTTGCGACGCATGCGCTCCGCCGACCACGCGGCGGGCGTGAAGTCGGGGTACGGGCGGAAGGTCGGGAAGAGGGCCGGAACGGCCTTGAAGTACCTCTCGTAGGCCTCGCCGTGCTCGGCGCGCAGGCGGGCCGGCTCGACCCGCTCCTTGCGCCGCATGTAGACGCCGAGGAACCACGCCCAGCCGATCACCAGCCCCACCAGGCTCAGGGAGTTCGGCAGGTTGACCATGATGATCACCCCGGTGAGGATCAGGAACCGTCCAAGGTAGA
>CAZMED010000502.1:0-2325 GCA_964565045.1 uncultured Thermoanaerobaculia bacterium
ACACGATCTCCTCACCGTTGGAGTATACGCAGCTGGGACACGGCGATTCCTCGAGATGGCCTGGTCGATCTCGGATTTCCGGGTGGGTGGGCGGCTCGGTGCGCCCTCGGTGTTCTTTGTGCCTCTGTGGTTCAACTGGGAGGGCGGGCGGAACGTTCCGACGTTCAACCTTCAGACGTTCAAACGACTCAGAATCAGCCCTGCTGCCCGGTCGACCTCGTCGGCGGTGGTGAAGCGGCCGACCGACAGGCGGACGGTTGCGGCCGCGATCTCGGGCGCCACCCCCATCGCCTGCAGCACGTGGGACACGGTCGCCGCCCCGGCGTGGCACGCCGCGCCGGCCGACGCCGCGACCTCGTCGGCGAGGGATTCCAGCAGCGCACCCGCGTCGACGCCGGGAAACGCCACGCTCGAGGTGTTGGGCAGGCGGTGGTCGGGGTGGCCGTGCTCGACGAGGCCGGGGCAGCCCTCGCGCAGGCGGGCGGCCAGGCGGTCCCGCAGCCCGCGCAGCCGCTCCGACTCGGCCGCCACCTCGTGCCGCGCCAGCTCGCAGGCGGTCCCCAGCCCCACCGCCAGGAGAACGCTCTCGGTGCCGGCGCGCAGGCCCCTCTCGTGCCCGGCGCCGCGGATCTGGGGCGCGATCTCGAGCCCGCCGCGGATGAAGAGCGCGCCCACCCCTTTCGGCGCGTAGAGCTTGTGTCCCGCCACCGACAGCAGGTCGACGCCGAGCTCGTTGACATCGACGGGCACCTTGCCCACCGCCTGGGCGGCGTCGGTGTGGCAGGCGACGCCCCGCTCGCGGCACAGCGCGGCCGCCTCACGCACCGGCTGCAGGGTGCCGACCTCGTTGTTGGCCAGCATCAGCGACACCAGCACGGTGTCGTCGCGCATCGCCGCCGCCACCGCCGCAGGGTCCACCCGGCCGAGGCGGTCGACGCCGACGATGCTGAGCGCGATGCGGCCCTCCATCTCGAGGGCGAGGACGACCTCGAGCACCGCCGGGTGCTCCACCGCCGAGGTGATCACGTGGCCGCCGCCGCGCGCCTCCACGAGGCCGCGGATGGCGAGGTTGTTGGCCTCGGAGCCACCCGAGGTGAAGATCACCTCCCGCGGGACGCAGCCCAGGCCGGCGGCGACCTGCGTCCGCGCCCCCTCGAGCGCGGCCTTCGCCCGGCGCCCCTCGGCGTGGCCCGACGACGGGTTGCCGAAGGCGCCGCTCAGGAACGGCCCCATGGCCTCCGCCACCCGCGGGTCGATCGGGGTGGTGGCGTTGTAATCGAGGTAGATAAAGCTCACAGCCGCAGTTTACCGTCTTCGATGGCTCTGTGGTTTTCCGTTGGCACGTTTGAAAGTTGCACGTTGCACGTTCCCTTGACGTTCAAACGTGCACCGTGCGAACGCTCAAACGGCCCACCGAAATCGGGATCGGAGACCGTCGTTGCGTCGCGCGGGCGGGCCCGGTACCATGCCGGGGCGACGGGTATTGCGCGTCGCACATCGCCAACCCCATCGCCCTCGGAGGTTTTCAATGGCCAACGGCATCGTCTCCGTTCCACCCCCGGTCAACGAACCGATCAGGTCCTACGCGCCCGGCTCGCCGGAGAAGGCCTCGCTCAAGGCGAAGATCCGCGAGATGCTGGGCGAGGAGATCGAGATGCCGCTGATCATCGGCGGCAAGGAGGTGCGCACCGGCACCACCGCCCAGGCGGTGTGCCCGCACGACCACGGACACGTCCTCGGCACCTACCACATGGCGGGTGAGGCCGAGGTCCAGCAGGCCATCGAGGCCGCCGCCGAAGCGTGGCGCGGGTGGTCGGAGACGCCGTGGGAGCACCGCGCGGCGGTGATGCTCAAGGCCGCCGAGCTGCTGGCGGGGCCGTGGCGCGACACCCTCAACGCCGCCTGCATGCTCAACCAGTCGAAGAACGTCTTCCAGGCCGAGATCGACGCGGCCTGCGAGCTGATCGACTTCTGGCGCTTCAACCCCCACTACATGCGCTTCATCTACGAGCAGCAGCCCGGATCCGCGCTCGGCCACTGGGACTCCGTGGAGTACCGTGCGCTGGAGGGCTTTGTCTTCGCCGTCACGCCCTTCAACTTCGCCTCCATCGCGGGCAACCTGCCCACCTCGCCGGCGCTGATGGGCAACACGGTGCTGTGGAAGCCCGCCTCGTCGACGGTCTTCACCGGCTGGTACCTGATGAAGCTGATGGAGGCGGCCGGCTTCCCGCCCGGAGTCATCAACTTCGTGCCCGGCTCCGGCTCCAAGGTGGGCAACCCGGTGATGGCGAGCCCGCACCTCGCCGGCATCCACTTCACGGGCTC
>CAZMED010000503.1:0-2309 GCA_964565045.1 uncultured Thermoanaerobaculia bacterium
CGACTCGATGAAGGAGTTCGGCGACGACCTCGTCGAGCCCACCATCGAGCTGCTCTCCGACCCCGACGAGGACGTCCGGACGCTGGCCCTCGTGGTCGCCGCCTCCTTCGACGATCCGCGCATCATCCCGGCGACCATCGGCCTGCTCTCCGATCCCGACTGGTGGATCCGGGTCACCGCCGCGGACACTCTCGGCCGCTTCAAGGACGAGCGCGCCGTGGCCGCCCTGATCGCGACCCTCGAGGATTCCGAGGCGAGGTGGGCGGCGGTCGAGGCGCTGGGGAGGATCGGCGACCCGCGCTCGCTCGCCGCCCTCGCCAAGCTGTTCGCGGACCCGGCACCGGAGGTGCGGATCGAGGTCCTGCTCGCGCTGCGCAACTTCAACCATCCCAAGATCCTCGAAGCGCTGCACAAGGTCGCGGCCACCGACCCCGACCGCCTGGTCCGCGGCCGCGCGCTGGAGATCGCCGAGGAGGTCGCCCGGCGCGAGGAAAAGACCATCGACGACGCCGACCGCCTGCGCACGCAGGCCCTGCGGGTCGAGGTCGGCGCCGACGAGCCGCGCCTGCACGAGCTGCTGATCGAGACCCGGAACCGCGGCGCCTCGGACTTCCACCTCGCCGTCGGGCAGCCGCCGACGATCCGCGACGCCACCAAGCTGCTGCCCCTCGAAGGAGAGCCCCTGTCTGCGGGCGACATCGAGTCGATGCTGCGCGAGGTCCTCAGCGACGACCAGTGGCAGCGGCTCGAGGCGGAGCAGCAGCTCGACCTCTGCTACTACATCCCGCGCGCCGGCCGCTACCGCAGCAACATCTTTCTCGACCACAAGGGTTACAACGGGGTCTTCCGCGTCATCCCCGAGCAGCCGCCGACGATCGGGGAGATCGGCCTGCCAGGCCACCTCGCCGAGATCGCCTCCCACCACCAGGGCCTGGTGCTGGTCTGCGGCCCCACCGGCTGCGGCAAGACCACGACCCTGGCGGCCCTGGTCAACCTCTTCAACGAGACCCGACAGTCCCACATCATCACCCTCGAGGAGCCGGTCGAGTTCGTCCACCCCTTCAAGAACTGCCTCATCAACCAGCGCGAGGTCGGCGCCGACACCCGCTCCTACGCCCGCGCCCTGCGCGGCGCGCTGCGCGAGGACCCCGACGTCATCGTCATCGGCGACCTCCGCGACACCGAGTCCATCGCCCTCGCCCTCACCGCCGCCGAGACCGGGCACATCGTGCTCGGCACCCTGAGCTCGACGACCGCGCCGAAGGCCGTCGACCGCATCATCACCAGCTTCCCCTACGGCGAGCAGCCGCAGATCCGGCTCGCGCTGGCCGAGTCCTTGAAGTTCATCATCGCCCAACGGCTGCTGCCGGTGGACGGGCCCCGCCGCCGGGTGGCGGCCTTCGAGGTGCTCAAGGGCACCATGTCGGTCGCCAACCTGATCCGCGACGAGAAGACCTTCCAGCTCCACTCCGCCATGCAGCTCGGCAAGCTGCAGGGCATGCAGACCTTCGACGACGCCCTGCGGGACCTGGTGCGGGCCGGCGCGATCACCGCCGAGAGCGCCTACAGCCACGCCGCCAACCGCGAGGACTTCGAGTCCATGGTCTCGCCCGAGTTCCTCGAGGAGAGCTCGTGATGGCCGAGCTGCAGCGCATCGACCGCTTTCTCAAGCTGATGAACGACCGCGGCGCCTCCGACCTCCACTTCTCGGTCGGCCGGCCGCCCATGCTGCGGGTGTCCGGGCGCATGGAGCAGGTGCGCTACCGCACCGTCAAGGAGACCGACCTCGCCGACCTCCTCAAGCCCATCGCGCCGCCGCCGCGCTGGCGAGAGTTCCTCGACACCGGCGACACCGACTTCTCCTACGAGCTGGCCGACGTGGGTCGCTTCCGCGTCAACCTCTTCCGCCAGCGGCGCGGGGCGGGCGCGGTCTTCCGCATCATCCCCACCAAGATCATGACCCTCGAGCAGCTGGGCCTGCCGCCGCAGCTGCGCAAGCTGGCCGCCGTGCGCCGCGGGATGGTCATCGTCACCGGCCCCACCGGTTCCGGGAAATCCACCACCCTGGCCGCGATCATCGATCTCCTCAACGAGCAGCACACCTACCACATCGTCACCATCGAGGACCCGATCGAGTTCGTGCACCCCAACAAGAAGTGCCTGATCCACCAGCGCGAGGTCGGCACCCACGCCGCCAGCTTCGCCGAGGCCCTGCGCGCCGCCGGCCGCGAGGACCCCGACGTGATCCTGGTCGGCGAGCTGCGCGACCTCGACACCATCTCGATGGCCCTCTCGGCCGCCGAGCGCGG
>CAZMED010000504.1:0-2304 GCA_964565045.1 uncultured Thermoanaerobaculia bacterium
CGGCGGCGGATGGCGTGGATGGTGAAGCCGTCGCCGAGCGGGTTGGGGAGAATTCGAATGCCGCCGGCGTCGGTCGCGATCCACGGCACGCCGGGCGGCAGCGCCGGCTCGAGGCTCTCGACGACAAAGCCCTTCGGCAGCTCGCCCACCACGCCCTCGTTCTCCTCGGCCTCCACCGAGCAGGTCGCGTACAGCAGGGCCCCGCCCGGCGCCACGAGCTCCAGGGCCCGGGCCATCATCGCGCGCTGCGCGGCGGCGAGCTCGAGGATCGAAGCCTGCCGCAGGCGCCACTTGAGCTCGGGATGGCGGCGGAAGGTGCCGGTGCCGGAGCACGGCGCGTCCAGCAGCACGAGGTCCCACTCCGCCTCCCGGAACGGCGGCCGGCGGACGTCGGCCGTGATCGCAGGCGCGCCCCCAACCGCCGCCAGCAGCGGCCGCATCAGCCGCAGGCGGCTGAGCGAGCGGTCCGCAGCCACCGTCCGCTGCCAGCTGCCGAGCGAGACCGCCAGGGCGGCCTTGCCGCCGGGCGCCGCACACAGATCGAGCAGGCGCCCGCCGCCGCCGATCGAGGACGCGAGCTGCGCGACGAGCTGTGAGCTCGGGTCCTGGGCGTAGGCCGCACCGTCGAGCACGTAGGCCACCAGGCGCCCGACATCGCCCGGCGCCGACCAGGCCCCCGGACACCACGGGTGGGGGGCGAGAGAGGTCTCCTCGTCGAGCAGCGCCTGCCGCGCGCTGTCGTCGAGAAACCAGACCCAGGTCACCGCCGGTTCCTGGGCAGAGGCCATGGCGGCCTCGGCGGCCGCAGTACCGAAGCGCTCCGCCCATCGGCTGAAGAGCCACCACGGGTGGGCGAGCCGCACATCCACGGACGCCACCGCAAGCCGCTCCTGCCAACCGGCGGCGGCCTTGCGCAGCACGGCGTTCACCATCCCCGAGGCCGAGCTCAGACCGAGCCGCTTGACGAGCCTCACGGCGCTGTCCGTGGCAAGCGCCGGCGGCAGCCCGAGGCGCACGATCTCCACGAGCCCGAGGCGCAGGACGGCGCGCACCCCGGCGTCGAGCTCGGACAGCGGGCGGCGGCACAGGGGTTGCAGGACGGCGTCGAGGGCCCGCAGCCAACGCAGGGTCTCGAGAACCCGCACCCGCGTGGCCGGCGCGGTCGTGCCGGCCAGCAGCCGCGAGGCGAAGGCTCCTTCCTCGACGCGCATCAGGAGGCGCGCCGCGGCCAGCCGTTCAGCCGAAAGTCTCACCCCTGGTCACCCGCTCTCCGATCAGAAACGCGTCGACCGGCATCCGCCGCCGGCCCTCGCGCTGGAGCTCGGTCAGGCGGGCGGCGGTGGTGCGCCCGCAACGAATCACGATGCCGGTGTCGTCGGCGGCCAGCACGGTGCCCGGCTCCTCGTCGCCGCTCGGCGCCGGTTTGACCTCCTCGAGCCCGAAGATCTTCAGCCGGCCGCCGCGGAAGCTCGTGAAGAGCCCCGGCCACGGCGTGAAACCGCGCAGCCGGTTGACCAGCTGGCGCGCCGGCATCGACCAGTCCACCTTGGCGAAGTTGCGCCGCAGCATCGGAGTCGTGTTGACGCCGTCCTCGGGCTGCGGGCGCGGCGTGATCGTCCCCTGCTCCAACCCGTCGAGGGTCCGGACGACGAGATCGGCGCCGATCGAGGCGAGCCTCGGCGCCAACATCTCGGCGGTCTCCCCATCGTCGATCGGGACCCGCTCCTGGAGCAGGATCGGGCCGGTGTCCATCCCCTCGTCGAGCTGCATGGTGGTGACGCCGGTGGCGCGGTCGCCGCACACCAGCGCCCACTGGATGGGCGACGGCCCGCGGTGGCGGGGCAGCAGGCTGGGATGGAGGTTGACGAAACCGTGGTGCGGAATCGCGAGGAGCTCGGCGGGAATGAGCTTGCCGTAGGCCACCACCACCGCCACGTCGGCGGCCGAGGCGGCCAGGGCCCGGGCGGCGTCGTCCCCCTTGAGGCTCTTGGGCTGCACCACCTCGAGGCCCAGGCTTCGCGCCGCCTCCACCACCGGCGGCGAGGTCAGGACCTGGTGCCGGCCCACCGGCTTGTCGGGCCGCGAGACAACCAGCACCACTTCGTGGGAGCTGGCCACCAGCCGCTCGAGGGTCGGCACCGCGAAGTCCGGAGTGGCGAAGAAGACGACCTTCATGAGGAAGGAGTGTACACGAAGTCTCGTTCTCATTCTTTTTTTTCGGGCCCGCCATCGTCAACGATGGCGGGCCCCTGGGGTTTGGCCTTTTACTAGATTCTTGAACTAGATTTCTTTCCCAGGTGCACT
>CAZMED010000505.1:0-2303 GCA_964565045.1 uncultured Thermoanaerobaculia bacterium
AGGTCCACCGTCACCGAGGCGGACTGTGCGCGCTTTCGTCGTGTCGTGCCGGCGTTCATCGGAACCGGGATTATCGCAGGGTTTCGCTCCCGGTTCGCGATGCGCCATGAAACCTTCACTGAAGTGCCGCTGCTCGATCACGCAGCCTTCACACGCGGATCCCAACCTGCAACGGCTCCCCGCCGGGCAGGTCCGCCACCGAGGCTTGCCGCGACGGCCGTACCGGAGCATGGACACTTCAACAGGGAGATCAGCATGCAGAATTCGAGATTGATCATGGCCGGCGTGGCCCTCGCGCTCGCCGGTGCCGCGGCGCAGGCGGACACCGGTCCCCAGAGTTCCCAGACCCCCTACGTCGTACCGACTGCCGATGGCTGGGAGGTCACGTCGCTGATCACCGTGGGCGACCTCGCCAAGAACTCACCCTACGCGATGGTCGGCATCCCGGACGGCATGGGCGCCGTCGCCGGCAAGTTCGCGGAGAACGGGGCCTACGTCGCGGACAAGGCTTTCATGACGTTCTTCCTGAATCACGAACTCCGGCCGGGCTCGGGCGTGCCGCGCGCCCACGGCACCGACGGCGCGTTCGTCTCGCAGTGGACCGTGCACCTGAACACGCTGCAGGTGAAGTGGGGCGAGGACCTCATCCGCCGGGTGCTGACCTGGGACGGCGGCGCGTTTGCCGACACCACCGGCCTCGCGCAGTTCAACCGCTTCTGCTCAGGCGACCTGCCGCCCCTGACCGGCTTCTACGACCCAGCCTCCGGCAAGGGCTTCGACGGCCTGATCTACATGAACGGCGAGGAAGCCGGCGCCGAGGGCCGCGCGTTCGCGCACGTGGTGACCGGCGAGGAAAAGGGCACCAGCTACGAGCTGCCCTACCTCGGAAAGTTCTCCTGGGAGAACTCGGTGGCCCACCCGAACGCCGGCGGCAGGACGCTGGTGGTCGGCCTGGACGATTCCTCGCCCGGACAGGTCTACCTCTACGTCGGCGACAAGCAGTCCTCGGGCAACCCGGTCGAGCGCGCCGGCCTGCAGAACGGCTACCTGTACGGCATCAAAGTCACGGACGGCGGCAGTAACTATGCCGGCGGGCCTGCGCCGAGCGAGAACGCGGGTGCGATCGAGGGGACGTTCGAGCTGCACCCGTTCACGCGAGCCGAGGCGGCCGGCAGTGGCGCGGCGCTGCAAGCGCTGTCGGTCGCCGCGGGCGTGACCGAGTTCGCACGGCCCGAGGACGGCCACTGGGACACGAAGAACCCCAACGTCTTCTACTGGGCGACCACGGGTCGCAGCGACCAGACGGCCCGACTGTACAAGTTCACGTTCGACTCGATCGAGAATCCCACCGGCGGCACGATCGATCTCGTGGTGGACGCGGCATCACTGGTCGGCCTGGACGGCGAGACCGCCCGCTCGTTCGACAACCTGACCGTGGACGGCGACGGCCACGTGATCGTCCAGGAGGATCCGGGTGGCAGCGCCTACATCGCCAAGACCTGGAAGATCGACCCGTCGACCGGCAGTGCGGTGCAGATTCTCGAGTCGGACCCTGATCGCTTCGACCCTGCCGGGCCGGCCTTCCTCACCACGAATGAGGAAAGCTCGGGCGTGATCGAGGTGACCGACATCGTCAGCAGCGCCAACTGGTACGAGGCGGGCCGCCGCTACTACCTTGCCAACATGCAGGCGCATTACCCGATCGAGGGCGAGCTCGTCGAGGGTGGCCAGGTCTACCTGATGGCCTCGCCGAAGATGCCGGCCACGCCGGCCCAGGGCAAGAAGAACGGCAAGTAACACAGGGAACGGCCACCAGGGACTGACGGCGACAGGGAAGTCGACCACGCCGAAGGGCGGCCGCAAGGCCGCCCTTCCCCATGCCGAAAGCAATGCCGTGAGTCGCCGCCCCGCTCAGGCCGGGATCCGCTCAAGCCACGGCAGCGGCCCGTCGCGCCCCGCGAGGCGCAGCACGAAGTCGAAGCGGTCCACGTCGGTGCACAGGTCGAAGTCGGTGCGCGGCGCCCAGTCGGCGGCCGGATCGAAGAACTTCTGCGCGGACGGCGCGCCGGCAAGGCGCTCACGCACGCTGCCAGTGTCGAAGTCCCGTCCCGCGAGGCGCGCCACCAGCAGTTCCGCGCAGAGGTCGTCCTCGGCGCAGCGCTCCCGCGCATCCTGGCCCATGCGCACGATGGACACCTGCGCGGGTTTGCGTGCGGTGATGTAGCGGCAGATGGCTGCCGCGTTGACAAGGCTCCCGGTCAGGACCTCGTCGGCCCCGGTCGCGGCGGTCAGCCCCTGCGTGC
>CAZMED010000506.1:0-2292 GCA_964565045.1 uncultured Thermoanaerobaculia bacterium
GAGTACGGCGAGTTGCCCGGCCCCGGAGGGTGCAGCGGCAGCACCTGCCACCAGGAGGCTCCGGTTCCCGCGATCCACTCGGCGTACGCAGCCGCGGTCGGCCCGAGGTCGCCGATGCCGAAACGCGAGGGCAGACTGGTCGGGTGCAGGATGACGCCGGCGCTGCGTGGAATGCTCATCTCATTCGATGGTACCCCATGCGGCCCGCGGCGCGCCCTTGCACCGGGATGCTGTGCTAACGTTTTTGAATCGCGCGCCGCCGCCGTTGCGGCGGCGTTGGAGGTTCATGCTCCCTGAAGTCAAGCTCACCCAGCCGACCGCGGAGCAGTTCCGCGATCGATTCCTGCACTACCTGCGCTACACCTGCGGCCTCGAATTGCGGCAGGCGCGGGCGGTCGACCACCTGGTCGCCCTCGGCCGCGCGGTGCGCGAATCGATGATCGAGCGCGAGATCATCACCAGGCGCACCTACGACCAGGTCAAGCCGAAGGTCGTCCACTACCTGTCGATGGAGTACCTGCTCGGCCGTCTGCTGCTCAACAATCTGATCGCAACCGGCCTGCACGGGACCGCCCGCGAGGCGATGCAGATGCTCGGGCTCAGCCTCGACACGATCATCGAGGAGGAGCCCGATCCCGGACTCGGCAACGGCGGCCTCGGCCGCCTCGCCGCCTGCTTCCTCGACTCGCTGGCGACCCTGGACTACCCCGCCTTCGGCTACGGGCTGCGCTACGACTACGGAATGTTCCGCCAGGCTTTCGACGGCGGCTGGCAGGTCGAGCACGCCGACACCTGGCTCGAGGACGGCTTCCCCTGGGAGGTGGTGCGCCACGACCGCACCGTGCGCATCCGCTTCGGCGGCCAGGTCGACTGGGCGCCGGGCGACGAGGCCGGCAAGCACCGGCCGGTGTGGAGCGCCTGGCGCGAGGTCCTCGGTGTTCCGTACGACATCATGGTGGCGGGCTACGGCACGACGACGACTCTCGTGCTGCGGCTGTGGGACGCGCGCGCGACCTCCGAGTTCGACTTCCAGATCTTCTCGCGCGGCGGCTTCGTCAAGGCGGTGGAGGAGCGCGAGCGCATCGAGGCGGTCAACCGGGTTCTCTACCCGGCCGACGACATCGAGGCCGGCCGGCGCCTGCGCCTGACCCAGGAGTACTTCCTGGTCGCGTGCTCGGTGCGAGACGCCGTCAACCGCTTCCAGCAGCGCCACGGCGAGGCCTGGGAGCTGCTGCCCGACAAGGTCGCGCTGCAGCTCAACGACACCCACCCGGCGCTCGCCGTCGCCGAGCTCATGCGCTTCCTGATCGACGAGGCGGGCCTGCGCTGGACCCTGGCCTGGGAGCTCACCAGGGCGACCTGCGCCTACACCAACCACACCCTGCTGCCCGAAGCCCTCGAGACCTGGCCGGTCTCGCTCATGGAACCGCTCATCCCCCGCCACCTGCAGATCATCTACGAGATCAACCGGCGCTTCATGGAGTCGGTCCGCAGCCGCTTCATCGGCAAGCCCGAGGCCCTGCGCCGGGTGTCGATCCTGCAGGAGGACGGCGAGCGACGCCTGCGCATGGCCAACCTCGCCATCATCGGCAGCCACCACGTCAACGGCGTCGCCAAGCTCCACACCGAGCTCCTCAAGACCAGGGTGGTGAAGGACTTCGCGACGCTGTGGCCGGAGAAGTTCGTGCCCATCACCAATGGCGTCACGCCGCGACGCTGGCTCCTGGCGTGCAACCCGCGCCTGGCGGCCGCCATCTCGCAGCGCATCGGCGGCGATTGGGCGCGCGATCTCGAGCGCCTCGGTGAGCTGGCGCGCTTCGCCGACGACCGGTCCTTCCAGGACGAGTTCCTGGCCATCAAGCACGCCAACAAGCAGACCCTTGCCTCGACCGTGCAGCTGCTCACCGGGGTGACCCTCGACCCGGCGTCCCTGTACGACGTGCAGATCAAGCGCCTGCACGAGTACAAACGCCAGCTCCTCAACATCATGCACGTGATCCTGCTGTACCGCCGGCTCAAGGCCGACCCCACCGCCGACTTTCCGCCCCGCAGCTTCATCTTCGGCGCCAAGGCCGCGCCGTCCTACCGGATGGCCAAGCTCATCATCCGACTCATCAACGGCGTCGCCGACGTGGTCAACCACGACCGCGAGGTGGACGGCCGCATCAAGGTCGTCTTCGTGCCCGACTACCGGGTCACCCTGGCCGAGAAGATCATCCCGGCCGCCGACCTGTCCGAGCAGATCTCGACCGCCGGCATGGAGGCCTCGGGCACCGGCAACATGAAGCTCGC
>CAZMED010000507.1:0-2282 GCA_964565045.1 uncultured Thermoanaerobaculia bacterium
TCGCTGCCACTGTCGCTGCCACGGCAGCTGTTTTCCGACGCTGCAGCTGCCACTGCCATCTGCCGCTGTCACCGAACCTGGAATCGGGCACGGAAACGGAAACGGGCACGGGCACGGGTCCTCTCCGACGCCTCTGTCCCGTGCATTCGAGTACGAGCCCGCGGTTCTCCCTGGCATGAAAACGCCGCAGCGAAAGCTGCGGCGTTGCGTACGGTGCTGCCTTGAACCCGGATCAGGCGTTCTTCTCGGCCTCCTCGCCGGTCTCGTCCGCGGCGGGCTCGGCGACGTCTTCAGAGCCCTCGTCCGCCGCCTCGTCTTCCGCCGCCGCCTCGACGGCCTCGTCGGCGGCCCCGGCCTCGGCCGGTTTCGCGCCGCCCCCGAACACGCCCTTGGCGCGGTCCATGAGGGACGGCTTGCCCTTCTTCGAGGGGGTGTCGCTGTCCTCGTGCTCGGCGAGGTCGTAGTCGATGAACTCGATGATGGCGAGCTCGGCGCCGTCGCCGCGCCGGCGCCCGAGGCGCATGATGCGCGTGTAGCCGCCCGGGCGTTCGGTGAAGCGGGGCGCGATCTCGTCGAAGAGACGGCGCACCACGTCCTTGTCCGACACCATGCTGAGGATCTTGCGCCGCGCCGGCAGGGTGCCGGTGCCGGCGAGGGTCACCATGCGCTCGGCCATCGGCCGCAGCTCCTTCGCCTTGGCGACGGTGGTGATGATCCGCTCGTGGGTGAACAGCGCGGTCAGCTGGTTGCGGAACAGCGCCTTGCGGTGCGCCGAGGTGCGGCCCAGCTTGCGGTGGCTCATTCGGTGTCGCATCGGTGTCTCCCGCCCTACAGGTCGAGGTTCATGCCGAAGCCGAGGCCCATGGCCTCGAGCTTCGAGCGCACCTCTTTGAGGGACTTCTCGCCGAAGTTGCGGATCTCGACCATGTCCTTCTCGGAACGGCTGACGAGGTCCCGCAGAGTTCGGATATTGGCGTTCTTCAGACAGTTCATGGAGCGGATCGAGAGCTCGAGAGTCTCGATCGAGGCGTCGAGGATGCTGTTCTCCTCGACCGGCTCGGCGGCGGCCACCGCCGGCTGCACCGCCTCTTCAACCGCGGCCAGCCGGGTGTAGATGTCGAGGTGGCCCTGCACGAGCTGCGCGGCCTGGCTGAGCGCCTCCTCGGGCGTGACCGTGCCGTTGGTCCACACCTCGAGCACCAGGCGCTCGTAGTTCGTCATGCGGCCGAGACGGGCCATCTCGACCCGGAAGTTGGCCTTGCGGACCGGCGAGTGGGCCGAGTCGACCGGGATGAATCCGACGTCGAGGTCCTCGGTCTGGTTCTCCTCGGCCGGGATGTAGCCCCGCCCCTGCGCCACCCGCACCACCATCTTCAGCTTGCCGCCGGCGGACAGGGTCGCGACGTGGACGTCGGGGTCGATGACCTCGACCTGGCTGGAGCCGGCGAACTGGCCGGCGGTGATCTCACCGGGCCCCTTGGCTTCGAGGGTGAGGAGAGCCGGGTCGTTGCCGTGGATCTTGAGCGGGATCTTCTTGAGGTTGAGGATGATGTCGGTCACATCCTCGACCACGCCGGGAACCGCCGAGAACTCGTGGTCGGCCCCTTCGATCTTGACCGCGGTGATGGCGGCCGAGGGGATCGACGACAGCAGGGCGCGGCGCAGGGCGTTGCCGAGCGTGGTCCCCCAACCTCTCTCGAAGGGCTGCGCGAGAAAGCGGGCGAACGTTGCGCTGTGGCCTTCTTCTTCCGGGTCCACGTGCGCCGGTCGCTGGAAATCGTGCCAGATCATGCAGCCTCCAAGCTAGCGTGAGTAAAGCTCGACGATGAGCTGCTCCTGAATCGGGAAACGGATGTCTTCGCGGGTCGGGTTTTCGAGCACCTTGCCCGTCAAAGTCGCCGCGTCGAGCTCGAGCCAGGGCGGGATCCCGCGTCCCTGCGCGAAGTCGACGGCCTCGGCGATCTGCGCGTTCTTGCGGGAGCGTTCCCGCACCGCGACCGCCGCGCCCGGACGGACGCGGAACGACGGCACCGAGACGCGGCGGCCGTCGACCTCGATGTGGCCGTGGCGGACGAGCTGCCTGGCCTGGGTCCGCGAGGTGGCGAAGCCCAGCGAGTAGACCACGTTGTCGAGGCGCACCTCGAGCAGCTGCAGCAGGTTGTCGCCGGTCACGCCCTTACGGCGGTTGGCCTCGTCGAAGGTGCTGCGGAACTGCCCCTCGAGGAGCCCGTAGATGCGGCGCAGCTTCTGCTTCTCGCGCAGCTGCAGGCCGTAGGCGCGAA
>CAZMED010000508.1:0-2266 GCA_964565045.1 uncultured Thermoanaerobaculia bacterium
TGGGGTGCGCCCCGGCCGCTCCCTCGGGCATCCTCGGATGGACCGCATCGGGTCCTGCTGTCACCGTCGCAGTCGGAAATGCAGAGGGGAGGAATGAAGACATGAGAACGCGATATCTCACACTGACGGCGGCCGCCCTGGCCCTGGTGACCCACCTCGCGTGCCAGCCGCAGGCGGAGCTCGAGCCGATGACGGAGAGCGAGCTGGTTGAAAGCGAAGCGGAGGTCGTGCAGGAAGTGGCGGGCGTGCGGGCGGTGGCGGACAGCGACGCCTGGCAGGGAGACCCGGAGGTCAACGAGCTGGTGACGCCGATCAAGCTCGAGATCAGCAACGGCAGCGACCAGCCGCTGCGGATCCGCTTTCCGAACTTCGCGCTGCTCGGGGCCCACGACCGCTACAGCGTGCTGCCGGTCTTCGGCTTCGAGAACGTCGAGGGCACGGTGATGCTGATCGAGGGCTATGCCCCGGTTGCGGTCCCGGAGTTCAGCCACGAGGAGTACTACGTCACCGACTACTACAGTGCCGCCTACCCCGGGTTCACGACCTACGAGCACGCGCTGGTACTGGACGAGCCCTACTACTCGCGGTACACGGTTTCCTGGGACGACCTCCCGCTGCCCACCGAGGAGATGCAGCGGTGGGCGCTGCCGGAGGGCGTCCTCCCGCCGGGCTCGAGCCTGTCGGGCTTCCTGTTCTTCGAGGGCCTCCACCCCGGCGAGGCGCAGGTCAACTTCCTGGCCCAGTTCGAGAACGCGGAGACCGGGGATTACTTCGGCGCGGTCACCATTCCGATGGAGGTCGAGGACCGCCTGGCGCCGTAGCGACACCTGCCCGCGGCGGGCCGCGCGGCCCGCGCGGGGGGGCGCGCACACTCGCGACGGAGGTGCGAGTCATGGTTGGAGACGACAGGACGACATTGCAGGAGATGCGGGTGGACATCGACCGGATGGATGAACGCCTGCGGAAGACCGAGCGGAATCTGGCCGACATCCTCGCCCGGCTGGAGCTGATCCGCGACCGGCTGGGGATCGACGCCGAGGTCGAGCAGCCCCGGCCCGGCAACCTGCAGAGCCCCTGAGCCGATCCGGAGGTTCCAGGTGGCCGAGACCGAAAGCCGCCGCGAGTTCACGAGCCGGGTCCTGCTGGCGACCGTCCTCACGGTGGGGGTCGTCGGGGCGACGTACCTCGCCGCGCGCTACGCAAACCTGCTGCTCCTGCTGTTCGCCGCGATTCTGCTGGCGATCCTGGTCGACGCTGCGGCGTCGACCATCGTGCGCCGTACGCCGATCACGCGCGGCTGGGCCGTGCTCGCGGTGTGGTTGGCGATACTCGTCCTCCTGGTCGGGCTCGGCCTCGTCGGCGGCCCGCGAATCGCCGAGCAGACGGCGACCTTGAGCGAACGCGTCAGCCAGGCCACCACCTCCATCAGTCAGTACCTGGAGGCGCGGGAGTGGGGGCAATGGCTCGTCGAGGAGGCGAAGCGGTTCGGCGACCAGTTCTCCGCAGGGACCGACCTCCTGGGCCGGATCACCAGGTTCTTCTCGACCGCGATGTCGTGGATCGTCGGCCTGGTGGTGGTGGTGGTTCTCGCCCTCTACCTCAGTGCCTCGCCGGGCGTCTACCTGGACAACATCCTGCGGCTGGTTCCGAAGCCCCGGCGAGACCGCGCTCGCGAGGTCTTCGAGGTGCTCGGCCGGAGCCTGCGGTGGTGGCTGATCGGCCGGCTGTCCGCCATGGCTCTGCTCGGGCTGCTGACGACCATCGGCCTCGCGATCACCGGCGTGCCGCTGGCCGTGACCCTCGGCGTCCTGGCTGCGGTGACGGCTTTCGTGCCGTACCTGGGACCGGTGCTGTGGCTGGTCCCCGCCGCCCTCGTCGCCTGGGCCGCGGACCCCCTCAAGGTGGTTTTCGTCCTTGGGATCTACGGGGTCGCACAGTTTCTGGAGGGCAACTTCATCACCCCGCTGATCCAGCAGCGCGCGGTGTCGATCCCGCCGGCGCTGCTGCTGGCGGTGCAGCTCGTGATGGGTGTCTTCTTCGGCGCGTTGGGGGTTCTGGTGGCGACCCCGCTCGGGGTGACTGTGATCATCCTGGTGCAGATGATCTACGTTGAGGACGTCCTCGGCGAAGAGGTGCGGCTGCTGGGAGTTCGCGGCACGAGCTGACGGCCGCGGGGCCCGGCACGGCCCTCAGCCCGCGGTTTCCAGGTCCGCTCCGCGGCCCCACTCCTCGGAGCGTTGCAGCTGCAGGCGGGCCAAGAGCGGCC
>CAZMED010000509.1:0-2265 GCA_964565045.1 uncultured Thermoanaerobaculia bacterium
CGGCTGCGATACGCGATCAGCGGTCTCATGCCCCACGGCCGCATCGACGAGGCGGAAGCCGAGGTCGCCGTGACGCTGCAGAGCGATCCGCTGTCTCTGCTCGTGCGCTGGTGGGTCAGCACGATCGCCTACCTGGCCCATCGCCCCGAAAGGATGCTCGACGAGGGTCGCCACATGGTCGAGCTCGACCCGAATCACTTCCTCGGATACCTCACCATCGGTCTGGCCTGTTGCGAGATCAACGCGCCCGAGGAGGCAATCACTGCACTCGAGAAGGCGCGCGAGCTGTCGGGCGGGGTCCCGATCACGATCGGATACCTGGCCTTCGCCTATGGCCTGGCGGGGAGACGGGACGAGGCTCTTGAGCTGATCGAGCAGACGAAGGCGGCGGCAGCGGAAACATACGTCCCCCCATCCACAATGGCGCTCGCCCACATCGGCCTCGGCGACTGGGACGCGGCATTCGACTGGTGGGGCAGGGCGGTCGAGGCCCGCGATCCCATCGCCGTTCCGATCAAGACCTTTCCTTTCTTCGACCCCGTGCGCGGCGATCCCCGCTACCGGGCATTGCTGCGGCGCATGAATCTGTCCGAGGAATGAGAATGATCGGCACCAATGCAGCGCTACCGAATCTTCCAGGAGGCCGGACGTTGTCATCGTCTCCAGCAACCACGGCGCCACGTCAGAAGACACTCCTGCCCCTCGGAAACCCGACGCACGCAGTGCGCGGGTTTCCGAGGGTGGGTGGGCGGGGGCCGGGGGCGGGCGATTCATCGACGAGCCGCCCGTCGGGTGGCCCGCCATCGCGCCGTCGGCGCGATCGGTCGCTCCATCCCGGCCAGGAAACGCTCGCGTTCCGGGGCCGGGATGGAGCGACCGTTGACGCGGACAAGGTCCGCGGCGGCGGGTACCGCGCCTCGCAGAAGGGCTCGGATCAGAACGCGGACTCGGGCTAGCTCTCGGCCAACCGGTCCCAGATCTCGGCCATGCCCTCGTGCCTGGCGGCGAAGACCGCGAGCAGCTGCGGGTCGAGGTGCTTGCTCGGCGTGAAGCGGTCGTCGCCGTGGAGGATGATGCGGCAGGCCTGCTCGTGGGTGAAGGCCGGCTTGTAGGAGCGCTCGGAGCGGATGGCGTCGTAGATGTCGGCCAGGGCGACGATGCGCGCGGAGACGGGGATCTCCTCGCCTTGCAACCCGTTCGGGTAGCCGCCGCCGTTCCACTGCTCGTGGTGGTTGAGCGCGATGTCGGCCGCCATCTTCAGCCGGTCGGAGGCGGAGAGGATCTGGTAGCCGTACTCCGGATGGTGCATCATCTCGGTGCGTTCGTCCGCATCGAGGGGCCCACGCTTGCGCAGCACTGCCACGTCGACGCTCATCTTGCCGACGTCGTGCAGCTGGGCGGAGTAGCGGATCTCGTCGCAGAAGGCCTTCGGCATGCCCAGCTCGCCGGCCAAGAAGTACGAGTACTCGTTGACCCGCTCGACGTGGTGGGCGGTGTTCTCGTCGTGCAGCTCGGCGGCCCGCGACAGCAGGTGGATGGAGAGCTGGAACGCCTCCTCGGTCTCGTCCTGGAGGGCCGCGATGCGCGCCTGCTGCTCCTTGAGCATGCGGTTGCGCTCGCGCAGGCGGACGTTCTGGGCCGAGATCCGGTCGAGCATGTCGGCGCGCTCGATGGCGGAGCCGACGATGTGGTTGAAAGGCACGATGAGGTCGGCCTGCCGGCGCTCGAAGGGCACCGGACCGGCGCTCGCACCGTCGAGACGGTTGATCAGCTGCACGACGCCGATCACCTTGCGGTCGTGGTTGAGGAGCGGGAAGCTGAGCATCGAGCGGCTCCGGTAGCCGTGCTCGCGGTCGAAGCTGGGGTCGAAGCGGAAGGGCAGCTTCTCCGGGATCGCGTAGAGGTCGGCGACGAAGACCGTCTCCCCGGTGGCTGCGGTGTATCCGGCGATGGATCTCGTGTTGACGGGGACCACGAAGCCTGTCCGCTCGAGATCGACGACGTCGTTCTGGGTGTCGGCGGCCTCGAGGCGGCGGTCTTTGCCGCGGCCGCGGACGATGAACACCGTACCGGCCTCGGCGCCGGTCAGGCGCCGGCTCTTGAGCAGCACGCGCCGCAAGAGCTCCGCCACCGGCTGCGGCTTCGAGTACTCGATGAACTCGAGGAACTCCCTGAGTACTTCCATGGTTCGGTCTCTCCGAGCCGCATCATACCGCTTCCGATTCAGCCGCCGGCCCGCGATGCGCGCCGGCGGCTGAATCGGAA
>CAZMED010000510.1:0-2264 GCA_964565045.1 uncultured Thermoanaerobaculia bacterium
TCGCCAAGAACACCTCGGTGCGCTACAAGGGCACCAAGATCAACATCGTCGACACGCCCGGCCACGCCGACTTCGGCGGCGAGGTGGAGCGCACGTTGCAGATGGTGGACGGGGTGCTGCTGCTGGTGGACGCCGCCGAGGGGCCGCTGCCGCAGACCCGCTTCGTGCTCCAGAAGGCGCTCGCCCTCGGGCTGCCGCCGATCGTGGTGCTCAACAAGATCGACCGCGCCGACGCACGGCCGGCCGCGGTCCTCGACGAGGTGTACGACCTCTTCATCGACCTCGACGCCACCGAGGAGCAGCTCGACTTCCCGGTCTTCTGCACCGATGCCCGCAAGGGGCTGTGCCGGCGCGGCCTCGAGGGGGAGTTCGGCGACCTGCACGAGCTGCTGGGAGAGATCCTCGGCGCGCTGCCGGCGCCCAAGGGCGATCCCTCGGCGCCGCTGCAGATGCTGGTCACCAACCTCGACTACTCCGACTACCTCGGGCGGCTGGCGGTCGGCCGCATCGTCAACGGCACGCTTTACGCCAACCGCACGGTGGGCATCGCGCGCGTCGACGGCATCGGCCGCGCCAAGGTCGGCACCGTCTACTCGCACGAGGGCCTCGACCGGATCGACGTGGAGAGCGCGGAGGCCGGCGACATCGTTGCCCTGGCCGGGCTCGAGGAAGTCTCGATCGGCGACTCACTGGTGGACCCGGAAAACCCGCAGCCTCTGAAGCGGATCGCGGTCGACGAGCCGACCATGGCGATGGTCTTTCAGGCCAACAACTCGCCCTTCGGCGGCCGCGAGGGCCAGTACGTGACGGCGCGCCAGATCCGCGCCCGGCTCGAGAAGGAGGCCCTGCACAACGTCTCGATCCGCCTCGAGATCATCGCCAACGATGCCTTCAACGTGATGGGCCGGGGCGAGCTGCAGCTGGCGATCCTGATCGAGACCATGCGCCGCGAGGGCTACGAGCTGTCGGTGTCGCGGCCCGAGGTGGTGACCCGCACGATCGACGGGCGGATCCACGAGCCGATGGAGATCGTGCAGGTGGACTGCCCGGACGAGTACGTCGGCGTCGTGACCCAGAAGCTGGGGATCCGCCGCGGCCAGATGACCGAGATGCACAACCCCGGCCACGGCCGCGTACGCCTCGCCTTCAGGGTGCCCTCGCGCGGCCTCATCGGATTCCGCTCCGAGTTCCTCACCGACACCCGCGGCACCGGCATCCTGAACCACCTCTTCGACGGCTGGGAGCCCTGGCACGGCGACATCGCCGGCCGCGCCACCGGCGCCCTGGTCTCCGATCGCTCGGGCACCTGCACCACCTATGCGCTCTACCACCTCGAGCCGCGCGGGGTCCTCTTCCTCGGGCCGGGGACCGACGTCTACGAGGGCATGATCGTGGGCGAGAACGCGCGCGACAACGACCTCGACGTCAACGTCACCCGCGAGAAGAAGCTCACCAACATGCGCGCCGCCGGCGCCGACGAGGCCCTGCGGCTGGCGCCGCCGCGCGAGATGACCCTCGACCGGGCCATCGAGTGGATCGACCGCGACGAGCTGGTGGAGATCACGCCGTCCGCCATCCGCCTCCGCAAGCGGGTGCTGCCGTCAAACCAGCGGCCGAAGACGAAGCGCGCGAGAGAGTAGTGTTCTGCGGGCGTTTTCGAGCTCTGAGTTTTGAGTTTTGAATTTTGAGTTTTGAGTTCCCGTCCGCCCCCGCCTGAGTACGGCGGCGATGGCGCACCCAGCGACCGTTGTTCCTGCACGACGCGATCACGAACCAGCCGTCCCGTAGTGCTCCGGGCGGCTGGCTGGAATTGAGAATTAAGAATTGAAAATTGAGAATTGCGTTCTCAGTAGTCGTTGCCGGTCTTGATCGGACGGTCCTTGTAGCTCGCGATCGCGGCCTGGGTGCGGCCGATCATGGCGTGGGGCGCCAGGCGGCCGCAGTGGCCGTAGCCCTCGTAGGGGACGCAGAGCCCGCGGCAGAACGACACCTGGTGGCCGTTGTACGGGCACATGATCACCGTGTAGCTGCGGAAGGGGGTGCGTCGGCGTTCGGACTTGGGCTTCAAGAGTGGCATGGCGTTCTCCGGCTGGTATCATATCAGGATTGATTCCGACTTGGTTCGTAATCCAACGTGCCGCCAGCGAGGAGTTGCGACGCTCGAAGGTCCGGCTCATCCGGAATGACATGAGATGGAGGCATCGGATGCGACCCGTGCCCGTCTCCGTTTCCGTGCCCGGATTCAGTTTCAGTAACAGCGGCAG
>CAZMED010000511.1:0-2260 GCA_964565045.1 uncultured Thermoanaerobaculia bacterium
ATCACGGGCAACGTGGTGGTCGAGCCGCTCGGCATCGACGGCAGCGTGTCCTGGAGCCGTCTCGTGCTCGAGGACGGCTGGCCCGAGATCAAGGAGCTCTTCAACTTCGACCTCACCGGCGGCAGCGTCGACGGCCGCTTCGAGTACGCCGCGACCCTCGACGAGCGCGGCCTGAGCGCCCGTGTGGAGAGCTTCGGCTGCACGCTCACCGGCCTCGCGCTCGAGATGCGGAACAGCGGCGCCCGGGTCCTGGAGCTGCCCTCCGTGACCGTGGCCGGCGGCAAGGTGCTGTGGCCCGAGGCGGTGATCGGCGCCGACGAGATCGTGGTCGAAAACCCCGTGGCGCGCACCTGGATCGAGCCCGACGGCACGCTCGGGATCACCGAGCTGATGCCGCGCCAGGCCGAGCAGAAGCTCGAGGCCGAGGCGCGCGAGATCGAGGCGGCGATGCACTGGAAGCTCGACATCGGCCGCTTCGAGCTCGCCGGCGCCCGCGCCGAAATCGAGGACCGCAGCTTCGCCGAGCCGGTGCTTCTGACGGTCTCCGAGGCCTCGCTGATTCTCAGCGACGTCCTCACCGAGGAGGGGGCCCGGTGGGGATTCGACGCGTCGGCGCTGATCGCCGGCAGCGGCCGCGGCACCGCCCGCGGCGAGGTGTCGGCGATGCCGCCCCTCGCCGACCTCGAGGTCGGCCTGGAAGATCTCGAGATCGCCGCGTTCAGGTCGTACATCGAGGAGATCGCCCCCGTCGATCTTCGCGCCGGCACCGTGCGCAGCGCCGGACGGCTGCGCTTCGCGCTGCATGACGAGGAGCCCGACGTCGTCTTCGAGGGCGGCTTCGCCGTCGACCGCATCGACCTCGTCGAGACGGTGGTGGGCTCGCAGCTGCTGGAGTGGGGCCTGGTGGAGGCGGACGGCATCCGGGCCACGGCGGCACCCGTCTCGCTGCGGGTGGCCGACCTCGACATCCACGGCGCCGGCATCGATGTCGTGGTGTCGCCCGAAGGCAGAATCAACCTCCTCGAGCTGATGCTCGTGATGGCGGAGCGGTCCGCGGCGACCGGCGCCGACGCGGCGCCGATGCCGCCGATCCGTGTCGACCGGCTGCGCCTCCATGACTGCAAGGGCGCCTATATCGACCAGACCCTCGAGCCCGAGTTCCGCCTCACGCTGGAGCAGGTCAACGGAGGCCTCACCGGCATCTCGTCCGAGGCCACGGCCGGGGCCGCCATCGACATCAAAGGCTCGGTCCCGGGAGGCGGGCTGGTGGCGGTGGCGGGCGAGATCGACGTCTTCGATCCCGGCCGCCTCATCGATCTCGCACTCGACTGCCGCGAGGTCGCCCTGCCGCCGCTGTCGCCGATGGCCGTGCGGTTCATCGGCCATCCCTTCGATGTCGGAGCCGCCACCCTCGACCTCGATTACGACATCACGGCGCGCCGGCTCACCGGCAACAACCTGATCGTCACCGACGGCATGAAGCTCGGAGACAAGGTGGAGGGTGAAGGCCTGATGAACCTCCCCTTCAAGCTCGGCGTGTCGCTGCTGACCGACAAGAACGGCCTCGTGACCCTCGAGTTTCCGATCGAGGGCAGTCTCGACGATCCCGGCTTCGGGGTCGGCAACGCCATCCAGGCGGCGGTCAAGGAGGTCATCAGCGAGCTCGTCAAGTCGCCGTTCCGGCTGCTCGCCAAGCTCGGCGGCGGTTCCGGCGACGAGGACCTCGGCTTCGTCGAGTTCGCGGCCGGCAGCTCGACGCTCGAGGTGACCGGCACCGACAAGCTGCACACCCTGGCGGCCGGCGCCGGCGAACGGCCGGGGCTGGTGCTGCAGGTGCAGGGCATCTGGGACCCCGAGGCCGATGCCGCGGCACTCAAGGCGGCCGCCTTCGAGTCCCTGGTCGCGGAACGGCTCGCCCTGGCCGGAGACGCGGCCGAGGACCGCGAGCTCACCGCCTCGCTCGAGCTGCTGGAGACGCTCGCCGGCGAGAGCCTCGGCGCCGAGCCGACGGCCGCCCTGCGCGCGCAGCACACGACGGCGCCGCCGGCGGCAGACGGCGCCGAGGAGACGGACGAACCGGTCCTCGACGAGACCGCCTATTACCGCGAGCTCCGTTCGGCCCTGATCGCCGCTCAGCAGCTCGACCCCGCCGCCCTTCCGGCGCTCGGCGCCGCGCGCGGCGAGACCATCCGCGGCTTTCTCGTGGACGAGAGCGGGCTCGACCCGGCCCGGGTACGGCTGCTCGACGCAGCGGCGGCCG
>CAZMED010000512.1:0-2248 GCA_964565045.1 uncultured Thermoanaerobaculia bacterium
AGGTGGACTACGGCGACCGCGCCGAGCACTGCTGGAACGGCGACCACGCCAACCCGAACCACATCTCCCGCCTGCGCTACAACACCATGTACCTCGAGCGGATCCTGAAGCGCCTCGAGGCCAGCGCGCCGGAGGGGGCGGACCTGGAGAGCTGGCGGTACTGACGCGGCGCTGCGCGCCGCGAATTCGGAATTCGGAATTCGGAACTCGGAATTCCAACCGCCCGCAGGAGACAGTTTTGAGTTTTGAGTTTTGAGTTTTGAGTTGAGTTCCCCACGGCTCGTCCGAGCTGCAGCGAGCTGCCCGCAGAAGCGCCAGGTTTGAGACACCTCCGGCTCTCGGAAAATCGTCGTGCGTCGCGCACGCCGATTTTCCGAGGGTGGGTGGGTGGGGGCATCGGCTCTGAGAAAACCTGAGAGCAGGCTGTTCAAGCCCGAGCCCGAGCCCGTTGCCGTTACCGTTACCGATCCGATACACCTCCCCGAGAGGGAGAGCGTCAAGTTCTCCAACTTCGAGAAGGTCGACGTGCAAAAGGCTGCACTCGATTTCGTATGACGATGACCGTTTGGCTCAATGGTGAGACCAGCTCCCGCGCAGAGCCGCCATGCTGACATCGTTCGCAATGTCGATCCCTGCGAAGAACCAGAATCGTCGGTAACGGCAATGGTAACGGGCTCGGGCTCGGGACGGAAAAGGAGCGCCTGCTGAGTCTGGCCACATGCCGATCGCTCGCCGACACGCCTGAGTCGGCGCCTACGGGCCGGCACGGAAACGGGTTTCAGTCGGGATCGACCTCCAGGGTGTTGCCGGCGGAGTAGGCGGTGAACTCGGGGGCGTACATGGACTGCAGGACGGCCGGGGCGACGCGGAAGGTGCCGGCCATGTTGGCCCGCAGCCGGTATCTGAACGTGTACTCGCCGGCGGGCAGCCACTCGAAGAAGAAGTTGGTGCCGGAGTCGCGCACCTCCTCGTACCAGACGAGGCCGAGGTCCCACTTGTACTGTGAGTGCAGCGTCTCGGGCTCGAAGCCGGCGCCGCGCGGGTCGCGCAGGTGGACGTACTCGGCGGCGTGCTTCGCGCGGATCGAGAGCTGCACCTCGACCTGGTCGCCGGGCTCGAGGCGCTCGCCCTCGGCGAGCGGTCGGAGCACCCAGCCCGAGCCGTCGTTGAAGCGCCTGAAGTAGGAGCGCTCGACGGCGAACAGATCGCCGCGGGCCTCGGCGGGCAGCCGCTCGGTGGAGAAGTGCCAGGTGGCCGAGGCGAAGGCGAAGCCTTGCGTCGGCTTCTCGACGACGATGGTCGACATCGTCGCGGGCTCGATGGCGGGGCCGTCGACGATCACCCGCTTCCGGGCGCCGGTGTACTCGTCGGGCGAGAAGACGAAGCGCTCCGTCCGCGGTCCCACCTCCACCGTGATCTCCTCGCGGGCCGCCAGCGTCTCCTCGTGCCGCAGGTAATGCGCCAGCGAGTACAGCACCTCGGCGGTGCTGCGGGTCGACTTCCAGTGGTTGAGCTTCTTGTTCAGGAACAGCCACTGCACCAGCCCGTGGCGGCGCGGGTCGTCGGGCGCGAGCTCGGTCAGGGTGCGCAGCGCGAAGGCGTGGGTCTCGATGGTGTCGTTGTACCAGAGCCAGGCGCGGTCCTCGGGCGCCCAGTAGGTGCCGAGGTCGCGGTCCGTCTTCGCCGAGTCCATCACCGCGTCGAACACCAGCACCGCGTCGTCGTGGCGGCCCGCCCGCTCCAGGGTGAGCGCCAGGTAGCCCTTGGCGAGCGGCGAGTGCTCGCGCCAGTGGCGGAAGCTGAAGTCGAGCATCCGCCGCCGCTCGTCGGCGGTGAAGACGCCGCCGGTCCACGACTCGTCGGGGTAGTTGGAGAGCACGTAGTTGAGGAACGTGATGCTCTCCCAGCAGCAGTCGCGGCCCATCATCCGGTCGACCCACTCCTCGAGGTAGTGGCGGTGCATGTAACCCCAGGCCCGCTGCACCACGTCCCGAGGCGCCTCGACCCCGAACTCGAGGCCCTTCGAGAAGCCGTGCAGGATATAGAGCGTCATCCAGGGCGACGGCGGGCCGCCGGGGAACCACGGAAAGCCGCCGAGCGAGGTCTGGCTCTTCTCCAGCTCGGCCAGGGCGGCGGCGCGCTGCGCGCGGGTGATTCTCGGGTCGAGCACGTTGACCAGGTCGTCGGGCTCGCCGCCGCCGCCGCGGGCCGTCTCGAGCCACGGGGTCTCGACCAGCTGCATGGCGCG
>CAZMED010000513.1:0-2246 GCA_964565045.1 uncultured Thermoanaerobaculia bacterium
GAGGCCCTTCTGGCCGGCGGCCAGGTTGCGCCGGTAGAAGGCGTTGGAGTCCTCGGCGGTGGAGAAGCCGGCGTACTGGCGGATGGTCCAGGGCCGGGCCGCGTACATGGTCGGGTAGGGCCCGCGCACGAAGGGCGGAAACCCGGGCAGAGAGCCGAGGTGGTCCGCCGCCGAAAGATCCGCGACGCCGTAGCGCGGCGCCACCTCGATGCCCTCGGGCGTGGCCGCGGGTCCGCGTTCGGGGCCTTCGAAGGGCGAGGCCTGCGGCAGGCGCAGCGGCACCGTCGTGAAGTCCGGGATCTTCGACTCAATCACGGCGCACCCCCTCGACCTCGTGGAGGTCGGCGAGCAGAACCAGGACGTCGGCGCCGGGGTGGATGAAGCCGTCCACCCCCGCGCTCCGCCACGCCTGCTCGCTCTCCCCGGGCGGACCGGTCGAAACCAGCACCCGCAGGGCGCCGCGGGCCTTGAGCTCGCGGGCGATCTCGGGCACCAATGGGCCCGCGCCGCAAATCACTGCGCTGCGGCTGCCGCTGGCCTCGAAGGCCGCGGCGGCGTCGGCCGGGCCCTCGAGGTCTTCACCGCGGACCGTGGTCAAACCGCCGGCGGCGAGCACGCCGGCAGCCTGGGCCGCGGGCTTGCGGCTTTCGGCCGCCGGGCCCGCCACAGCCAGGAAGACGTGCGGGCGGGCGCCGGTCCGCTCGAGCTGCCGATCGGAGGCCTCGCGCAGGCGTTCGAACGGCGCCGAGTCCCGATCGGAGGGGAGGGCGGCCATCTCTTCGGGCTCCTCGTGGCCGGGGAAGAGCTCGATCAGGTCGCGCACCGACACGCCCTCGCCCGCGGTGGCCACGGCCTCGTCGAACGAGGCCGCGATGGTTCCCAGCGCTCGCCGCACGGCGGTCGCCTCGTCGTCGGGGAGCGGCCGCGCGCCGCGCCGCTCCCGCTGCCGCTCGAGCCTGGGCTCCTCGAGGTTGGGGTAGGAGCTGACGCCGGTGATCGGGTCGCGGCGCGTGGCGATGGCCTGGCGCCTGCGGGCCAGGGTTTCACCGAGCTCGCGCGCGATGGCGCCGGACCGGAGCTGGACCGTCATCCCGCCCGCCGACTCGAGGCGCTGGAAGCGCTCCCAGGCGGCGGCCGCGAGATCGTGGGTCAGGCGCTCGAAGAGGTAGCTGCCGTGGGCGGGGTCGTCGACCCGGTCGAGGTGGCACTCCTCGCGCAGGATGTTGTGGGTGTTGAGGGCGAGCCTCCGAGCGAGCTCGTCCGCACGGCCCAGGGCCGAGTCGAATGGCAGGACCGTGACGACGTCCGCGCCGCCGATCACGGCGGCGTAGCAATGCGTCGTGCTGCGCAGCAGGTTGGTCCAGGGGTCGCGGGTCGTGAGGCAGGTGGGCGAGCTCACCGCGTGCAGCGGGACCGCGCGCTCGCTCTCGACCAGGCCGCACGCCTCGGCCGTGCGAGACCACAGCATGCGGATCGCCCGCAGCTTGCAGATCTCGGTGAGGAGATCGCGGCCGACCGGCATGATCAGCCGCAGCCGGCGCCACATCACGCCGGGCGGCACCCCGCGCCGTTCCGCGCGCCGCAGGTACTCGACCACCGTCGCGAGCGCGATGGCGATCTCCTGTACGGCGCCGGCGCCGCCCTTGGCGTAGGGCAGCGTGGACACGGCGACCGCGCGCATCGCGGCGGTGTGGTCGTCGGTCCAACGCACGAGATCGGTCATCAGACGGAACGATGCATCGAGCTTCCACGGCAGGCCGCCGTTGGCGGCCAGGGTGCCGAGCGGGTCGAAGTCGAAGCCTCCCCGGAGCTCGGCGACCGGCGCGCCGCGGCGCCGCACGGCGGCCACCAGGACGGCCGCCAACGGAGGACAGACGGCGCGCGCGTCGAGGTAGATGGGAGCGCCGCCCGTCGCCTCCAGACACTCGGCGATTGCGGCCGCGGTCAACCGGACCCACGAGCTGCTCCTGCGGTCGACGGTGAGCCAGAAGGAGCCTGCGCCTTGCCTGACGGCCGTCATCGTCGAGGCGATGGCCGCCTCCGGCTCCCGCAGATCGACCGGGCAACAGGTTTCCCAGGTGGTTCGGGCGCGGCCTGCGGAGGGGAGCGCCGCGGCCGGCGTGTCCGCCGCGGTGTAGATCGGTTTGAGCGTGAGCCCGTCGTGCGTTTCGACGGTCAGCGACTGCAGGGAGCGCAGCCCGAGCGAGTGGCTCGCGGCGGACTCCCAGTCGGCCAGGCTGGGCCTC
>CAZMED010000514.1:0-2245 GCA_964565045.1 uncultured Thermoanaerobaculia bacterium
CCCTCACCAGCTTGCGCTGGCCGATGTAGAGCTCGTTGGGCGAGTTGGGGTCGAGCGCCCACTTCATGCGCTCGATGCCCTCGGTGATCTCCTTGATGGATCCGCAGAAGCTGATTCTGAGGTGCCCCTCTTTGCCGAACTCCTTCCCCGGCACCGTCACCACCTGCACCTTGTCGAGCAGGAACTTGGAGAGCTTCACCGAGTCGTCGCTGTAGTGGCTGAAGTCGGGGAAGGAGTAGAAGGTCCCGCCGGGCTCCTCGAGGCGCACCCCGTCGAAGGCCCTGAGCTCCTGGATGAGCACGTTGCGGTTGTTCTCGAGCGTCGTGCACAGGCTCGAGACCGACGACTGGATGCCGTTGATGGCGCCCACTGCGGCGTGCTGGAGCACGGCCGAAGGGCCCGAGGTCTCGTGGCCCTGGATGTTGGTCATGACCTCGATGAGCCTGGTGTTGCCCACCGCCCAGCCGATGCGGAAGCCGGTCATGGCGTACTGCTTCGAGACCCCGTTGACGATGATCAGCTTCGAGTTGTCGCTGCGGTCGCGGGCGAAGTCGTAGGGGTTGACCGGCGTGCGGCCGTCGAAGATCAGGCGGTGGTAGATGTCGTCCATGATCAGCCACAGCCCGCGCGCCTCGCACAGCTCGACGACGTCCTTGATGAAGCTTGCCGGGTACACCGCGCCGGTGGGGTTGTTGGGGCTGTTGATGATCACCGCCTTGGTGTAGGAGCCGATCACCTGCTCGATGTCCTGGATGCGGGGGATGAAGCTCCCGTCCTCGGGGTGCACCGGCACCGGCACGCCGCCCACCAGCTTCACCATCTCGGTGTAGGAGACCCAGTAGGGGGCGGGGAAGATGACCTCCTCCTGGGGATCGAGGATGGCGTGCAGGGCCGACATGATGGCCTGCTTGGCGCCGCCCGAGGCCATCACGTTCTCGGGCGCCGGCCGCCAGCCGTAGAAGTCCTCGGTGTAGCGGATGATCGCCTGCTTCAGCGCCGGGATGCCGTCCGGTGGGGTGTAACGCACCTCGCCCGTGTTCATGAGCGAGGTGGCGGCGAGGATGGCGTCGAGGGGTGCGCGGCCCTTGGGCTCGCCGCCGCCGAGGTGGATCACCGGGTCGCCCTTGGCGCGCAGGATCGCCGCGACCTCGTTGAGCTTGAGGGTGGCGGACTCGCCGATTGACTTGCCGATCAAGGAGAGGCTCATGGCCGTCCAGTCCCTTCTGCCGCCGCCTGGCGCGACGGAACGGCAATTATCTCAGACGTTTGTGAAAATATCCACTAAGCAATTCGGCGGCAATTCGCGGGGCGAATTGCCGCCGAATTGCTGAAGAGGGGGGCTTTTCGGTGGCATGGAGCCGGGCAAACAACCTCGGCCCCTCGGCCCCTCTGCCCTCGGAACGGGCGGCCGGCAACGTTCAAACGTTGAACGTTCAGACGTTCGAACGATGCGCGTACTCCTGGCGCTTCGTCCCCCGTTGTGGTGAGATCAGAAGATGACGGAACTCCCGATCGAACGCCTCGGCCGGCACGGCTCACGGATCAAGGACCTCCGCCGGCGCATCCGCCATCGCCGCGACGGCGAGGTCGTGGTCGACGGACGCCGTCTGGTTGATGACCTGGTCCGGTGGCAGGTCCCGATCCTGGAGCTCTACCTGACGGCCGAGCTGGTCAAGGACCCGGCCGCGGCGTCGTGGATTGCCGCCGCCGCGGCGGCCTTCGAGCTCGAGCCTGCGGTTCTGGACGAGCTCGCGCCCACCCGCAGCCCGCAGGGCGTGCTGGCGGTGGCCGAGGAGCCGCGCTGGCCGCGCTGGCCGGCGCGCGCCGGGATCGCGCTGTGGCTCGAGCAGGTGCAGGACGCGGGCAACGTGGGCGCCATCGTCCGCGCCGCCGCCGGGCTCGGCGCGGCGGCGGTGCTGCTGTCGCCGGGCTGCGCCGACCCCTTCGGCGCGGCGGCGGTGCGAGGCGCCGCGGGGGCGGTGTTCCGGCTTCCCATCGAGCGTGCGGTGTCGGCAGCGGCTGCCGCCCAACGGGTGCGCGAGGCCGGCGGCGAGATCTGGGCGACCGGCGCCGGCGGGCGGCCGCTGGCGGGCTGGCGCCCGGCCGAGCCCTGCCTGCTGCTCCTCGGCGCCGAGGGCGCGGGGCTGTCCGCCGACGCGAGCGACCTCGCCGACGGCGAGCTCACCATTCCCCTCGAGCGCGGCGTCGAGAGCCTCAACGTCGCCGTCGCCGCCGGCATCCTCCT
>CAZMED010000515.1:0-2243 GCA_964565045.1 uncultured Thermoanaerobaculia bacterium
CCGACATCGCCTCGAGCACCGGGGCGTGGCCGCGGTCGTCCTCGATGATCTCGTACCCGACCGTCGTGACCTTGCCCTCGAGGAGGCGCCAGAAGTAGTCCTGCGAGGCGACCGCGAGGTGCCAGGCCGCGATCACCACCTGGCCGGGCTGGTACGTCGCGCACTCCTCGGCGGTGGGCGGTGACAGCCGGATCAGCATCTGCGACCGCAGCCGCACCTCCTCGTCGGAGTAGACGATGGTCGCTCCGACCGCCCGGTAGGCCTCGTTGGCGAAGCCCGCCTCGAGCCCGGCGTCGTTCTCCACGTAAACCCGGTGGCCCCTCTCGGTCAGGACACGAACGCCGCCCGGGGTGAGCCCGATGCGGTGCTCGAACGGCCTGCGGTCCTTGACCAGCCCGACGTCCATGGCGCCTCCTTCCCCCCGCTGCGGCCCGGCGGAGGTCATGGGATTTCAGCACATCCGACGTGCCTCGGCAAACGGCCCGGCTGCTATTTCGCGAACCGCAGCTCGAGACCGTGGGACGCGACCAAGAGTGAGGGGACGATTACGGGGTGAGCTTCTCAAGAAGGCGCACGACGCGATCTTGCGCCGACGTCGGCACGACAAGGATCGTCCGGACGATCAACGACGGGCCCACGGGGGCCCAGGAAGCGGCCATCGACCACCTGGCTTCAGATGTCTCGAGAAGACGCTCGCGTTCGTCCGGGGACTCCGGGTCGCAACGCTCGGGATCGACGATCCGGGCCGGCGGGAGGTCGCGGGCGAGGGCCATCCAGACCACGGTTCGTCCCGCCAGGGCGCTCTGATCGAGCACCAGGCGGAAGCGCTCGCCGAGGCTCTGGACCCGCGGGCCCAGGGGCAGCACCAAAGCCTCCTCTGCGCCGGGCAGGCGGTAGACGAGGAGGTACGCGTCGTCCGGGCTGCGGAGCGCTTCGGCGACGCGGACCACGCGGTCGGTCAACCGGTCGCGGAAGCCGCGCTCGACACTGAGCGGCACGTCGCAGATCACATCGAGCATGTGCCGGTCGGACTCCGCGCCTCCCGGGGGCGGAAGCGCCTCGATCGAGACCCGGATGTCGTGCCCGCGGCGCCACGAACGCCAGCTGCGAACCGCCAGGACCAGCGGCGACACGAAGGCCAGGACGAGCGCCGCGGCGGCGGAAGCCAGGCAGCCTCGGGGGCCCGGCCGCTGCAGCAGCGCATCGAGCTCAGGCATCTGTCGCCTCTTTGGGCGGCGTTGCGAAGAAGGGCCGGAGGCTCCAAAGGTAAATCAGGAACGAGCCCCACACGACCAGCCAACCCGCCACCAGCGCTCCGACCGGAGGTGTCGGCAGCGATGCCTGGTCTCCCACGCCGGCCCCGACCGGCTGCAACGCCTGCAGCATGTCCGCCGGGCCCACGACCACCGTCGTCACGATGGTCGCGAGCGCCGCGCCCGCGGTCGCCGCGATGCCGGCCCACCACGCCCAGCGGGCGCGGCGGAAGCTGCCCCACGCCAGCACGACGCATGCTGCGAGAACGAGAGACCACGGCAGCACGCCGGCGCCGCCCCGCAGCATGACGCCGAAGCATGGAAACGCGAAATCGTAGGCCGGGACCACCAACACCGAGAGCGCGGCCAGGGCCCACACGACGGTCAGGGTCAGCACCCGCTCCGGGGTCCCGTCGGTGAACTGCGGCCGCGGGTCGCGGGCGCGGCAGGTGGCCTCCACGTCCGGAGATCGGAGGAAGACGAGGAGGGCGGCCGGCAGGGCGACCTGGCTCAGGGCCACAAACGCCAGAGCTGCGAGGATCACGGCCTTCGCCACGTGGGGGGGGACACCCGCCGGCGCGGCCATCGCCCGCACCATCGCCGGCAGCAGCACCGCGCCCAACAGCAGCGTGGCGGCCCCGGTCAGCAGCCAGATCCTGGTCACCGACAGCAGCAGGTCCCGCGCCCATCGCCGCGCGCGAACGGTGCCGAGCCCGAGCCACACGAAGGCCGCCGCCACCACCGCGTAGAACGCCGACACGGCGACGGTGGAGCGCGTCTCGACACCGCCGTACGACAGGACCGACGCGAGGACGGTCAACGGCACCAGGGCAGCGCAGCCGAGCCCGACAAGGACGACGACGAGACCCGCCACCACCAGGGCGCCGCTCCGGTCGCGGTGCGTCCTTTCGAGGTCTCTCGGCGGCAGGTCCTGTTCCCCTTTCATCACGGCGAGCATATCGGCGGGGGCAGCGCCCGGCAAGGCGGATC
>CAZMED010000516.1:0-2242 GCA_964565045.1 uncultured Thermoanaerobaculia bacterium
AGTACGGCTTGCGCAGGATGTTGGCGAGGACGTTGAGCCGGCCGCGGTGGGCCATGCCCATGACGACCTCTTCGGCGCCGGTTTCGGCGGCCGTTTCCAGGAACTGGTGGAGGGCGGGTATCAGGGACTCGGCGCCCTCGAGCGAGAACCGCTTCTGCCCCTGGTAGCGCCCGTGCGTGAAGCTCTCGAAGAGCTCGGCGTCGATCAGCTGCGCGAGGATGCGCTGCTTCTTCTCGCGGTCGACGGCGGGACGGTTGCGGACCGGCTCCATCTCCTGCTGCAGCCACCGCCGCATCGGCATGTCCTGGATGTGGAGGTACTCGACGCCGACCGTGCGGCAGTAGGTATCGGACAGGACGTCGATGATCTCGCGCAGGCTCGCCTGCTGTGGGCCGCCGAGCTGCAGGTGGCCGGTGTCGAAGACCTGTTCGAGATTGGCCTCGGCGAGCCCGAAGGCCTCGAGCTCGAGCAGGGGGTGGCTGTCCAGGTTGTCGCCGAGAGGGTCGAGCTCGGCGATGAGGTGGCCGACGTTGCGGTAGGCGAAGATCAGGCTCGCCACCTTCGACTGGTCGGCGACCCGCTCCGGGGCGACGACGCCGTCGGGCCGGTAGGCGAGGTCGAAGCCGGCGAAGAAGTACCGCCACTCGGCGCTCAGCGAGGCCGGCGCCTCCCGCCACTGCTCGTACATCTGCTCGACGTAGTCCGCGCTCTGGAGCACCGAGAGGTTCTCGGGCGCGGGCGGTGCTGCTGGATCTGACGCCACGTTCGCTTCTCCCCGGCGACCGGCCGGAGCCGGGCGCCGCGTCGCACAACATGATGCCGGATTATGGCATTTCCCAGGCGCGGACACTAAGATCGAAGGAACGAAACACCCTGAGAGCCGGTTCGGAAATCGGCAGGGAGGGACCATGCAGGCGTTCGTCGAGAATCCCGGCAATGTCCGCACCGCCGACATCATCGTGGGCATCCCCTCGTACAACGAGGCCGACAGCATCTCAGTGCCCACCGACACCGCCAGCCGCGGGCTCGAAACCTATTTTCCGCACGCCTCGTCGGTGATCATCAACGTCGACAACGACTCTCCCGACGGCACCCGTGAGGTCTTCATGGGCACCCCCACCCGGGTGCCGAAGATCTACATCTCGACCCCGAAAGGCGTCCGCGGCAAGGGCAACAACGTCCGCAACCTCTTCAAGGCGGCGGTCGAGCTCAACGCACGGGCCGTGGCGATGGTGGACGCGGACCTCAAGAGCATCACCCCGCAGTGGATCCTGCACCTCGTCGAACCGTTGATGGGCCGCTTCGACTACGTCAGTCCCATCTACCTGCGCCACAAGTACGACGGCACCATCACCAACCACATCGCCTACCCGATGGTGCGCACTCTCGGCGGGCTGCGGGTGCGGCAGCCCATCGGCGGCGACTTCGGGTTCTCGGGGCGCGCGGCCCGCGCCTTCCTGGCCGAGAAGACCTGGACCGAACGCGTCGGCAGCTTCGGCATCGACATCTGGATGACGACCATCGCCGTGGCCCGTCAGTTCAACGTCTGCCAGGCCTTTCTGGGCACGCCCAAGAGCCACCGTACGAAGGACCCCGCGAGCGATCTGTCGCCGATGTTCAAGCAGGTGGTTTCCACCCTCTTCGACCTCATGATCGACTTCGAGTACCTGTGGAAGTACGTCGGCGAGAGCCGGCCCTCGAGCATCTACGGATTCGGTCAGGGCATGGACCAGACCCCGCCGCCGGTGGAGGTGAGCACCGACAAGCTCTTCGCGAGCTTCCGCGACGGCTGGGAGAGGCACGCCGATCTGTGGCGGGAGATCAACCCGCCGCCCGACTTCCGCGAGATCGAAGCGCTGGCCGCGGTCGAGAGCGAGGAGGGCCTGAGCTATCCCTCGTCGCTGTGGGCGCGGATCGTCTTCAACTTCGCGGTCGCCTACAAGGGGGCGGACGAGGCGGCCCGGGAAGAGATCATGGACGCCCTGATCCCCTTCTACCACTCGCGCGTGCTGTCGTTCGTCAACACCACCCGCAGCTTCAACGCCCGCGAGGCCGAGGAGTACCTCGAGCAGATCCAGCGGGTGTTCGAGGGCGAGAAGTACTATTTGATCGAGCGCTGGGACCACGCCAAGTCGGCGGACGGACGGCTGTTCGAGTAAACGTTCAAACGTTGGAACGTTTGAACGTTAGAACGTTAGGCGCCTACGGAATGACATGGGATGGAGGCATCGGATACGACCCG
>CAZMED010000517.1:0-2231 GCA_964565045.1 uncultured Thermoanaerobaculia bacterium
GCCATGCTCGACGAACTCGTACAGACCGGTGAAGCAGAGATGGAGCGCATCCAGCGTCTGCGGGGGTATCTTTGACGAGGCCTCCCTGCGGGAGCAGCTGGCCGAGGCCGACGCCGAGGCGCAGAACCCCGACATCTGGTCCGACCAGGACAACGCCCGGCAGGTGATGAGCCGGCGCTCCCATCTGCAGGAGCAGGTCGGCACCGCCGAGGCCCTGCGCGACGGCCTCGAGGAGCTCGAGGTGCTGCTCGAGATGGCGCGTGACGGGGAGAGCGGGGCGGAGGCCGAGCTCGAGGCCGCGCTGGACCGGATCTCGCCCCTCCTCGACCGGGTCGAGCTCACCGCCAAGATGACCGACGAGCACGACGCCTTGAACGCCTTCGTCGAAATCCACCCCGGCGCCGGCGGCACCGAGTCCCAGGACTGGGCGGAGATGCTCGAGCGCCTCTACCTGCGCTGGGCCGAGCGCCGCGGCTTTTCGGTCGAGGTGATCGACGAGCAGCCCGGCGACGAGGCGGGGATCAAGGGTGCGACGCTGCTGGTCAAGGGCCCCTACGCCTACGGCAACCTGCGATCGGAGAACGGCGTCCACCGCCTGGTGCGGATCTCGCCCTTCGACTCGCAGTCCAGGCGCCACACCTCGTTCGCCTCGGCCCACGTCTACCCTGAGATCGACGACGAGATCGACCTCGAGATCCCGGAGAAGGACATCCGCGTCGACCGCTACTGCTCCTCGGGACCGGGCGGCCAGGGCGTCAACACGACCTACTCCGCGGTGCGCCTGGTGCACGAGCCCACCGGGATCATCGTCACCTGCCAGAACGAGCGCTCGCAGATCAAGAACCTGGCGAGCGCCATGAAGGTGCTCAAGGCGCGGCTCTACGAGCTCGAGATGGATCGGCGCGAGGAGGAGCTGGACAAGCTCAAGGGGCCGAAGAAGGACATCTCGTGGGGCAACCAGATCCGGTCCTACGTGCTGCAGCCCTACCGCATGGTCAAGGACCTGCGCACCGGCCACGAGGTGGGCAACGCGGACCGGGTGCTCGACGGTGACATCGACGATTTCATCGAGGCCTTCCTGCACTGGAACGCACAGCAGAAGTAACGGTCAATTCTGAATTCTGAATTTTGAATTTTTAATTGGCCCCTGCCCACCCGGAGAACCGTGGTCGGGCGGGAATTCAAAATTGAGAATTGAGAACTCAAAACTCAACGGTGGGTTGTTGCGCCCCGGATCGCTTGGGTGTACCGTGCCGCGAGCGGGAAGCGGCTGGCGCCGCTGCAGGTCGACCTGGTCCCTGCCCTTGTGCGAACCCGCTCCACACATTCAAGGGAGGATCGCGTCGTGAAGAATACAGTCGATGAGTCCGCGGTCGAGAGGATCGAGTCGGAACGGATCGAGATCGAGCAGACGGGATCGACCGATCTGATCCTGATGGAAGACCGGTACGGAGCCCACAACTACCATCCTCTGGACGTGGTCGTCGAGGGCGGGGACGGCGCCTGGGTGTGGGACGTCGAAGGTCGCCGCTACCTCGATTTTCTCGCCGCCTACTCTGCGCTCAATCAGGGCCACTGCCATCCGCGCCTGATCAAGGCCATCATCGAGCAGGTCAGTCGCGTGACCCTGACCTCCCGAGCCTTCCGCAACGACCAGCTCGGCCCCTTCTGCAAGGAGATCACGGAGCTCACCGGTTTCGACCGTGTGCTGCCCATGAACACCGGCGCCGAGGCCGTGGAGACGGCCATCAAGGCGACCCGCAAGTGGGGCTACACCGTCAAGGGGATCCCCGCCGACGAGGCGGAGATCCTGGTCTTCGACGGCAACTTCCACGGCCGCACGACGACCATCGTCGGGTTTTCCACCGATGACGACTACCGCTTCGGCTTCGGGCCCTTCACGCCCGGCTTCCGGGCCCTGCCGTACGGAGACGCCGACGCGGTCGCCGAGGCCATGCACGACAAGGTGGCCGGGATCCTGGTCGAGCCGATTCAGGGCGAGGCCGGAGTGGTGATTCCGCCGGCCGGCTTCCTGAAGCGGCTGCGGGAGATCGCGGACAGCCACCACGCGCTCCTCGTGGCGGACGAGATCCAGTCCGGGCTCGGCCGCACCGGCAAGCTCTTCGCCTACGAGCACGAGGGGATCCGCCCCGACATCGTGATCATCGGCAAGGCGCTGTCGGGCGGCATGTACCCGGTGTCCGCCATTCTCGCCGACGACGAGGTGATGG
>CAZMED010000518.1:0-2230 GCA_964565045.1 uncultured Thermoanaerobaculia bacterium
CATCGTCATGCCCGGCGTCACGCACTGGAACCACCCCGGCTTCATGGCCTACTTCTCGATCACCGGCTCCGGGCCGGGGGTGCTCGGCGAGATGCTGGCGGCCGCCCTCGACGTCAACGGCATGCTGTGGCGCACCTGCCCGTCGGCGACCGAGCTCGAGCTCCGGGTCCTCGACTGGATGCGCCGCGGGCTCGAGCTGCCCGAGGACTTCTTCGGCTTCCTCACCGACACCGCGTCGATCTCCTCGCTCCTCGCCGTCGCCGCCGCCCGCGAGGCGAGCGACCCCGAGATCCGGCGCCGCGGCATGGCCGGCCGCCCCGAGCTGCCGCCGCTCACCGTCTACGCCTCCGACCAGGCCCACTCCTCGATCGCCAAGGCCTGTCTCACCGTCGGCCTCGGGCTCGAGGGATTCCGCGCCGTGCCGCACGACGCCGAGTACCGGATGGACGTCATCGCCCTCGCGCGGATGATCGCCGAGGACCGGAGCGCGGGCCGCCGACCGCTGGCGGTGGTGGCGACCGTGGGCACGACTTCGACAACCTCGGTCGACCCGGTGCCGGCGATCGCCGAGCTGTGCGAGGCCGAGGGGTTGTGGCTGCACGTCGATGCGGCCTACGCCGGCTCGGCCGCGATGTGCCCCGAGTACCGCTGGTGCCTCGAGGGCTGCGAGCGCGCCGACAGCTTCGTCTTCAATCCCCACAAGTGGCTGTTCACGCCGATCGACGCTTCGGCGCTCTACACCCGCCACCCCGACATCTTCCGGCGCGCCTTCTCGCTGATCCCGGAGTACCTGACGACGCCGGTGGGCGGACGGGTGGTGGACCTCATGGACTACGGCGTCCAGCTCGGCCGCCGCTTCCGCGCCCTCAAGCTGTGGTGGGTGCTGCGCTGCTTCGGGCTCGACGGCATCCGCGAACGCATCCGGCGGCACATCGAGATGGCACAGTCCTTCGCGAACTGGGTCGACGGCGAGCCCGCGTTCGAACGGCTCGCGCCCGCTCCGTTCTCCGTCGTCTGCTTCCGCGCCCGGCCCGAGGGTGTCGAGGGCGAGGCGCTCGACCGCTTCAACATGGAGCTGATGGAGCACGTCAACGCCTCGGGCGAGATCTTCCTCTCCCACACCCGGCTCGACGACGGTATCTCGCTGCGGGTCGCGATCGGCAACCTCGGTACCGTCGAGGCCGACGTCGACCGCTGCCGCCAACTGCTGACGGAGGGCCTGGCATGCCTCTCGCCGAGCTGAAAGAGCGCGGAGGACCGGCCGCGACGCTGCGGGCCCTGGCGCTGCTCGCCGTCGGCTTCGTCACCCTGCTGTTCTTCAACGCCATCATGCTCGCGAGCCTTCTCCTGCTGCCCTTTTCGAGGAAGGTCTGCCGCGCGGTCATCCGCTGGTGCGCCGACACCTGGTGGGGCTGGTGCGTGGCCGCCGCCGAGCTCGTCTACGGCGTGCACGTCGAGATCACCGGCGACGACGTGCCGCCGCGCGAGAACGCCCTCCTGATCGTCAACCACCAACAGATGGTGGACATCCCGGCCCTGATGAAGCTCGCCCGGACGAAGGGCCGGCTCGGCGACATGAAGTACTTCATCAAACAGGAGTTCAAGTGGTTTCCCGGCATGGGCTGGGGACTGCAGATGCTGGACGCGGTGTTCGTCGCCCGCGATTGGGCCGCCGACCGGGAGCGCATCCGCCGCACGTTCGCCCGGCTCGTCGACGGCCGCGTGCCGATGTACCTCGTGAGCTTCTCCGAAGGCACGCGCCTCACGCCCGCCAAGCTCGCCGCCGCCCAGGCCTACGCGCGCGAGCACGATCTGCCGGTCCCACGCCACACTCTCGTGCCGCGGACCAAGGGCGTGGTCGCCTCGATCGAAGGTCTGCGCAGCCACCTCGACGCCGTCTACGACCTCACCATCGGCTACGAGCGGGGCGTGCCGAGCCTTTGGCAGTACCTCCAGGGGCTGGTTCGGCGCATTCACCTCCACGTGCGCCGCGTCCCGATCAGCGAGCTGCCGCAGTCCGCCGACGAGCTCCGGCAGTGGGTGCTCGAGCGCTGGCAGGAGAAGGACGAGTTGCTGGAGGACTTCTACGCCACCGGCGCGTTTCCGGCCACCCCGGAGCGCTGATCGCGACCATCGTTAGAACGCTCAATCATTGGAACGTTGGAACGTTCGAACGTTAGAACGTTTCGCTCATCCGGAATTCCATGGGATGGAGGCATCGAGTTCGACC
>CAZMED010000519.1:0-2229 GCA_964565045.1 uncultured Thermoanaerobaculia bacterium
GCGCAGAGCCCGCAGTGCACGCAGGTGTCGAGGTAGACCTGAAGCCTCGCCCCGCACTCGTCCGCGAGCACCTTGTTGATGGTGCGCTCGATGCGTTCCGGGGTCAGCTTCGCGATGCTCTCGTCCACCCCCGGATCGATGATCTGAATGTCTGAGAGATCAGCCATGCTGCCGTGCTCCCGTCCAGCCCGGTCGAAAACGTTGACGATCCATCACCAGTCCCGCGCGTGGCGCACCGCGCCGAACTCGGATCCCATGAAGGCCCTGGTGAAGGCGAACCACAGCAGGTGCACGAGCCGCGTCCAAGGGATCAGGAGCAGCATCAGCGCCCCGGAGAAGCCGTGCACGATCAGCGTCGCCTCGTAGGGGAGCCACTGATGGTGCGCGACGAAGCCGCTCGCGAACGGCAGCAGCACCAGCAGCGCGAGCAGGAAGTCCGACGGGTAGCTGACGTTGCGGACCTCGGGCCGCACCAGTCTGCGGATGATGAAGAACAGGCAGCCAGCGATCACCACCAGCGTCATCGCGTCAGCCACCCCTTCCGGGAGCGTCCACCAGCGGATGCCCCAGGACTGTTGAAAGAGCAGAACGTGGCCGGCGATGAAGAGGGGCGTGACCAGCAGGCAGATGTGAAACGCGAAGGAGATCAGCGTGTACACGGGATTGAGGCGCATCTTCCGCCCCGCGAACGGGATCACCCAGTGGAGCAGGGAGCGCGCGCCGTACTTCGCATCCAGGGTCGGGTACACGACCCGCTCCCGACGAGCCAGCCGCGCCATGGTGACCAGGCGATAGCCGAGGCCGCCGAAGAAGCCGATGAAGGCGATCCACACCAGGGGGCCGCTGATGAACTCGAACATGCTCGCCTCCCTCGCTCAGCCCGCGTACTGCGCGTCGAAGCGGACGACCTGCCGGATGAAGACGCCGTCCTCGACGGCGCGGAGCAGGAGCCGGTCGCCGGCCGGGCTGAGCACCGGCTCCCACAGCGCGTCGAACCACGGGCTCCACACCGCACCGTCGACGGCGACCGCGCGGCGTCCTTCCCGCTCCACCATTGCCAGGACGCGGCCGTCCGCCGGGTTGAAGACCGGGTCCCAGACCATGTCGAAGCTCTCCGGCCACGCCGCGCCGTCGACCGCGATGGTCCAGGCGCTGTTGTGGCGGACCCCGGCGGCCACCCGGCGCCCATCGGGGGAGAACACCGGCGGCAGCACGAGATCGTTGAAGCTGGTCGGCCACATCCTGTCGTCGACGGCCACCGTCCAGCTGCCGAAGGCGTTCGCGACCACCGCCGCGATCCGCTCGCCGTCGGCGCTCAGGCGCTGGTTCCACAGCTGCATGAAGCGGCCGTCCCAGATCGGCGCCCCGTTTTCCGCGATCGTCCACGAGCCATCGAGCCGCACCGGCGCCAAGAGTCGGGAGCTGCCGTTGCGGTAGCTGGGCTCCCACACGCAACCGAAGCGCTGCTGCCAGGGCACGGCGTCCTCGGCGAGGGTGTAGTCGCGGATGTCGAGCCGGACCTCGGCCGCGACGTGACGGCTGTCGGCGCTGATGGTGGGCGCGTAGACGTTGATGAAGGTCCGCTCCCAGGGGACGCCGTTCACGGCCAGGCTCCAGGTCCCTTCCATGAAACCGACGATGTCGGCCTCGGCCAGCGGTTTGACCTGCACTGCGGCCGCGACGGTGCTGCCGTCGCGGCTCACCGCGAGGGCGCGGGAGGAGTGGAAGCGCTGCTCCCAGGCCTCGCCGTTGACCGCCACCGTGTACTGCATGTTGTCCTTGACCTGGACCGCGATCACCGAGCCGTCCCGGTTGAAGCTCGGGTTCCAGGCGAACTCCCAGCGCCCTTCCCACGGTTCGCCGTCGACCGCCACCGTCCACTCGTCGTCGATCCGCACCAGGGCGCAGAGGCGGCCGTCCGGCGCGAAGACGAGGTTCCAGGCCTTCTCGAACTCGCCCTCCCACTCCCCGTTGCTCGCCCACACAGCGAACGTGTCGGGCGCCTTCAGCACCGGCGCGGCGACCCGCTCGCCGTCGTGGCTGACCACGAGCTCGTGGACGTCGGCGAAGCGTTCGCGCAGCGCGCCCAGGTCGCAGATCGCCTCCCGGCCGACGTCCCAACGCCATCCACTCGATTCCGCCATCTCGGCGCTCCCTTCGCCGGATCCCGATGATCCGGCCGGCAGCGGTGCTCCGCCGCCCTCGTCCCCGCGGCAGACTGCAACAGCC
>CAZMED010000520.1:0-2225 GCA_964565045.1 uncultured Thermoanaerobaculia bacterium
AACCCGGAGAGAGCTACGTCCCGGTGGTCCCCGACGAGACCGGCGTCGCCGAGGTGACCGCGCGCTCGGTCGTCATGGGCCTGATGTTCTGCGCGCTCTTCTCCATGGCCGCCGCCTATCTCGCGCTGCGCGTCGGCCAGGGCATCGAGGCGGCGATCCCCATCGCCATCCTCGCCATCGGCCTCTCCCCTCTCTTCGCTCGCCGCAGCACGATCCTCGAGAACGTCATCGTGCAGTCCATCGGCGCCAACTCCTCGCACGTGGTGGCGGGCGCGGTGTTCACCATTCCCGCGCTCTACATGCTCGCCGCCGACCCGGCCTCCGGCGTCGCCCAGCCGACCGTGCTGCAGGTGATCATCGTCTCGTTTCTCGGCGGCTGCCTCGGGATCCTCTTCCTGATCCCGTTGCGCTACCACTTCATGGTCGAGTTGCACGGCCAGCTGCCGTGGCCCGAAGGCACCGCGACGACCGAGATCCTGCTCTCCGGCGAACGGGTCGGCGGCCAGGCCCGGATCCTCGCCCTGGCTGCCGGTATCGGCGCGCTCTTCGACGGCCTCGCAACGACCTTCCACGCATGGGCCGAGATGCTGAGCTTCCGCGCCATCGGCCTCGGCCAGCTGCTCGAGCGCCAGTTCATGACCCTGCGCATCCTCAACAACGCCGCCATCATCGGCATCGGCTACATCGTCGGCATCCGCTACGCCGCCATCATCTGCGCCGGCTCCTTCCTCTCCTACTTCGTGCTGGTGCCGCTGGTGCACGCGATCGGCGTGCACGCGCCGGGCATTCTGCCCCCGGGCGGCGTGCCGATCTCCGAGATGAGCATCAACGAGGTCTTCAGCTCCTACGTGCGGATCATCGGCGTCGGCGGCATCGCCGGCGCGGGCATTCTCGGCATCCTGAGCTCGCTGCCCTCCATGGTGCGCTCGATCGGCGCCAACATCGTCGGCCTCAGCCACCAGGACGAGCGCGCGGTGACCGAGGTGCCAAGGGTCGATCGCTCGCTCTCCGGAACCTTCACCGTTGCGGGGCTGGTCGTGTTCGCGCTCGTCGCGTTCCTCTTCTTCTCGTACGGCATCGGCATCGGCGGCTCGCTCGTCGCGGCGGCGACGGCGACCGGGTTGGTGATGCTCATCGCCTTCCTCTTCGCCCCGGTGGCGGCCCGCGCCATCGCCATCGTCGGCACCAACCCGGTGTCGGGCATGACCATGCTCACCCTCATCATCACCGGCTTCGTGATGCTCAAGCTCGGGCTGTCGGGCGGCGACGGCATGTTCGTCACCATGATGGTCGGCGGGGTGGTGTGCACCGCCCTCGCCGCCTCGGGCGCGCTCGCCTCCGACCTCAAGGTCGGGCACTGGATCGGCGCCACCCCGGCCCGCCAGCTCGGCCTCAAGTTCGTCGGCACCGCGGTGGCTGCAATTTTCTGCGGGATCATGATGTGGGTGATGGCGCAGGCCGACCCCGGCCAGGGTTTCGGCACCGCGGCGATCCCGGCCCCGCAGGCCTCGGCCATGAAGGAGATCCTGGTCGGCATCTTCGGCGCCCAGGCCGCGCCGCTGCAGTGGTACCTCTTCGCGCTCGGCGTCCTGCTCGCGTTGATCCTGCGCATGACGGGCGTACCGCCACTTGCCTTCGCCCTCGGCATGTACCTGCCGATGGAGCTGAACACGCCGGTACTGCTCGGCGGCATCCTCTCGTGGCTGGTCGCCCGCCGGCGCGCATCGGACGACGACGACGCGGTCAAGGCCCGCACCGACCGTGGGGTGCTGATCGCCTCCGGACTGATCGCCGGCGGCGCGATCATGGGCGCGTTCGACGCCATCGGGGCCGCCATCGTCAAGCAGACCACGGGGTCCACCGCCGCCAAGGAGGCGCTCTACATGCTGTCGGACCACGCCTTCGAGGGTATGACGGGCGAGATCATCGGCAGCATCGCGCTGGTCGGGCTGTGCCTCTTCGTGGTGCTGTTCTCGCGCCGCGCGAAACCGGACGGCAGCAACCTGAAGTGAAGAACCTGATATTTTGGGAGTCGCCAACACACCCGCCGATTCGAAGCTGAGGGGCAGAGGGGAAAAGGGGCAGAGGGGCCGCGGCAGTCGCCAACACTCCCTCCGCCCCTCTGCTCCTCCGCCCCTCTGCTCCCCACGGCTCCGGCAGTTGAAGCGTTCTAACCTGCATTTCTCACACCGGAGGCAGGAGTGGCCGATCGAGGGGTTTGCGGG
>CAZMED010000521.1:0-2225 GCA_964565045.1 uncultured Thermoanaerobaculia bacterium
AAGTCGATCGCCGACCAGGTGATCCGCTCGGCGAGCTCCGTCCCCGCCAACCTCGCCGAAGGTCAGGGCCGGTCCGGACGGGACCGGCAGCATTTCTGGCGGATCGCCTATCCTCGGCCGCTGTCACTGCAACTGCCACTGCCCCGGCCCCTGTCGACCGTGTGCACCTGGAGGCCCGCCAACCGATGGGTGGGTGGAAATTCGAAATTCGAAATTCGAAATCGACCGTCCCTCATCCCACGTCTTCCCGGATGAGCCGAACGTTCTAACGAGGTCGTGACGTCGACAGCGCCAACCACGCCAGAGAGCCGAACAGCGCTGCGAAAACAAGCCCCCAGAGATGGGCCGCCAGGCCGGTTGCCGCGGCCGTGGCCATCGGCACGCCGAGGGCGACGAAGGCGGCGGTCCAGCCTGCCTCGAGGGTGCCGAGATTGCCCACCAGGTTGAAAGGGAGCAGGTTGGCGACCGCGGCCACCGAGGCGCCGGCGGCGACGACGGTCGGCGGCCAGCGGTGGCCCATCGCCGCCAGCAGCCACCAGGCGACGGCCCACTGCATACCCCACATGGAAACCGAGACCCCGGCCGCCGCCAGCAGGCGCAGGGGCCGGGTGCGCAGCGCGTCGACCTCGCGCCGCACGCGTCGCAGTCTGCGCGCCCAGCGACGGCCCACCATCCCGCGGGTCGCGAGGGTCCTGACGGCGAGGCGGTCGGCGGCGGCCAGCGCCCACGGCAGCATCAGGGTCGGCACCAGCAGCAGGAGGGAGAGGCCCAGAGCGAGGGGCTCGCCGAGACCGCGGGCGGCGAGCAGCGCGACGCCGCACCAGAGGCCGAGGGTGGCCAGATCGAGGGTGCGCGCCGCGAGCAGGGTGCCGACGCCGGTGCTGAAGGCGCGGCCCGTGGACCGCGACAGCAGCCAGGGCAGGGCGAGCTCGCCGGTGCGGGCCGGGGCGAAGAGGGCCGCCGCCTGGGCGGCGGCCGCCACCAGGCTCGCCCGTCCCCAGCCGAGCCGCCCGCCTTCGAGCAGCAGCTGCAGGCGCCAGCCCCGGAGGGCGAGAAACCCCGCCGAGCAGGCCAGCGCAACGCCGAGCATCCGGTGGTCTGTGGCGCGCACGAGACGCCACACCTCGGCGGGGTCGGCAATGGCGAGCACCACGGCGAGCAGTGTGGCGGCGGCGAGCGCGCCGAGCACGCGTCCGGCGAGACGGCTTCCGGCGGCACGCGCAATCGTTCTCACGGCAGCTCAGCGCGGCGGCTCGAGGTCGCGCTCCCGCTCGCCTTCCACCAGCTCCTCGAGCAGGCGTCGGTTGACGGCCGTGAGGTCGGCCACGATCCCGGCAAGCCATACGAGGGCGCCGATCACGATCAGGATCACCGCCAGGATCAGCGACTGGACGTGGCCGGCCGGTGAATCTCCGGTCAGGTAGAACCACAGGAAGCGCAGCAGCAGGGCCGCCCCGAGGCCCATCGGCGCTGCGCCCAGCAGAAGGAAGATCCGCAGCGGGTTGTACAGGGTCACGATGCGCGCCATGCTGGCCAGTGAGCGCAGCACGTAGCCCGCGTCCGAGCGGAAGAGCCGCGACGGGCGCCCCTTGCCGGGCGTCACGCGGATCGGCACCGAGACCACGCTCAAACCGGCTTCGCCGGCCTGCAGGACGGTCTCGAGGGTATAGGTGAAGCGGGTGAAGACGTGCAGCTTGAGGGCGGCGCCGCGGGAGAAGGCGCGGAAGCCCGAGGTCGCATCGCGCACCGCGGTCCCCGACAGGCGGCGCACGACGCCGGTGCCGACCCGCTGCAGGAGGCGTTTGGTGGCCGAGAAATGGCGCAGGGTCTCGACCCGGCGGTCGCCGATCACGAGCTGTGCCGAGCCCTCGAGGATCGGCGCGACGAGGGCGGGGATGTCGCGGGCGTCGTACTGGTTGTCGGCGTCGGTGTTGACGATCACGTCGGCGCCCCGCTGCAGGCTGTGGCGCAGACCGGTGGAGAAGGCCACCGCCAACCCGCGGTGGACCGGCAGTCGCACGACGGTGGCGCCCGAGGCCGCGGCAACCTCGGCGGTGCGGTCGTCGGAGCCGTCGTCGACAACCAGCACCTCGAGCTCGTCGAAGCCCTCGACCGCGGTGGGGAGGGCCTCGAGGGTCCGGGGCAGGTGCTGCTCCTCGTTCCACGCCGGGATCTGGATGATCAGCTTCACGGGTTCGCGTCCGCCGCCACGCTACCACAGCGGA
>CAZMED010000522.1:0-2200 GCA_964565045.1 uncultured Thermoanaerobaculia bacterium
CTGCAGTGGTGGACCAACGCCGTCGACTACCCCTTCCTGATCAGCGGCAAGCCGTTGTTCAGCCTGCCGGCCAACATTCCGATCGCGTTCGAGACCACCATCCTGTTCGCCGCCATCAGCGCCCTCGTGGGCATGCTCGCGCTCAACGGGCTGCCGCGGCTCTCCCACCCGCTGTTTGCGAGCCGGGCGTTCAAACGCGTCACCGATGACACCTTCTTCATCTCGGTGGAGGCCTCCGACCCGCTCTTCGACCGCGACGAGACGCGACGGCTTCTGGAGCAGATCTCGGGGCGGCCGGTCGAAGAGATCGAGGAGATCGGAGGCGAGCGATGAAGCTTCCGAGCTGGATACTGTTCACGGTCGTGGCCCTTGTCGTGGTGTCGTGGGTGCCGCTGGCCTTGATCATGCGCGCCCGCGTGACCACCTCGCCCAACCCACGGATCCACGTCGTGCCCGACATGGACAACCAGCCCAGGTACAAGGCGCAGTCGCGCAACCCGATGTTTGCCGACCGCCGCGCGATGCGCCCGCCGGTCCCCGGGACCGTCGCGAGGGGCGCCGACCTCGACCGGCCCGACGTGACGACCGGCAGGGTCGGTGACGGTTGGGTCACGGCCAACCCGATGCCGGTCGACCAGGGGGTTCTGGAGCGCGGGCGCCAGCGCTACGACGTCTTCTGCTCGCCGTGCCACGGCCTGGCGGGGTTCGGCGACGGCATGGTCGCGAGGCGCGCGGACGAGCTTCAGGAGGGCACCTGGACGCCCCCGACCTCGTTCCACTCCGATCTCATCCGGCAGCGCCCGGACGGCCACCTGTACAACACCATCGCCAACGGCATCCGCAACATGCCGGGCTACGGTTCTCAGATCCCGGTCGAGGACCGGTGGGCCGTGGTGGCCTACGTGCGGGCCCTGCAGCGAAGCCAGAACGCGACCGTCGACGACGTCCCGCCCGCCATCCGGGCGCAACTGCGATAGCGAGGCGCACATGCAGTCGAACGTGCTTGACATCACGACCGAGAACCGGCACCTGGGCACGGCCGCGCGGCCGGCGCTGCTGATCTGCGCCGCTCTGGCGGCCCTCGGGATCGGCGGATCGCTGGTGCTCGCCGGAATGCTCGAGCACGGCGCGGACCACCTGCTCGAGACCTACCTGGTCAGCTTCGCCTTCTTCCTCAGCATCTCGCTGGGCGGGCTGTTCTTCGTGCTGCTCCAGCACTGCACCCGCGCCGGCTGGAGCGTGGTCGTGCGCAGGGTCGCCGAGGCGGTCGCTGCCAACGCGTGGCTGATGGCGGTTCTCGCGATCCCCGTGGTCCTCGGCATGGACCACCTCTACCACTGGACCGACACCGCGGCCGCGGCCCACGACCCGCTGCTGGCGGGCAAGATCGCCTTCCTCAACCCGACCTTCTTCGTCATCCGCCTGGTTGTCTACTTCGTCCTCTGGGGACTGATGGCGAGCTTCCTCCACCGCACCTCGGTGGCCCAGGATGCGAGCGGCGATCCCGCGCTCACCCTGCGCATGGAGCGGCTGAGCGCCCCGGGCATGGTGGTGTTCGCCCTGAGTTTGAACTTCGCGGCCTTCGACCTCCTGATGTCCCTCGACGCGCACTGGTTCTCGACCATCTTCGGGGTCTACTACTTCGCCGCGTCGGTGGTGGCGTTCCTCGCGGTGATGCCGAAGATCCTCTACGCGATGCAGCTGCGCGGGATCCTCCCCAACGCGGTCACCGTGGAGCACTACCACGACTTCGGCAAGCTGCTGTTCGGCTTCGTCGTCTTCTGGGCCTACATCGCTTTTTCGCAGTACATGCTCATCTGGTACGCCAACATCCCGGAGGAGACCCAGTGGTTCCTCAAGCGCCAGACCGGAGACTGGACGGTGGTGAGCCTGCTGCTGATCTTCGGCCACTTCGTGCTGCCCTTCCTGCTCCTGGTCTCGCGGGCCATCAAGCGGCGGCCGGCGCTGCTGGCGGTGACCGGGGCCTACGTCGCCGTCATGTGCTGGATCGGCATCTACTGGCTGGTGATTCCGGAGTTCAGCCCCGGGGTCGCCCGATTCGGCCTCCTCGACGTGCTCTGCTTCCTCGGCATGGGCGGCCTCTTCTCGGCGGCCGTCATCCTGAGGCTGGGCAGGCACTCGGTGATCGCGGAGAAGGATCCGCGCCTCGAGGAGTCGCTCGCGTTCGAGAACGCATAAC
>CAZMED010000523.1:0-2197 GCA_964565045.1 uncultured Thermoanaerobaculia bacterium
GGTGCGGGCGGCAGGTCCCTTCGCCGGCCTCCTGCTGGAGGCCGACGACCCGGTGGTCGACGAGTCGGTGCCCACTCCTTCCGGATGAGCTTCGTAGGTGCCTCGCGGTCGCGGTTGGACAGCTCCCTGAGGCGCTTGGGTTGACGCCGGTCGAGGTCGGCATCGCGACGGATCACCTGCGAACGGTTGTGGCGGGAGGCGGAACGTTTCCCGGTGGAGCCCATCCACGTGGCCTGCGTGGCGGACCGCCTCGGAATCAAGATCTGCGAGTGCCTCCTGAGGGCGTTCTGAGCCGGGGGCTCCCGGAGCCAACCGGCGGGGGCGCCGATTCGGCTGCTCGGTCAGATTGCAGTGGAGGGCGTCTGCGGTCCTCCCTCATGGTTCAGGAGTAAGCGAGCGACCTCGGGCAGCTGGTCGAAGCCGAAAACCGGCACGCCGACCGCCAGCGGCTCGTCCGACACGACGGCGACGAGCGTCTCGTCCGCCGCGCACCGGAGGGCCTTGCCGGTGGCGCGGCGGTGCACCTCGACCTTCGGCCATCGCTCGTGGTGGTAGTCCTCGGTCAGGACCACGTCGACGCCGACCATCAGGGCCTCGACCAGCTCGGCGACGGTGTGGTCGCGCTCGGTGTCGCGCACCATGCCGATCTGCCACGGCGAGGAGATCAGGCTGATCGCGGCCCCGGCCGCCTTGTGGCGGAAGCTGTCCTTCCCCTCGTGGTCCATCTGGAAGCCGTGGATGTCGTGCTTGATGGTCCCGATCCGCAGGCCGAGGCGGGTCAGCTCGGCGACGAGGCCCTCGACGACCGTCGTCTTGCCGGAACCGGTCTCGCCGACGACGGAGTACACCCGTGGCGCTGCGGTCACGGCACCGCCGTGCCGCAGCGGCTGGCCGGATCTGAGGCCGGAGCGCGATGCGCTGTCAAAGGGGCCCGAAGCTGCTCGACCTCTGCTGCCGAAGCCATCGTCCCCAGAAGCAGTTCTCCGATCACATGGCGATCGCCGAAAGCGGCCATGGTACCTGGACCGGGGCCGAGCAATGCGTTCCGTTTCGGAAGGAGCTCACTGCGGCAGAGCGCGAGGTTCATCTCGAGCCGTCCCGAATGGAATCGTCGCCGCAGTCGGTCCCGCCGACGACCCCGGCGCAGGCCTCACGGCGCAGCACCCACCGGCCGTCGACGACCGAGATCCGGCCGAGGTCGAGGTCGAACGACCGGCCGTCCGACACCACGACCCGGTCCGCCAGGTGCGCCACCGCCCGGGCCGAGGGCTTGGCGTGGGTGGCGTCGGCGGCACGGACCTGCAGGAACAGCCCGGGCTCGACGACCGTCCGCAGGCTGTTCGACTCACAGACGCAGAGACGGCCCTTGGGCACGTGGCGCAGCAGCTCGGCGGCGCCGGCGGCCAGCTCTGACCGGCGCACCCGCAGCCAGAACACCTCGTGCGCGCCGCTTGCCAGCAGGCGGCAGGTGTCCTTGGGCGACTCGCGGTCGAGCTCGCGGCTGACGACCCACGGTACGGTGTGCGACGAGCAGACGCCGCAGCCCGTGTCGCCGTGGGGACACCGGCCGTCGGTCCGCTCGACGGTGGTCACCTTGAGCCCCACGACCGGCGCCTCATCGGCATGACGACGGATGATGCGGCATGCGAGCTCGGTCTTGCCGGAGTTGCGGGCGAAGGAGCCGATCATGAGCAGGTCGGGGCGGTACAGCCGGCCTCCGGGCACGGGGTCGCCGACGGTTTGGCGGGCGTGCCGTGACGGCGCATCTGCCCTGTCGATGCGTGGTCGACGGGGGCGGTGGGAGGAGTTCGACATGACCGCGCCATCGTAACACCGGGATGTTCCGAAGGCCGGTCGTGCAAGGCGCCGTCGGTTTGATCGCAAAGGAGAACAAATCTCAATGTTGCGACGCGAAGCTGAGAAGCGAGCACGGCAACGCCTCTACTTGATGTCATGAACCTGCAACACTATGATCCAGCCATGGACCGACACGACAACCCGGTGATGAGGTCGCGCCGCATGCGGCGGAGGGAGGCGGAGGGCATGTCGAAGACGAACGAAGGCAAGGGCGTGACCCGGCGCCGGTTCCTGACCACGGCGGCGGCCACCGGATGCGCCGTCGCCGCCGGCCCCGGCATCCTGCTCGCCGACGGCCGCTTCGTGATCCCCAACTCCGAGGGCTTCCTGGTGGTGGACA
>CAZMED010000524.1:0-2182 GCA_964565045.1 uncultured Thermoanaerobaculia bacterium
CGAACGTTCAACGTTCCAACGTTCAAACGATGTGGCCTGCCGGCGTCCGGCTGTGCTACAACGCCCCGATGATGCACCGCCTCACCTTTGCCGCCCGCTGCGCGGCCGCGGCCGCCTTGATCGTCATCTCGCTGTCCTGTGCGGACGCCCCGGCGCCGGTGGACCCGGCCTACGCGGCCGAGGTGGAGGCGTGGCGCGCCGGGCGCCTGGCCCGCCTCACGGCGGACGACGGCTGGCTGACGCTGACCGGGCTCTACTGGCTCGAGCCCGGCGAGAACCGCTTCGGCTCGTCGCCGGACAACGCAGTGGTGATCCCCGACGGCAGCGTCGCCGCGGTGGCGGGGCGCCTGGTCCTCGGCGAGGACGGCACCGTGGTCGCCCGAGCGGAGACTGGGACGGACGTCGAGGTCAACGGCGAGCCGCTGACCGAGAAGGCGCTCGCCACCGACGCAGGGGGCGCGCCGGACGTGGTCGCGGTCGGCCGGGTCCGCTTCTACATCATCGACCGCGAGGGCCGTCTCGCGGCGCGGGTCAAGGACCCCGAGGCCCCGACCCGCAGCGGCTTCACCGGGATCGAGCACTTCCCGATCGACTCCGCCTTCAGGGTCGAGGCGCGGCTCGAGCCCTACGACGAACCGCGCGAGGTGGCGATCCCGACGGTTCTCGGCGAGGACACCGCCATGACCGCGCCCGGCCGCCTCCACTTCTCCATCGGCGGCGAGGCCCTGACCCTCGAGCCGTACGCGGATGACCCCGGCGACAGCCTGTTCCTGATCTTCAGAGACGCCACCAGCGGCGACACCACCTACGGCGCCGGCCGCTTTCTCTCCGCCGAGGCGCCCGGCCCCGACGGCCGCACGATCCTGGACTTCAACCTCGCCTACAACCCGCCCTGCGCCTTCACGCCGCACGCCACCTGCCCCCTGCCGCCGCCGCAGAACTGGCTCCCGGTCGCTCTCGAGGCCGGCGAGAAGTACCACGGAGAAGCTCATTGAACCTCAGGAGCCTTCGCGGGAAGCCGCGACTGATTCGTGTGTCGTCGAAGCAGTCATTCGCCTGCGCCGTGCGGCGTGGTGCGCTCCGATTCTCGTTCGCGGCCGCTCTGTTCTCGGCGCCAGCTCTCGTCGGCGCGCAAACCCCCGTGGAGCCGCCCGCAGACGCAGCCCGAGGGAACGCGAACGGGCAGTGGTTTCCCGCCAACGATTTCTACCCGCGCTACATCGCCGACCCGCTGCGGCCGCAGAACGCGCTCAGCCTCCAGTACCTCTTCGACACCGAGATCCCCGATACCAACGAGGGGCGAATGGGTATCCGCCTCGGCGGCGGCTTCGGGATCTACCGCTGGTATCGCGACGGGAACCCCGACCTCGGCTGGCAGCTGACCTTCGAGGGTGGCTTCGCAGGTCAGTTCGATCTCGGCTACAGCTGGGACAACACCGGTTGGGACGGCTTCTACGGGCTGTACCTGGCATGGAAGCCGAAACCGACCCTGGCCTTCCGGGCCGGCGCCCAGCACAACTCGTCGCATATCGGAGACGAGTACATGACCCGCGTCGGCAGGCCTCGGATCCACTACACCCGCGAGGAGGGGGCTTTCGGCGTCGCCTGGGATTTCCGGCCGCGCTGGACCACGTACGCCGAGCTCGGCGTCGGCAACGGCATCGCGGGGTCGATCACGAGCCGCCTCGAGGCAGGGCTGCAGCACGTCACCGCGCAACGTTTCTGGAAGGGACGAGCCTCCCGTTTTGCGGCCCTCGATGTCCGCACCTACGAGGAGACCGATTGGTCCGCGCGACTCTGTCTCCAGGCGGGCTACTGGATCCCGAGGGGCGATCGGGGCGCCGTGCATCGCATCGTCCTCGAGTTCGGCACCGGACGCTCGGTGATGGGCCAGTTCCTGTGGGAAGACGAGACCTGGCTCGGCATCGGCTGGTACTACGACTTCTAGCAATTCCCGACCGCGTCGTCGGACGGCGCGGTCGGGAATTGCACTAGACGATGCGCTCCCGGATCTTCGCCGAGACCACGTCCATGAGCCACACGGTGCCGGCGATCAGGAGAACCAGGGTGCCGACCTCCCCCCACTCGCCGAGGTCGACGCGGGGCTTGAGGATGTAGCCGATGCCACCGCCGCCGACGAAGCCGATGATGGTCGACATGCGGACGTTGATGTCCCAGCGGT
>CAZMED010000525.1:0-2181 GCA_964565045.1 uncultured Thermoanaerobaculia bacterium
CACGCGGGACGCGTGCCCCACAAGCCTGTCGGGCGGCGCCGGGCCTCCTTGTGGGGCAGCCGTCCCGGCTGCCGGGCGGGCGGGTGGCATTCCTAATTCCTCATTCCTAATTCCTAATTTCAGATTTCTGATTCCTCATTCTCGTTCTCTGATTCCTGATGGCTCGCGCCCGGTTCGTAGTACTCTGCTCGGCGAAAACAGTGGCCCGGGTCGGGTGGTCGGGCCGGAAACGAGGACTATCATGTCATTATTGCGCAACAATTTAACTGTCACTTTCGTGGTGGCGCTGGCGCTGGTGGCGGGCATCGCCGCCGCCGCCGAGGAGCAGCTCTTCTACGAGCACCGGGACGACATCCCGATCCAGTACCGCTGGAACCTGGAGGACATCTTCCCCACCGCCGAGGCGTGGCAGGCGAAAGCGGCGGTGGTCGAGGCCCGCATCCCCGAGCTCGCCGCCTTCAAGGGCCGCCTCGCCGAGTCGCCGGACACCCTGCTCGCCGCCATCGAGCTGCAGGTGGAGATCGGGAAGAGCCTCGAGGACGTCTTCGTCTACGCCAGCCAGTGGCAGAACACGGACACCCGCGACGCGACCGCCAACGCCGCCGTCGGCACGGCGCGGGCGCTGCTCGGGAAGTTCGGTGAGGCGACCGCCTTCTTCGAGCCGGAGATCGTGCAGATCCCCGACGCCACCATGACCCGGTTCCTGCTCGACCCGCGCCTCGAGACCTACCGGCACCTGCTCGACAACATCCTCCGCACCAAGGCCCACACCCGTTCCCAGGAGGTGGAGGAGGTGGTCGCGGGCGCCGCGCTGCTCAGCGCCGCGCCGCAGCAGGCCTACGGATTCCTGACCAGCGCCGACATCGAGTGGCCGACGATCAAGAACGAGAAAGGCGAGGACACGAAGGTCATCCCGGGTCTCTACTACACCTTCATGGCGAGCCAGGACCGGCGGGTGCGCAAGGACGCCGCCCTCGCGCTCTTCGGCACCTACGACAAGTACGGCAACACCTTCAGCGGCACCTACAACGGACTCGTCCAGCGAGACGCCTGGATGACGAAGGTCCGCCGCTACCCGACCACCCTCGACATGGTGCTCGACCAGACCAACGTCCCGAGCTCGGTGGTCGAGACCCTGGTGGCCACCGTCCACGACAACCTCGATGTTGTCCACCGCTACGTCGAGCTGCGCAAGAAGGTGCTCGGGCTCGAGGACTTCCACATCTACGACCTCTACGTGAGCATGGTGCCCGAGGGCGAAGCCGCCTACACCTTCGACGAGGGCTGGGCGCTGGCCACCGAGTTCTGGACCGAGGTCCTCGGCGAGGAGTACGCGGCAGTCGCCGCGCGCGGCCTCTCCGACCGCTGGATCGACGTCTACCCTTCGACCGGCAAGCAAGGGGGCGCCTACTCCTGGGGGACCTACAACTCGCACCCCTACCTGATGCTCAATTGGGGCGGCACTCTCGAGGACGTCTTCACCCTGGTCCACGAGATGGGCCACTCGGTACACTCCTACCTCGCCAACACCAACCAGCCCTACCACCTCGCCGACTACACCCTGTTCGTCGCCGAGGTGGCCTCGGTGGGCTCCGAGTCGATGTTCTTCGAGTGGATGCTCGCCCGCACCGAGGACCCGACCCAGCGGCTCGCGCTGCTCAACCTGCGCCTCAACCAGATCGTCGGCACCTTCCTGCGGCAGATCTTCTTCCACGAGTTCGAGCACGCCGCGCACGTCGCCGGCGAGGCGGGCCAGCCGCTGACCAAGGAGTCGCTGGGGAAGATCTGGGGCGACCTGTGGCAGAAGTACTACGGCGAGGGTGCGACCCTCGACCCCGAGTTCGCGAGCGGCTGGGCGCGCATCCCGCACTTCTACCGCAGCTACTACGTGTGGGTCTACGCCACCAGCTTCGCCGCCGGCGAGGCGATCGCCGGGCGCTTCCGCGCCGGTGACGAGCAGGCGGTGGCCGACTATCTCGAGACTCTCAAGCTGGGCGGCAGCGTCTACCCCATGGACGCGCTCACGCGGGCCGGCGTCGACATGAACGACCCACAGGTGATCCGCGCCGTGATGGACAGCTTCCGCAAGATCGTGGCCGAGATGGAGGAGATCCTGCTCGAGGAGTGAACCCCGACCACATCACGGACAAACAAGCCCCGCGGCCGAGCCGCGGGGCTTTT
>CAZMED010000526.1:0-2178 GCA_964565045.1 uncultured Thermoanaerobaculia bacterium
TGACGACGTCGGCCTCGTCCACCACGCCGCGCACGCCGCCGAAGTGGTCCACGTGCGAGTGCGAGTACACGACGCCCACCACCGGCCGCTCACCGAGCTTCTCGTTGATGAACTCGAGTGCCGCCCGTGCCGTCTCCTTGGCGGTCAAGGGGTCGAAGATGATCCAGCCGGTGTCGCCCTTGATGAAGCTGATGTTGGCGAGGTCGTAACCGCGCACCTGGTAGATGCGGCCGGGCAGGACCTCGTAGAGGCCGTAGGCCATGTTCAGGACGGCCTGGCGCTGCAGCGACGGGTGGATGCTCTCGAAGTCCGCGCCCTCTTCGAGCAGCCACTGGTAGCTCCCCATGTCCCACGCGACGTGACCGGCGTCGGCCATGATCTGCGTGTAGGGCGGCTCGGCGATGAAGCCTTTCTTGGCTTCGTCGAAGTCGCGCCGGTCCTCGAAGGGCAGCGTGGCCTTCAGCCCGTCGCGCAGCTCGATGGTGAACTTCGAAGGCGCCTTGCCCAGCGGGTCGAAGTGCTCCTGGGCAGTGGCGACGGTCGCCGCGGTGAGGCCGAAGCCCACCATCAAACCGACAACCCACATGCAAACTCGTGCCGTACTCTCGTTTCTCATCTCTGCCCCTTTCCGTGACAGGGCTTTGAGCGGGGACGGTGTGCTGCTCGTACGAGCACGCAGGCTCAGCCCTCGCTACCGGTCACGTTTGCCGGTAACCCTAAGGCCTTGCCCCGGCAGGGTCATCAAGAAGGCCTGAAATTACTGTGAAGGTCGACGGCCCCTCAGAGCGATCGAAGCGACCGCGAGCTAGGGCGCCGGAGTGACCGCATCAGCCCGTCCGGCGGTGCGCTGTGCGCGCTCCCCGCGCCGCTCCTCGGTCATGCGGAAGGCGAGGTAGAGCTTGTAGATGTTGCCGACGTACTGCACGGTCTCGCGCCCGATGACCCGGGCCACCGCCATCTCGACGTTGTCGAACCAGAGGTTCGGGTCGAGCCCCTGGGCCGCGGTCTCGCGGCGCAGGCGCCGGATCCGGGTCTGCCCTCCGTTGTAGGACGCGAGGGCGAAGAAGATGCGGTTCAGCTCGTCCACCTCCGGGTCCTCCACCGTGTCCATCAGGAGCCGGAAGTACTTGGCGCCGGCGTGGATGTTGGGCTCGAGGAGGGTGATGTCGCCGACGTTCATCCAGTCCCCGGTCGAGCGCAGGAGCTGCATGACGCCGATCGCACCTGCCGGGCTGCGGACGCTCTGATCGAGCCGCGACTCCTGGTACGCGAGCGCCGTCAGCAGGACGGGATCGAGATCGTAGCTGGCACCGTACGTGTCGAACAGCGGCCTCGTCAGCTCGAAACGCCTGCGATCGGCGGACACGGTGGACCCGCGCACCCAGTTGGTGTTCTGCAGGTACCTCCGGAAGAGGATGTTCCCGTACTTCGTGCGGTGGCGGCGCGGGGTCAGGAAGTCGTTCAGCACCTCCTCGAGCCGCGGGCTGCCTTTGCGGAAGGCCCACGCGAAGTCCCGCTCGGCCGCCACCACCACGTCCGGGTGGACGGCGAGGTTCGAGAAGATCTGGCCCCAGAACTCGGCCAGATGCCGGTCGACGACGGTCATCGGGATCAGACCGGACTGCACCATGTCGAGAAGCTCGTCGGTCTCGAGCGGCGCGTCGATCGTCACGACGTCGACCGGGGCGAGGCCCCGGGCTTCGAAGCGCCGGTTGAGCGCGGCGAGAGACTCCCGATAGCTGCTCGACGCCTGGACGACCACCTCCCTGCCGGAGAGGTCCTCGACCGAATCCACCCGCGGCACACCGGGCCCCGTACAGACGATCTCCTCCGAGTCGCGGACCAGGGGTCTCGAGAAGTCGACGAGCTGGCGCCGCGCCTCGGTGACCGTCAGGCCTCCGGCGGCGATGTCGCCGATGCCTTCGACCAGCCACGGGATCAGGAGATCCCGCGGCGTGGGAATGAAGACGACGTGGACCAGCCGGGTCCGCAGCCGTTCCCGCCGGTTGATCTCCCGCTCGAGGTCCTGGCCCAGCGCCGCGACGATGCCGCGTTTGGTGGCGCCATCGAGGAAGAAGTTGGTCATCGAGTAGGGGACCAGAATCCGCACCATCTTCCGCTCGACCATGCCGTCGTAGTCGCCCTGCCAGCGGGCGAGGGCGACGCTGAGATCGTCCT
>CAZMED010000527.1:0-2178 GCA_964565045.1 uncultured Thermoanaerobaculia bacterium
TCGAGAATGAGATCGACCCGGTTCTCCCCGCCCTCCCAGACGCTGACCTCGAGCAGTCGTCCGCCGAGTGCGGCGCACTGCGGGGTGAGGTGCACGGCGAGGACCTCGGCGAGGCGTTCGGCGGTGGGGGAGGGGCGGCCGATCTCGGGGTGGCGGTTGAGGTCGGCGCCCTCGAGGAGCGCAACCTCGGCCGCGAGCAGGGCGTGGACCTCGTGGAAGTCGAGGGCGTAGCCGTCGGGGTTGAGCGCCTCGGTGCCGACCCGGATCGCCACCTGCCATTGGTGGCTGTGCGGGGCTTCGGGCGCGCCCCGGTAGCTGGTGAGCGCGTGGCGGGCTTCGAAAGCCGCCCGCGAGTGGAGGACCCAGCGGCTCACGAAACGGCCGCCTCCGCCGGCGGGCATGGCTGCTTGGCGGCCGCGGGACGCGGCTTGAGCACGAGTCCCTCGCGCACCGCCCGCTGCGCGGCCGCCTGGAGCTCGTCGAGGCCGAGCCCGACGAGGAGCTTCTTCAACGACGGCGTGGGTCCGGCCTCCTGGCGCGCGTTGAGCTCGAGCCGGAGGGCGCCGCCCTCGAGCAGCTGCCAGCTGCGAACCGCTTCACCGAGCTCGGGGTCGAGCCCGGCCGGGGATTCCGGCCAGCCGCCGCCCCCCGGCGGCGGCGCCACCAGGTAGCGGACGCCGTCCACCAGCCGTCCGAGCGAGGGCGCGCCGGGCAGCAGAGCCTGCGCGTCGGTGATCCGCACGCCGTCCGGCAGCAGGCCGTTGACCCGTTGCAGGTGGGCGCCGGTGATGGGCGCCGTGCAGTCGACGTCGAAGACCTCCGCCGCCCCCTCGAGGCCGACCGCCAGGGCGGGACCCATGGAGAGCCGGATGTGGGGATTGAAGCCCTCGGTGTAGTGCACCGGCAGCTCGGCCGCGCGCAGCACGCGCTCGAGCGCATCCATGATCTGGCGGTGGGAGAGCCAGCGGGCATCGCCTCGCTTTTCGAAGGTGAAGCGGTAGCGGCGCTGCACCGGCGGCTGGCTCCGCTGCCTGGCGGGCGGCGGGAGGCGCGGTTCGGGGCGCAGCCGGTAGGCGGCCGCCTCGGGCCGGTCCTCCGGCGCCAGGGGCTCGCCGAGCACCGGCAGGGAGCTCGATGCGAGCCGGGTGTCGGCGCCGTCGCCGGGAATGCCGCAGCGGTAGCACTGGCCCCACTTGCAGTCCTCGGTCGCCACCTCGCGCTGCGCCCGGCGCCACTCGGCCTTGAGGTAGCCCTTGCGGACGCCGGCGTCGATCAGGTCCCACGGCAGGGTGGCCGTGAGCTCGCGCCCGCCGAGCTCGCGTGCGAGGTCGAGCCCGCAGTCGTCGATGGCCCGGCGCCAGGCCCCGAGGTCGAGGTGGTCGGACCAGCCGTCGAAGACCGAGCCCAGCTCGTGGGCGCGCTCGATGACCGCCGACAGCCCGCGGTCGCCGCGCGACAGCAGCGACTCGAGGGCGGATTCCTCGGGCTGCGACCAGCTCAGCTGGGCGCCGCGGATGCGCTTGAAACGCTGCTTGAGGAAGGCGATGCGGCGGTGGAGCTCGTCGACGCCGGCAAAGGGCTGCCACTGGAACGGCGTCCACGCCTTGGGCACGAAGCAGCCCACCGACACCTTCACCTGCACCTTGCGGCCGCCGGTGACCCGGCGGCCCGCCGCGGTGAGGTCCTCGGCCAGCCGCGCCAGCTCCTCGAGGTCGTCGTCGGTTTCGGTGGGGAGTCCGATCATGGCGTAGACCTTGATCAGGTGCCAGCCGCGGGAGAAGGCGGCCTCCGCGGCGCGCACCATGTCGGCGTTGGTGAAGGTCTTGTTGATGACCCGCCGCAGCCGGTCCGATCCGGTCTCGGGGGCGAAGGTGAAGCCCGACTTGCGGACCCGCGACACGGCCTCCGCGAGTCCCACCGAGAAGGCGTCGGCGCGCAGCGAGGGCAGGCTGACCGAGACCCGGCGCTCCTGCAGCTGCTCGGCGAGGCTGTAGACCAGGGGCTCGACCTGTGAGTAATCGGCGGTCGAGAGGCTCAGGAGCCCGACCTCCTCGAAGCCGGTCTCCGCGACCTGGCGCTCGATCCGCTCCGCCACGACCGCGGGGTCGTGCTCGCGCACCGGGCGGTACCAGTAGCCGGCCTGGCAGAAGCGGCAGCCCTGGGTGCAGCCGCGCATGA
>CAZMED010000528.1:0-2175 GCA_964565045.1 uncultured Thermoanaerobaculia bacterium
GTGCGTAGGAGTTCTTTGAAAACATGTCCCGTGTCATCCCCCTCGCTCAGGTCCGAAATATCGGCATCATGGCCCACATCGATGCCGGTAAGACGACGACTACCGAGCGTGTGCTCTACTACACGGGAATCAACTACAAGCTCGGCGAGGTCCACGACGGGACCGCGACCATGGACTGGATGCCCCAGGAGCAGGAACGGGGCATCACCATCACCTCGGCCGCAACCACCTGTTTCTGGCGCGAACACCGTATCAACATCATCGACACGCCCGGCCACGTCGACTTCACGGCGGAGGTCGAGCGCAGCCTCCGCGTCCTCGACGGTGCGGTGGCGGTCTTCTGCGCCGTCGGCGGCGTCGAGCCGCAGTCCGAAACGGTGTGGCGGCAGGCCGACCGGTACCGCGTGCCCCGGGTCGCCTTCGTCAACAAGATGGACCGCGTCGGCGCGAACTTCGCCGGCGTCGTCAACCAGATCCGCGACAAGCTCAAGTCCAACCCGGTCGCCGTTCAGGTCCCGCTCGGCAGCGAGGACGGGTTCGCCGGCGTGATCGACATCGTGCGCCGCAAGGCCTACCACTACAAGGCGGAGACGCTCGGCGCCGAGTACGACGAGGAGGCGGTGCCGGAGAGCCACCGCGCCGAGGTCGAGGAGTATCGCGAGCGCCTGCTCGAGGCGGTGGCCGAGACCTCCGAGGACCTGCTCGAACGCTACCTTGCCGAGGGCGTTCTCGACGAGGACGAGATCCGCAGGGGTCTGCGGCTCGGTACGTTGGCGGGCTCCCTGGTGCCGGTCCTGTGCGGGTCGGCGTTCAAGAACAAGGGCGTGCAGCCCCTGCTCGACGCGGTGGTCGACTACCTGCCGTCGCCGCTCGACGTGCCCCCCATCGAGGGGTTCCTGCCCGAGGGCGCCAAGGGCAGCACCGTCCGCCACGCGGACGACGACGAGCCGCTCGCCGCACTGGTCTTCAAGATCATGACCGATCCCTTCGTCGGCCGCCTGTCCTTCGTCCGCCTGTACTCCGGCAGCCTGGCGACCGGCTCCTCGGTGGTCAACGCGGCCACCGGCAAGTCCGAGCGAATCGGCCGCCTCCTGAAGATGCACGCCAACAAGCGTGAGGAGATCTCGGAGGTGTACGCGGGCGACATCTGCGCCGTGGTCGGGCTCCGCAATGCCGGAACCGGCGACACCATCTGCGACCGCAAGCACCCGGTCATCCTCGAGGCGATGCATTTTCCGGAGCCGGTGATCGCGGTGGCCATCGAACCGCGCACGAAGGCCGACCAGGAGAACCTCGGGGCGGCGCTCGAGAAGCTGACCCAGGAGGACCCGACCTTCCGCGTCGCCGTCGACGAGGAGACGGGGCAGACCATCATCTCCGGGATGGGCGAGCTGCACCTCGAGATCATCGTCGACCGGCTGACCCGGGATTTCAAGATCGGCGCCAAGGTCGGCCGCCCGCAGGTCGCCTACCGCGAGGCGATCACCGAAGAGGCCGAGGGCGAGGGGCTCTTCGTGCGTCAGACCGGGGGCCGCGGCCAGTACGGTCACGCCAAGATCCGCATCTGGCCGCTCAACGACACGGAAGGCCGCGATTTTCTCTTCGTCAACGAGATCACCCAGGGCACCATCCCGCGCGAGTTCATCCGTCCGGTGGAGCTCGGGATCCGCGAGGCGATGGACCGCGGGGTGCTCGCCGGTTATCAGGTCATGGGTGTCGGCGCGACGCTCTACGACGGCTCCTTCCACGAGGTCGACTCCTCGGAGCTGGCTTTCAAAGTGGCCGGGTCGCTGGCCTTTCAGGACGCCGCGCGCAGGGCGCGCCCGGTCCTGATGGAGCCGATCATGGAGGTCGAAGCCGTGACCCCCGAGGAGTACCTCGGCGACGTCATCGGCGACCTCAACCGCCGCCGCGGGCGGGTGCTCGGGATGGAGTCCCGCGCCGGCTACCAGGTGGCGACCGTGCACGTCCCACTTTCCGAGATGTTCGGCTACGCCACCGATCTGCGGTCGCAGACCCAGGGGCGGGCCACCTACAGCATGCAGTTCGATCACTACGATGAAGTACCGCAGTCGAAAGCTGACGAGATCGTCGCCCGCGTCACGGGGATGACGGCGTAAGGAGGCAGGAATGGCCAAGGCGAAGTTTGAGCGGACGAAGCCGCACGTGAACATC
>CAZMED010000529.1:0-2175 GCA_964565045.1 uncultured Thermoanaerobaculia bacterium
TCACCGGCGACGGCTGCCGCCGCGACGAGGACGGCTACTACTGGATCACCGGCCGGGTCGACGACGTCATCAACGTCTCGGGCCACCGCCTCGGCACCGCCGAGGTGGAGAGCGCGCTGGTCGCGCACGAGGCCGTGGCCGAGGCGGCCGTGGTCGGCTTCCCGCACGAGATCAAGGGCCAGGGGATCTTCGCCTACGTCATCCTCACCGCCGAGGCCGAGGCCAACGGCGACCCCGTGGAGCTGGTGGGCGCGCTCAAGGAGCAGGTGCGGCACGTCATCGGGCCGGTCGCGTCGCCGGACGAGATCCTGATCGTGCCGGGGCTGCCGAAGACGCGGTCCGGCAAGATCATGCGCCGCATCCTGCGCCAGATCGCCGCCGGCGAGTACGAGGACCTGGGCAACGTCACGACCCTCGCCGACCCCGAGATCGTCGAGCGCCTGATCGAGGCCCACCGCGAGCTCGTCCGGAGCTGACGACGATCCCGCAGAGCGTGCAGCTCGAACGCACCGGGACGGTGGGGTTCTCGCGGATCGTTAAGGCACCTGGGATCGTAAAAGTGACGGGCTCCGAGGTGTGGCCTTATCTCGGGGAGATCATCCAAAACACCGCGGCACGGGCCAACTGGCCGCGACTGCCCCTGCCTCTTCTGGTGGCGTCGCCGCCACCCGATCAGACAAAGAAGACCGCCGAAAAACGCCTCTGGAAAACCAGCGCGGACGGTTACAGAATTCGAGGCTGACAGGCGCCCGGCCCCACTTCGTTGAATTCAATTCTCCTGGCACGGTTGCGCTTGGGCACGGTTGCACGGGACCGAATCGTGGCAATCGGCGGTCAGGTTGTGGCAGGCTTGCAGGAGGATCAACCTGACGGGCGGCACGAATCGGGGCAGGTGGTGCCTCGAGCGAGCGGTCGGTCCTGGATTGGAGGATCCACCATGAGACGAGCGGCCCTCCTCGCCCTGTTCAGTGTGCTGGCCTCATTTCCCGTACCGGTTGAAACGGCGACACCGACACCTGCACGGCCGTCCCCCGGATGGGCTGCGCCGTCACCCGATGTCGTGAGGCTGGTGAGCGAGGGCGTCGCGGCATTTCAGGCCGGAAATCTCAAGTCAGCGCTCAAACGATTTCAGGAGGCCGACAACCTCGCCGAGGGGCGATCGTGGGACGCGGCCACGGGTATGGCCACTGTGTCGATCCAGCTCGGCAGGTATGCACAGGCGCGGGACATCATCCAGAAACTTCTCGAGGTTGACGCGCCGCCGGGCGGAGCCGGGCTGGGTCAACAACTGATGGGCATGTGCTTGGCCGGCGAGCGCAGATTGGCGGAAGCAGAGGCCGCCTTCCGGGAGGCGCTCGAACTTCGACCCAACCGACCGCTGTCCACGCGGATCGGATTGGCCGCCGTTCTGTGCAGTCTGGGTCGGGAAGAGGAGGGGCTGCAGCTTCTCGACGACGAGGGACTCTGTGCACAGGAAGGGGTGTTGGACACCGGCGACGAGACAGCAAAGATGCCGGTCCGCTTCGAGGTAGGCGGGTCGATGACCGAACCGGTCAAGCTGTCCGGGAGCTCTCCCAAGTACCTCGAGTCGGCCCGTTTGGCCTACGTCGAAGGCAAGGTGATCCTCGACCTCATCATCGGGGATGACGGCGCGGTCAGGTGTGTCAGGGTGATCGATGGCCTGCCATTCGGACTCTCCTGCTCGGCTGCGGTGGCAGTGGCGAACTGGAAATTCAAACCCTCGACGGAGCGGGGAGAGCCCATCGAGTGCCGTTACATCCTCAGTGTCAGGTTTGACCTGCGCTAGGTAGAGCCTCCCATCGTGGTGAGTACCCGGCCCCCATGAGGCCAGATTCCAAGCTCTCAAGGTGTTCCATCGTCGGCTTTCCACATCTCATCTCGCTCGGCTTGCCGTCGTGCACCTGTGATCCTCACCGCATTTTCGAGCTTTTCGTCCACGTCCAAATCATCAGAGCGCCCTGCAAAGGCGGCATCCTCGGTTCGCCGTCACACGCCCTCAACGGCCCAAGACCTCACGACGTCAGGGTTCTCGCCGAGAACCCCGAATCTTGGAAACCGGCACCCACGGAATAGCCTGCCGTCGGCTCGGAGTTTTCTAGACGAAGAATCCGGACATGACCGCGCGCGGCAGCTGCGCGCAACCGAGGGAGGCTG
>CAZMED010000530.1:0-2166 GCA_964565045.1 uncultured Thermoanaerobaculia bacterium
GAAGCTCGAGCGAGCCGAGGCGCGTGTCGCCGCCTTCGCCGCCGAGGAGAAGGACACCTTCGTCGCAGAGGCGAAGCGTGCGGTCGAGGAGGGCGAGCGGGAGCTCGCCTGGGCGAGAGAGAGGGTCGCCGAGGCCGGCGACGCAGCAAAACAAGAGTGGCGTGAGGCGGTGGCCGATCTCGAGAAGACGCACCGCGCGGCGGTCGCCGAGCTCGAGAAGATCGAGCGAGCCGATTCCGAGGCGTGGGGCGATCTCCGGCACGGATTCGTCGCCGCATACCACGATCTGCGGGACGCCAGCGAACGCGCCGCCGGTCATTTTCGCGAAGTGTGACGAGCTGAACACCAAGGAACGAAGGGAGAGCATCTCATGAGCAGATCCACGTGGTGCGCAGGAGCAGTGATTCTGGTTGCGGCCCTGACGGTCACCGGCACCGCAGGGGCCCAGCAGGGTACCGACATCGAGTACTTCACCTGCGAGTCGAAGAACAACTCGCACAACGAGTGCCGCTACAACTCCAGCGGTATCGTGACGGTGCACGTGAACCGGCAGATGAGCAGCACACCATGCCGCTTCAACGAGAACTGGGGCACCTTCGACGGCGGCGTGTGGGTGGACTACGGCTGCCGGGCCGAGTTCGTTGTGCGGCGTCCGCCGCAGACGGACAACTACAACCCGCGGCCGGTGGGCGGCACCCTGAAGTACGTCACCTGCGAGTCCAAGAACAACGGACACAACGTGTGTCGGGTCGACGGCATCGACTCCCGCAGCGTGCACATCGAGCGTAAGCTCAGCTCGGCTCCCTGCGAGCGCGGCTATTCCTGGGGCGTGTCCTCGGGCGAGAACGCGCCTCCGGGCATCTGGGTGGACAACGGCTGCCGCGCCACCTTCAGCTACAGCACGCAGGGCGGCTCGTACCAGCCCTACGGCGGAACCCCCCACGACTTCAACCTGGACTGCGTGTCGGAGATGTCCGAGTGGCGGCACTGCAACGTGCCGGACGTCCACCTCGCACGGGTCGAGCTGGTCAGGGGCAACAACCAGTGCAACGAGTACAAGGCCTGGGGTGTGGACGACACGGGTGTCTGGGTGCGCAGCAACTGCATGGGCACCTTCCGCGTCATCTATCGCCACTGAAGCAGAAGTGCGGCGCCCGCGCGGCGGGCTCCACAGTCTGAACGGATATCGGCCCGGCGCCCGCCGTGGCGCCGGGCCGCCCTGTCCGCCCCTCGCCGAACTTCGACCGGAAAGTGACAACCCACCCGCCAGACGCGGCGCGCTGGCGTCCCTCCTCCCACGGGGAGGAAAGGAGCACGAGACCATGTCGGACCTCATGAACATGCTCGCCCACGCCATCTCCGGGGGTGCCCTCGAGTCCATCAGCCGCACCATCGGAGCGGGCTCGGACGAGACTGCAAAGGCCATCGCGGCGGCCATCCCCATCCTCGTGGGCGCCCTCGACCGCAACACCGACCGGCCGGCGGGGGCCGACGCCCTGTCGCGGGCCCTGCAGCGCGACCACGACGGCAGCATCCTCGACGATCTCGGAGCCTTCCTCGGGAGCGGGAAGTTCGACGACGGCGCCGACATTCTCGGGCACGTGCTCGGCGGCAAGCGGCGATCGGTGGAAACCGGCCTCAGCAAGGCGAGCGGCCTCGACATGTCGAGCGTGGCCAGGCTCCTGCCGATCCTCGCTCCCATCGTCCTCGGGGCGGTCGGCAGGATGCAACACCAACAACGGCTGGACCCCTCCGGGCTGTCGCAGGCCCTCGCCGCCGAGCGCCGGCGCGCACTGCAGGCGCACCCTCAGGCAACGAGTGCCCTCGAGAGCCTGCTCGACAGCAACCACGACGGCCAGGTCATCGACGACGTCGTCAAGATCGGCTCGAGCCTTCTCGACTCGTTCATCAGAAAAGCGTGAACCGTGCTTCGGCACCAGACGACACACAAGCAAGGAGGACTGATCTCATGGGTCTGATCGATTTCGTCAAGAACGCCGGCGCCAAGCTCTTCGGCGGCGGCACCCCGTCTCCGGAGGAGAAGGCAGCCATGCTCCGCAACAACATGGCCAAGTTCAACCTCGAGGTGGACAACCTGCAGGTGGCAGTGAACAACGACGTCGCCACCATCTCGGGAACCACCTCGTCCCAGGCCATGCGGGAGAA
>CAZMED010000531.1:0-2156 GCA_964565045.1 uncultured Thermoanaerobaculia bacterium
ACTCCAGGTCGTGGCGAGGTATGATTCCTCCATGCTCCGACGCGTTGCCACGACCTTGGGCTTCTTCGCGGCCGTCGCCCGCGACCTCGCGGGGACGCTGCGCGCCCGCTGGCGGCGATTCCAGCGCCGGGTGGTTCACGCCGAGGAGGTGGCGGTCGTCGCCGTCGACGCCCACCCCTTCTTCGAGAACATGACCGGGGTCGGGTGGTACGAGTGGCACCTGCTCGCGGCGCTCGACCGCCGTGATGACGGTCTCAGTTTCAACCTTTATGCGCGGACATTCCTCGCGCCGGACGAGCCGCCGCCGCCGACAATGCCGGGCAACCGCACCATGCGCCTCCGAGTGCACCAGATCCCGGCCGGCTTTCTGCTCCCGGTCCGCCCGACCCTGCAGGTCCTGCGCCGGGTGGTCGAGCCGCTGCTGCGCCTCTTCGACGGCAACGACGTGCTCTTCGCACCCAACTTCTTCCTCCACGGCGAGCAGGAGCCATTCGGCCGCGCCCAGGTGGCGACGGTGCACGATCTCGCCTTCGCCGCCATGCCCGAGACCGTCGCCCCGGAGACCCTGGCCGGCCTCAGGCGCCGCCTGCCCCGCACCCTGTGCCACGCCGACCGTCTGATCGCGGTCTCCGACGCGACGGCGCACGAGATCGAGGACCGTCTCGGCTTCGACCGCCGCCTCATCCACACCATCCACGAGGGCATCGACCCCGACCCGTTCCCTGACACCGGGGAGACGCCCGAGCTGCCCGAGCGTTACCTGCTGTTCGTGTCCACCCTCGAGCCCCGCAAGAACGTGGTCGGCGTCCTGCGCGCGTTCGCCCTGCTCAAGGAGTGGGGCTATCCGGGGGAGCTGGTCCTCGTCGGGCGCTGGGGCTGGCGCACCGAAACCATCCGCCATGAGCTCGAGGACTCCCCGGCGCGGCCGTGGGTCCGCCACCTCGACTACGTGGACCGCTCCCGGCTGGGCGCGCTGTACCGGGGCGCCGACGCGCTGCTCTTCCCGTCGTGGATCGAGGGCTTCGGCCTGCCGCTGCTCGAGGGGATGGCCTGCGGGACCCCGGTGATCACGTCCGGGTCCTCGGCCATGCCGGAGATCGCCGGGCCCGCCGCGGTGTACGTGGACCCCTCGAGCCCGCACGGCATCGCCTCGGCGACCGCGGCGCTCCTCGCCGACTCCGGGCACCGTGAGCGGCTGGTCGCCCTCGGCCGCGACCGCGCGGCGCGCTTCTCCTGGGACCGGGCCGCCGAGGCCACCGCCGCGGTGCTGCGACGCACCGCCGGCCTGCCCGCCGGCGGACCCGATGAATATCGGGCATAATTCAATTCTGAATTTTGAATTTTGAGTTCTTAATTCCCCTCCGCCCACCCGGAGTACGGGAGGGCGCGTTGGGAAATTCAAAATTCAAAATTCAAAATTGAGAATTGAGAATTGCGAACTTTGGTCCGCTCAGGCTTTCGCCTCGTGGAAGGCGAGCCACAGGGTGCGCCACAGGATCCGCAGGTCGAGCGCCAGACTCCAGTTCTCGATGTAGTAGAGGTCGTGCACCATGCGCTGCCGGATCGAGGTGTCGCCGCGGAGGCCGTTGACCTGCGCCCAGCCGGTGAGGCCGGCGCGCACCCGGTGGCGGACGTTGTAGGCCGGGTAGCGGCTGCAGAACCGCTCGACGAACTTCGGCTGCTCGGGGCGCGGCCCCACGAGGGACATGTCGCCCCGGAGGACGTTGTAGAGCTGCGGCAGCTCGTCGAGGTTGGTCCGCCGCAGGAACGCACCGATCCTGGTCACCCTCGCATCGTTGTTTCGGGTCCAGTGCGCGTCGCCGTCGTCCTCCGCATCCACCCTCATGGAGCGGAACTTGAAGAGCCGGAAGGACCGGCCGTCGAGGCCCATGCGCACCTGTGCGAAAAAGACCGGTCCGCCGTCCTCGCGCTTGATGAGCCAGGCGATGATCGGAAACAGCCAACCCGTCGCCAGCAGCAGCAGCGCCGAGCCCGCGATGTCGAAGGCCCGTTTGACGATCTGGTTGAAGCCTTCGAGCGGGATCTGGGTGAGGTTGATCAGCGGCAGGCCGTCGAGGTCCTCGATGCCGGCGCGCATGACGTAGTACTGCAGGACGTCGGGCACCACCTTGATGTCGACCAGCAGCTCGCCGGCC
>CAZMED010000532.1:0-2156 GCA_964565045.1 uncultured Thermoanaerobaculia bacterium
AGGAGGTGGACAGTCATCTCCGCCTGCTGGCCCACGCCGGGGTCGTCGATGTGCCCGGCACTGCCAATGTGCTGGCGATCTTCGACGAGGTCCGCGCCATGACCTGGCGGCTGGTCAACCCGAAGAAATGAGCGGGGTCGTGCTCACACGCCATGGAGGACGCTGCTGCTGTCCACTGCCACTGCCACTGTCCCCGGCCACTGTGACTGCCACTGCCGCTGCCACTGCTCCTGCCCCCGTGCGGACCCGCAACGCCGCAGGCTCGGTGGGTGGGTGGCAATCCGAAATCCGAAATCCGAAATCCGAAATGGGCGGGCGGGCGGCATTCCGAACTCCGAATTCGACCGTTGCCCATACCGATGAGCCGAACGTTCGAACGTTGAACGTTCCAACGTTCGAACGATTCACCGTTTGTCGCGGAGCCGCTTCCGGGCCTGGCGCAGGTCGTTCAGGCCGTCGAGGTAGCGCGGTGGCCGCGGGCGTCCGTAGCGGGGGTCGCCGTCGGGGTGGAGCAGGGTCTCCCACTTGATGACGTTGGCCTCGTAGTACAGGGCGATGAAACGGCGCAGCAGACGGTGCCCCGGGCGCCCGGGAGGGATCCAGAGCGAGCCGGCGAGGTCGATGAAGACGACCCGCCCGTCGGGGCGGAGGAGCACGTTCTTGTTGTTGCGCGCGTCGAGGTGGAGGAAGCCGAGCTCGGCGAGGCGGTCGAAGGCGGCCCGGATCTGCTCGAGGTACGCTTCCCGGCGGCTGCCGGCGTCGGGCGACCTGGCGAGCGCCGCGCCGTCGATCTTCTCCACCGCCATCGCGTCGGCGTCAATGCAGCCGAGGAAAGCGGGGAACCAGGCCATCGGCCCGAGGTAGGTGTAGGCGCGGCACTCGCGGCGGATCTCCAGGCGGCCGATCAACCGCCGCCACCATGCGCGCGGCGCGAAGTCCTTGACCACGATCGGGCCCTCGCCGAGATCGACCACCGTGACGTCCGCCTTGAACGGCGCGCCGCGGGTCAGGTGGGTCTTCGGCGCGGCCTCGTACTCGGCGCGCGACGGGAGCCGGGGCGGGCCGTCGGGAGTGCCGGGGATCGGATCAGGGAGTGCCATGAGAAGATCTCACCGTGGCGGACATTATTTCACACAACGGACCGGACACTGAGCAGCTCCTGGGTGGGCTCGACGGGGCCGAGCCGTCGCACCGGATCGTCGGCCGCAACCGGACCAAGGCCGACGTCCTCTTCTACGACGTCGAAGGCCGCCGCATCGCGCTCAAGACCTACGCGCCGCGCGGCGCGCTGGTGTGCCGCACCCTGGGGCGTTGGCTGGTGGCGAGAGAGGCCTCCGCGTATCGGGCGGCCGGTGCCGTCGACGGCCTGCCGGCCTTCCTCGGCCGGCCCCGGCCCTGGGCCATCGCCACCGAGTGGGTCGCCGCGGAGCCGCTCAAACACCGCCGGCCCGAGGACCTCGACGACGGCGTCTTCGAGCGGCTGGGAGCGATCGTCGCGGTCCTCCACGCCCGCGGCGTAACGCTTGCCGACCTCCACCACCGCGACGTCCTGCTGGGCGAGGACGGTGTCGTGTGGGTCGTCGACCTCGCAACGGCGTGGGTCCTGGGGGACCGGCCCGGGCCCCTGCGGCGCGCCCTCTTCGAGCGCTTCCGCGAGTCGGACCTGGTCAACCTGGCGCGCATGCGGGCCCGCTTCATGGGTGAAGACGAGGCGGCGGCGGTGGCGTCGGTGAGCCCGAAGGCCGCGGCGTGGCACCGGCGCGGGCGACGCTTGAAGAACGTCCTCGACCGTTTGCGCGGCCGCCGCCGCGGTTGAGCCGCGGCCGGACCCGCCGGCTGCGGTATAGTGCGCGAGAATCGCGGAGGGAGGCGAGGATGAGCGAGGGCGAGTACAACAGGGCGCTCGGTGTCGCGCGGCTGGTGGCACTGTTTGCGGTGGTCGTACTACTGGTCTACTTCGCGCGGCCCTCGGTCGTGAGCGTCGCCATCGGATTCGTGTTCGTCGCCGTCGGCGAGGCGGTGCGTTTCTGGTCGTCGGGGCTGCTCCTGAAGACCAAGGAGCTGATGACCGCGGGGCCCTACCGCTACACCCGCAACCCTCTCTACCTTGGACGGTTCCTGATCCTCACCGGGGTGATCATCATGGTCAACCTGCC
>CAZMED010000533.1:0-2152 GCA_964565045.1 uncultured Thermoanaerobaculia bacterium
GGAAGAGCAGCGCCATGGTGCCGGTGGTGAGCACGAAGGTGTCGACCCACGAGTAGGAGGCGGGTCGCAGGCGGCACACCAGGAACAGCATGAAGAGGCTGCTCATGGTGAAGAAGACCCGTGCCGCCGGCAGCCGCGGCTGGCGCAGGACGACGAAGACGCCGACGCCGAAGAAGAGGAAGCCGAGCATGGCGGCGTAGAGGTACGAGGTGTCGCCGATGCGGCGGCGTCCGAGCTCGACGTCCACCTCGAAGATGCTGCCGCCCGAGCGCACCAGATAGGCGATCGACTCGCCGATGCGGTGGCGGTTGAGCAGGGTCTGGGCGTGGGTCTGCGAGTCGAGGAAGGTGCGGTCGATGCCGACGATGACGTCGCCGGGACGGATCCCGGCGCGATCGGCCCCGGAGCCGGGGACAACCGCACGCACGACCCGCGCGCCCGGCACGTCCGCCTCCAGGATGACGCCGTCGTAGGGCCGCGGGAGGAACATGTCCGCGACCGACAGGGCGGCGATGAGGAACGCGAGAATTCCAGGCGCCAGAGTCAGCGTCAGACGCCGCTGCGAGCGCTGCATCACCACATCATACGCTGTCGGCCGCGGTCTGGTTCGCGACGCAGTCGCGAAATCACGGTGGCGCCGGCACCTCTACGCGAGGCTCTCCCGCAGCCGGGCGGCCTCGTTCCGCAGCGTGCGCGCCGCCGCGGCCAGCTCGCCAGAAGCGGCCGCGAACGCCCCGTCCGCACCGGTCGGCGGGATCTCCTCGTCGGGATCGCCGAGCCCGGCGTCGCGCAGGCCGCGCATCCGGCTTCCGATGAGGTCGCGGATCTCGGCCGCGTTGTCCACCCCGCGCAGGTAGCCGAGGTGCATGTTGGCGCCCTCGCCATGCTGCTCGGACGAACCGCCCCGCTCGCCGCCGCCGGCCGTCCGGACCCGCAGGTCGGCGATGCCGAAGAGGCGCTGCAGCGGCCCTTGTTGGGTTGAGAGGTTCTGGATGTTGGCGAAGGTCATGGTCTGCTCGCGCACCGTCAGCAGGCCCTCACGGATCCGCAACGTGGTGTCGGTGACCATGTACCAGCGGTAGCGGTAATCGAGGCCGACCATGAGGAAGGAGAGCGGCAGCTGGGCCAGGAAGCCGGCCACGCCCACCACCTCGACGACCCGGATCAACCCGCCGGCCAGGTACAGGGGACCGACCTCGATCCGGTCCAGGAACATGAGGCCGATCAGCAGGCCGACGGCGGTTCCGGCCTGGCCGATGCCCCAGCCGAGCAGCCGGTAGCGGTAGAAGCCCCGCGCCGGGTTGAAGACCTTGAGCGAGCCCGGGCTGCCGGTGGGCGGCTCGGGCCGCGCCGGCACCTTGAGGACCCTGGCGACGAGCCCCGAGACCACCGCCTCAGTCATCGGCCGGCCTCACACCGCGGGCCTCGAGGGCGCGGCGGATCGCCGCGAGCTCGGCCGCCGTCTCCCGCAGCAGGGCGGCGGTCTCGGCCAGGGGATCATCAAACTGAACCGGGGGCCCGCCCACGGCGGCGGCCGGACGGGGCGAGCCGCCGGTCGCCGGGGCGGGTCCACCCGCCGTCCGCGCCCCGCGCATCCGCGAGTACAGGAAGTCGCGCAGCGCGCGCACCTCCCGCACACCCTCGATCGTCATCTCGGCGCGGGCGCTGCCGCTCGCCGTCTGGATCTGAATCCTCGCCAGGCCGAGCCAGCGCTCGACGAAATTGCTCGTGAGGTGGATGTCCTGGATGCGGGCGTAGGTGAGGTTGATCTCGCGGTGGAACAGCACCCCCCAGCTCATGGACACGCCCTCGTCCGTGAAGCGGTAGCGCATGGTGTGGTAACGGAAGTAGAGCGGCACCAGCACGAAGGGGAAGAAGGGGCCCGCCACGAGCGACGCCAGCACGTAGTACGTCATGAGGCTGTCGTGCGGGCGCTCGATCGCCGGCACCGACTCACGGCCCGGATCCTGCGGATCGTCTGCCAAACTCACTGCGTCCTCCGTTCGACCACAGAATACCGCTCCCCGACGCGCCGGTGCCATCCGGCCCACCCGGAACCGCATGCGATGGAGTGTCAGACGTCGTAGGGACCAGGATCCCCGGCAGCGACCGCGACAGTGGCAGTGGCTGTCTCAGTGGCAGCCTCAGTGAC
>CAZMED010000534.1:0-2151 GCA_964565045.1 uncultured Thermoanaerobaculia bacterium
AGCTCGGCGACGTCTTCAACCGCATGATGGACGAGCTCGAGGCGGCGCGCGAACGGGAGGAGCTGCAGCGCGCGCAGCTCGCCCACACCGAGAAGATGGCCGCCGTCGGCACCCTCGCCGCCGGCGTGGCGCACGAGGTCAACAACCCGCTCGCCGGCGTCCTTGCCAGCATCGAGAACATGCGTGAGAACCCCGATGACGAGGCGATGCGGGACCGCTACCTGCTGCTGATTGCCGACGGCCTGAAGCGCATCGAGCGCACGGTGGCCAACCTCCTCAACTTCGCCCGGCCGCGCGAGATCCGGCTCGAGCCGACCTCGGTCAACCACAACCTGCGCCACGTGGTCGAGCTGGTGGGCTACCAGCTCAGGGCGGCCGGGGTCGAGGTCAAGCTCGATCTCGATCCGAACCCGGCGGTGGTCGAGGCCGACCACTTCCAGATGGAGCAGCTGTTCCTGAACCTGGTGCTGAACGCCCTCGACGCGATGCGCGACGGCGGCACGCTCTACCTGCGGACCCGGGTGCGCGGCGGCAAGGTCATCGCCGAGGTCCGCGACACCGGCCACGGTATTCCCGCCGAGGTCCGCGACCGGATCTTCGATCCCTTCTTCACCACCCGGGACGTCGGCGAGGGCACCGGGCTCGGCCTGGCGGTGAGCGGCTCGATCGTCGCCGCCCACGGCGGCCACATCGAGCTCGAGACCACGGTTGGCAAGGGAACGACCTTCCGTGTCATCATGGCGGCGATGCCTGGTGAATGGGACGAAGCGGAGGCCTCGTGAAGATCTGCGGCCACCGCCTGCTGATCGTCGAGGACGAACCGTTGCTGCGGATCACCATGGCCGACGCCCTGCGCAAGGAGGGCTGGGCGGTCGACGTCGCCGAGGACGGGGTCAAAGGGGCGGCCCTCTTCGAGCAGCACCAGCACGACCTCGTGCTCACCGACCTGGTGATGCCGAGGTTGGGCGGGATCGAGCTCTTGAAACGCATCAAGGCGCTGAGCCCGGACACCACGGTCGTCATCATCACCGCCCACGGGACGGTCGACCGGGCGGTGGAGGCGATGCGGGAGGGCGCCACCGACTTCATCGCCAAACCCTTCTCCATGGCGCAGCTCGTGGTCCGCCTCAGCAACGTGTGCTCGGTGCGCGTCCTGCGCGAGCAGAACGTCCGCCTGCAGGCGCAGCTCGAGCAGCGCCACTCCTACTCCAACATCATCGGCAAGTCCAAGCCCATGCAGGAGGTCTTCGACCTGATCCGGCTGGTGGCGGACTCCGACGCGTCGGTCATCGTCAGCGGCGAGAGCGGCACCGGCAAGGAGATGGTCGCGTCGGCGATCCACTTCAACTCCTCGCGCCGGACCAAGCCGTACCTGCGGGTCAGCTGTGCGTCGCTGCCGGAGTCGTTGATCGAGTCCGAGCTCTTCGGCTATGAAAAAGGGGCCTTCACCGGCGCCAGCGAGCGGCGTATCGGACGTTTCGAGGCGGCCAGCGGCGGCACCCTGTTCCTCGACGAGATCGGCGAGCTCCCGCTGACCTTCCAGGTCAAGCTGCTCAGGGTATTGCAGGAGCGGCAGATCGAGCGCCTCGGCTCCAACCGGCCCATCGACGTCGACGTGCGCATCGTGTCGGCGTCGGTGCGATCGCTGGAGGAAGAGATCCGGGCCGGGAGGTTTCGGGAGGACCTCTTCTTCCGGATCAACACGGTCTCCATTCAGCTGCCGCCCCTGCGCGAGCGCCGCGAGGACATCCCTCTGCTCGCCGAGGCCTTCCTGCAGGAGTTCGCCCTCGACCGGCGGCGGGAGATCGAAGGCTTCACCGAAGAAGTGATCGAACGCTTCGAGCTGCATTCCTGGCCCGGCAACGTGCGCGAGCTGCGCAACGTGATCGAGCGGGCGGTGCTCTTCTGCCGCGGTTCGGTGATCACCGTCGACGAGCTGCCGCCGAGCCTTCGCGGCGGGTCGCCGGACGCACCGCTTGTCGACTCGCCGCCGGTGGTGCCGATTCACCAGGCCGTCGAGCGGGCCGAGGCGGACGCCATCCTGGCGGCGCTGTCGGCGACTCAGGGGCGCCGCGCTGAGGCGGCGGACCTCCTCGGCATCAGCCGCAAGACCCTGTGGGAGAAGATCAAGGGGCTGGGGATCTCGGTCGA
>CAZMED010000535.1:0-2146 GCA_964565045.1 uncultured Thermoanaerobaculia bacterium
CGGCAACCAGCCCTGCTACGCGGGCCCCTACGAGCTCGCCGGCCGCAACTACCTCGACCAGGACTGGTTCCACGAGGTGTCGCGGCGCGGCACCTTCACCAGCGACGTCTTCCTCGGCTTCCGCAACTCGCCCCACTTCGCCATCGCCACCAAGCACGACCGCGACGACGGCGGCTTCTACATCCTGCGCGCCACCATCGACGCCGACGTGCTGAGCGAGCAGATCCTCACCGCCGGGCTCGAGCCCACCGATGACGTGTTCCTGATCAACCAGAAAGGGATCCTGCAGTCGCCATCGAGGCGCTACGGAGAGATCCTCGAGCCATTCCCCATGCCGGTCCCGCGCTACTCGCCCGGCGTCGAGGACGTCGAGGTGCTGGACCCGCACGGCGAGAAGATCTTCATGTCCTCGGCCTACATCGTGGACTCGCCCTTCATCCTGATCCACATCAAGCCCGCGCGTGAAGCCATGGGACGCTGGTTCTCGCTGCGCAGCGAGCTCATCGGCTTCCTCGTGGCGAGCACGGCGCTGATCCTCGGGGTCATCCTGTGGGGGTCGGGCCAGTTCATCCGCCGCATGCGCGAGGCCGACGAGCGCCGCGCCGCCCTCTACCACCACGTGGAGTACAGCAACAAGCTCGCTTCCATCGGCCGCCTGGCGGCCGGTGTCGCGCACGAGATCAACAACCCGCTGGCCATCATCAACGAGAAGGCCGGTCTGCTCCTGGACCTCGTGACGGTGGGCCCCGAGACGGAACACCAGAAACGTATCCTCGCCGCCGTCGACTCGATCCTGCGCTCGGTGGGCCGTTGCAAGAAGATCACCCACCGGTTGCTCGGCTTCGCACGCCACATGGACGTCCAGAACGAGACCATCGACCTCGAGAGCCTGCTCAAGGAGGTGCTCGGCTTTCTCGAGAAGGAGGCGGAGTACCGGAATCTGACGGTCAGCTTCGAGGTGGAGCCCGAGCTGCCGACGATCGTCAGCGACCGCGGCCAGCTGCAGCAGGTCTTCCTGAACATCCTCAACAACGCATTCGCAGCGGTGGGCGACGGCGGTCGGATCACCATCGAGCTGGTGCGCGAGCGCTCCGAGCAGGTCGCGGTGACGGTGACCGACGACGGCGTCGGCATCCCTCGAGACAAGCTGGAGCGCATCTTCGAGCCCTTCTTCACGACCAAGAAGGGCGCCGGCACCGGGCTCGGTCTGTCGATCACCTACGGTATCGTCAAGAAGCTCGGCGGCGACATCCGGGTGGCGAGCGAGGTCGGTCAGGGAACCAGCTTCACGGTGTCCCTGCCCATCTCGCAGGGGGAGTGACTGACATGGAGCACCCGAGGCTGCTGTTCGTCGACGACGAAGAGGAGCTCGTGTCCGCGGTCGTGGAGCGCCTCGAGCTGCGTGGAATCGACGTCGTCGGCGTCACCTCCGGAGGCGAGGCCCTGCACCGGCTGCGGGGCGGTGACTTCGACGTGGTCGTCATCGACGTCAAGATGCCCGGCATCGGCGGCCTCGACGTCCTGCGAACCATCAGCCACCGGCATCCGGGCGTCAAGGTCATTCTCATGACCGGACACGGCTCGTCCGAAGACGTGGCGGCGGGCCTGCGCCTTGGCGCGGTCGCGTTCCTCCAGAAACCGGTCGACCTCGAAGACCTGCTGACCACGGTCGAGCGGGCGGTCGCCTCGGACGCCGAGCGTGACGGCGATGAGTGACGGACGACGGCGACCGCTGCAGCGCGAGGGCCTGCGGTACTTCGGCGCCACGGGTGCCGGCCTGTCGCACGAGCTGAGCAACGTCTTCAACATCATCAACGAGCTGTCGGGCCTCCAGGAGGACATCATGGCGGCCGCGGGCGCGGGCTCGGCGAGCCTTGCCAGGGTGGCCGACCTCGCGGCGCGAGTTCGCTCCCAGGCGGCGCGCGGCGAGGAGATCAACCGCTCGCTCCACCGCCTGTCCCACAGCATCGACGAGGCGGAGACCACCTTCGACGTGGGCGAGCTGCTCGAGCTCTTCGCAGCCCTCGCCGCCCGCCCGGCACGCCTGGCCGAGGTGGACATCGAGGTCCGGCCTCCTGCCGAAGCCCTGTCGCTGCGCGGCGACCCCTTCGCGCTGCTGCTGGCGCTGCACGCCTGCCTGCTGACG
>CAZMED010000536.1:0-2143 GCA_964565045.1 uncultured Thermoanaerobaculia bacterium
CCCGATCCCGTTCCCGATTCGATTTCTTTCGACGCCTTCTGTGCAAGCCGGACGATCCGCCGACGACGCGATCCGAGAGCTGATCGTGTATGGGTCGGGATCGGGAACGGGATCGGAAGGAGAGTTTGACTCGGCCGGACCAGCCCTGGCAGGATGGGTCGATGGTGACGATCGAAGCGATCCCGGCGTTTTCCGACAATTACATCTGGATGATCGGCGCACCGGGCCGCAGCGCGGTGGCGGTCGTGGACCCGGGAGACGCGGCTCCCGTTCTCGAGGTCCTCGAAAGCAGCGGAAGCCACCTCGGCGCCATTCTTCTCACCCACCACCACGGCGACCACACCGGGGGCGTGAGCGAGCTCGTCGCACGGCACCCGGTGCCGGTTTTCGGTCCCGAGCTGGAGGCGATTCCCGACGTCGACAACCCGGTTCGGGGCGACCAGGTGGTGGCGCTGGCCGACCTCGACCTCTACCTGCGGGTGGTGGACGTCCCCGGCCACACCGCCGGCCACGTGGCGTACGTCGGTCCTGACTTCGCCCTGGTCGGTGACACGATCTTCGCCGGCGGCTGCGGGCGGGTCTTCGAGGGGACCATGGAGCAGATGCACGCGTCATTGACCCGGCTCGCCGCCTTGCCGCCGGAGACCACCATCTACTGCGCCCACGAGTACACCGTCGCCAACCTGTGTTTCGCGCGCGAGGTCGAGCCCGGCAACCGGGCGCTCGAGCAACGGCTCGAGGACGCCGTCGCGGCCCGCACTGCGGGCGATGCCACCGTCCCATCGCAGCTCGCCGACGAGCTCGCAACCAACCCCTTCCTGCGCTGCGAACGGCCGCCGATCGCAGCCGCGGCGGAGAGGCGCGCCGGCCGTCGCCTGGCCTCCGAGGCCGAGGTCTTCGCCGTGATCCGCGGGTGGAAAGACGGATGGCGGGTCTGAGCTCGGCAGCCGAGAGGCCGGTCGTCCGCATCTACACCAGGCAGTGGTGCGGATTCTGTTTCGCGGCCAAGCGCCTGTTCGAGGGCCTCGGCGTCGAGTTCGAGGAGATTCCCGTCGACAACGACGCCGCGCTGCGCCGCGAGATCTCGGCCCGCGCAGGCAACTGGCGCACCGTGCCCATGATCTTCGTCGGCGATCGCTTCATCGGCGGCTACACGGACGCCGCAGCTCTGCACCGGCGCGGCGAGCTCGAGCTCCTCTGCAGGGGCGACTGAGGCGTTTCGCTTACACTGGCCCGCAGGATCACCGTCCGGCGGCGGACGAACGAGGATACCGACACCCGATGCCCACACCCCGAACCCGACTCCGTCTCGTGCTGCTCCAGGTCCGCAACGAGCTGGTTTCGCTCAAGCAGGAACAGAGCTGCTTCCTCGAGCGCTGCCGGGTCGCCCGCCGTCAGGTCCGCTTCATCAACCTCGTGGACGAGCCGGAGATCGGCTGGCGGCAGGTGGAGGACGCGCACGCGGTCCTCATTGGCGGTGCCGGCGCCTTCTCGGTGACCCGCGAGCACGCCTTCACGAACTCCCTCCGCGAGGTCGTGGCGCGCCTCATCGACGACGGTCGCCCGGTCTTCGGCTCGTGCTGGGGCCACCAGTTCCTGGCCGACCTGGGAGGTGGCCGGGTGATCGAGGACAGGGAGCGGGCCGAGGTCGGCAGCTTCCCCGTCGCGCTCACTCCGGACGGGCTCTCGGACCCCCTGTTCGCGGGCTTTCCGCCCCGCTTCCACGTCCAGCTCGGGCACAACGACCGGGTCTCCGAGCTCGGTCCGGGCTGGCTCGAGCTCGCGCGCTCCGAACGCTGCCCCTTCCAGACGATCAGGCTCGCCGACCGGCCCGTCTACGGCACCCAGTTCCACAGCGAGATGGACGAGGAGCGCCTGCGCGAGCGGATCCTGGTCTTTCTCAAGGGCTACGTCGCCGACGAGGACGAGCACCGGGAGATCCTGTGGCGCCTGCGCCCGTCGATCGAGGCCGACCGGATCCTGCAGACCTTCCTCGATCTCTACGCGTAGGGCGGCACATCGTTAAAACGTTGGAACGTTTGGCTCATCCGGAATTCCATGGGATGGAGACACCGGGTGCGACCCGTGTCCGCAGTCAGGTTCAGTGACAGTGGCAGATGACAGTGGCAGATGACAGTGGCAG
>CAZMED010000537.1:0-2138 GCA_964565045.1 uncultured Thermoanaerobaculia bacterium
CAGATATCCTCCCTTTGGCCGACGGGGTGGTGGCCGCTCCTTGGTGGACCGTCATCTAGCGCGAGGTCGTCGGAAACGTGAACCATGCTTGTGAATGCCGCCCTTCGGGGCGGCTTCTCACTGCGCCGTTCGGGCAGTCTTCGTGTCGGCCCCCCAGCCAACCACCCGCCGACGGCACATCCTGCCCACACCACGATCTCGGGAAACGCATCGGGCGTGGCGAGGAATCTGCTGACTCTGCCGCCATTTACTGGACAAGGGGTCCCTGCCGAGTCAAGCTCGCGTCTGTCGCGTGACGACAAGGCGGGAGGCGACAATGTGCGGGGTCGCTGGCATCGTGCGGCGGGGCGCCCCGGTCGAGGCGGAGGAGCTGGCGCCGATGCTCGACATCCTCGGCCACCGCGGCCCGGACGGCACCGGCGTGTTCACCAGCGGCCCTTTCGGCCTCGCCCACACCCGTCTCGCGATCATCGACGTCGCGGGCGGGCAACAGCCGATGGTCGACGACTCGGATCAGCTCGCGGTGGCGGCCAACGGCGAGATCTACAATTTTCCCGAGCTGCGCCGCGAGCTCGAAGCCCAAGGCCGCAGCTTCGCCACCCGCAGCGACAGCGAGACGATCCTCCACGCCTACGCCGTGGATCGTCGGGATTTCATCCATCGTCTGCACGGGATGTTCGCCTTCGCGCTGGTCGACGGAGCGCGGCAGCGGCTCATCCTCGCTCGCGATCGGCTGGGCATCAAGCCCCTCTTCTACACCCGGCTTCCGGACCGGCTGCTCTTCGCCTCCGAAATCAAGGCGATCCTTCCCTACCTGCCCGGTGCGCCCGACATCGACGCTGCGGCACTCTCGGAGTTCCTGCACAACGCCTTTGCCAGCGGTCAACGCACGGTGCTCGCCGACATCCACCGGGTCCGGCCGGGAGAGCTGATCGAGATTGACGCGGAGCTCGGCCTCAGCCGCCGACGCTACTGGAGCACGCTCGACGTGGTGCCCCGAGAGATCAACCTCGACGCGGCGACGGAGGAGCTCGACCTCCTGCTGCGGCGGGTGATGACGGAGCACCTGCGCTCTGATGTACCCTACGGCCTCTTCCTGTCCGGCGGCAATGACTCGGCGATCATGCTCGCCCTCCACCGGCGGGTCAGGAACGAGCCCCTGCGCACCTTCTCCGTCGGCTACTCAGATGACGAGATCCGCGACGAGCTCGCCGATGCCGAGCGGATCGCCGGCATCTTCAGCGCTCGCCACAGTTCGATCCATCTCCAACCCTCGTCCCTCTTCCGCCGCCTTCCCCTCACCGTGTGGGCGTGCGACGAGCTGATGCGGGATTACGCCTCCCTGCCGACGTCGGCCCTCGCCGACGCGGCCTCCACCGAGCTCAAGGTGGTGCTGACAGGTGAGGGCGGTGACGAGGTGTTCGGCGGCTACCGGCGGTATCGGAAGCATCCGCTGGTTTCGCTGTTGCGCGCCGCTGTCGCGCCGGGGTCCGGTGGCTTTCGGACGCGCAGCAATTGGCGTCGGCGGCGAGGGCGCAGGGCACTGGGCGGCGAGCTGCTCCGCCATGACGGCCACTTCCGACGCCCCTTCGTCGAGGCCTGTGCGGACACCCCCAGCAGCTGGTCGCACCTTCAACGCGTCCAGCACACCGACCTGGTGACGGCCCTGCCCGACAACCTCCTGGTGAAAGTGGACCGCAATCTCATGGCCTTCGGCGTCGAGGGACGGGTTCCATTCCTCGATTCCCGCGTGGTCGAGTTCGGCCTGTCGCTGCCAGACGGGCTCAAGGTCGCCGACGGCCGCACCAAGGTCCTGCTGCGCCACTGGGCCGAGCGTTTCCTGCCGAAGGACCATCTGTACAAGAAGAAGACCGGCTTCGTGGTGCCGGCGCGCGAGTGGCTCAGCGGCACGCTCCTCGACGGGCTGGAGTCCCGGCTCACGGCCAATCCTGCGATTCAGGAGTGGTTCGACATCCGCCGTCTACCGGCCCTCTTCACGGCACAACGTCGGCGGAACCAGGCGACGCGGGAGATCTTCTGTCTCACCCAATTTGCGATCTGGCACCACCTCTTCATCGAGCGCCCCGGTGCCCGTCCGTCGGCGGACGAAGATCCCCTCGACTGGATCGGCTGAGGAC
>CAZMED010000538.1:0-2136 GCA_964565045.1 uncultured Thermoanaerobaculia bacterium
CCGGTCGACCTGGCGCTCGCCGACGTGCTCGGCGAGGTGCCGCAGAAGACCTTCACGCTCGAGCGCTCGCACCCGCGCCGCGACCCGCTCGAGCTGCCGCCGGGGCTCGGCCCGGCCGAGGCGCTCGAGCGCGTGCTGCGGCTGCTCTCGGTGGGCTCCAAGCGCTTCCTGACCACCAAGGTCGACCGCTCGGTGAGCGGTCTGGTGGCGCAGCAGCAGTGCGCCGGACCGCTGCAGCTCACGGTCGCCGACGTGGCGGTGATCGCCAACAGCCACTTCGCCACCACCGGCGCCGCCACCGCCATCGGCGAGCAGCCCATGAAGGGCCTCGTCGACCCGGCGGCGATGGCGCGGATGGCGGTCGGCGAGGCGCTCACCAACCTGGTGTGGGCGCGGGCCACCGCCCTGGCGGACGTGCGCTGCTCGGCCAACTGGATGTGGGCGGCCAAGCTTCCCGGCGAGGGCGCCGGCCTGTACGACGCGGCGGTGGCCATGAGCGAGCTCATGATCGAGCTCGGCATCGCCGTCGACGGCGGCAAGGACAGCCTGTCGATGGCCGCGCGGGCGCCGCTGCCGGGGGGCGGCGAGGAGCTGGTGAAGGCGCCCGGGGAGCTCGTGATCTCCGCCTACGTGACCTGCCCCGACATCCGGCAGACCGTGACCCCGGACCTCGAGCTGCCGGCGCGCGGGCGGCTGCTGTTCGTCGATCTTTCGGGAGGCAGGTGCCGTCTCGGCGGCTCGGCCCTGGCGCAGGTCTACCGGCAGGTGGGCGACGAGAGCCCGGACGTCGACGACCCCGCCCTGCTGGCGCGAGCCTTCGCCGCGGTCCAGGAGCTGATCGCCGATGGTCTGGTGCGCGCGGGCCACGACCGCTCCGACGGCGGCCTGGTGACGACCCTGCTGGAGATGGCCTTCGCCGGCAACTGCGGCCTCGAGGTCGAGCTCGAGGGCGACGACCCGATGGCGGTCCTCTTTGCCGAGGAGCTCGGGTTGGCGCTCGAGGTCGACGAGGCCGCAACCGAGGCGGTCGTCGAAAGACTGGGCGCGGCCGGCGTGCCGGCCGCGGTCATCGGCCGCACCCTGGCCGAGCCGCGGGTCCGCGTCAGCGTCGGGGGACGCGGGGTGCTCGACGCCGACATGCGCGAGCTCCGCGACCTCTGGGAGGCGACCTCGTTCCTCCTCGAGCTCGAGCAGGCCGACCCCGGCTGCGTGGATGCCGAGCGGGACGGCCTGCGCGGACGCACGGCACCCCCCTACGCCCTCGGCTTCACGCCCGCGGCCACCGATGTCGCGATTCTGCGCCGCGCGACGAAGCCGGCGGTGGCGATCCTGCGCGAGGAGGGCTCGAACGGCGACCGCGAGATGGCGGCCGCCTTCGCCGCCGCCGGCTTCGAGCCGTGGGACGTGGCGATGTCCGACCTGCTCGACGGGCGGCTCACCCTCGAGCGCTTCCGCGGGGTGGCCGCGGTCGGCGGCTTCGCGCACGCCGACGTGCTGGACGCCGCCAAGGGCTGGGCGGGGTCGATCCGCTTCAACCGCAGCCTGTGGACGCAGTTCGAGGCCTTCCTCGACCGCCCGGACACCTTCAGCCTCGGCATCTGCAACGGCTGCCAGCTGCTGGCCCTGCTTGGCTGGGTGCCGTGGCGCGGGCTCGAAGGCGGCGCGCAGCCGCGCTTCGTGCGCAACGCCTCCGGCCGCTTCGAGTCGCGCTTCCCCACCGTCACGGTGCTCGAGTCGCCGGCCGTCATGCTGCGCGGCATGGCGGGCTCGACGCTCGGCGTCTGGTCAGCTCACGGCGAGGGCCGCGCCCTGTTCCCCGACCCGGCGTTCCTTGAACGGGTCGAAGCGCAGGGCCTGGCGCCGCTGCGCTTCGTCGACGACGGGGGCGCCGTCACCGAGGCCTACCCCCACAACCCCAACGGGTCGCCGCGCGGCATCGCCGGCCTGTGCTCGGCGGACGGCCGCCACCTCGCCATGATGCCGCACCCGGAGCGGACCTTCCTGCCCTGGCACTGGGCGTGGATGCCGCCAGACTGGCGCCGCCTCGAGGCCTCGCCGTGGTTGAAGATGTTCCAGAACGCGAGGGAGTGGTGCGAGGAAGAGAGTCGTTAGAACGTTCGAAAGTTTGAACGTTAG
>CAZMED010000539.1:0-2136 GCA_964565045.1 uncultured Thermoanaerobaculia bacterium
CCTTCGGCGGTGACGAGGTTGCGGAAGAGCTCGCGCACGATCGGCAGGCGCTCGTGACCGATCTGATCGATGGTCGCCTCCGCATGCCGTGCCAGCGCGCCGCCCACGCCGCCGATCGCCTCGTACGCCTCGCGCGTGATGAGGCGGCGCCCGCGATCTCGGCGCTGCCACAGCTGCGCTGCGGCGAACGCCAGGAGGGGCAGCGCTCCGTGCTCGTCCTCGACGAACGCGATCATCTCCTCGACGGCCGCATCGCCGTCGAAGGCGTAGCCGAGGCGCCTTGCAGGTTCCAGGAGAGCCCGGCGGAGTGAGGCAGCATCAGGCTTTTCGAGGACCGAGAGCTCGTCGAAGATCGGGCGCACCGCTTCGTGGGCGTGGCAGCGGTGGAGGAAATCGTCCCGCATGGAGAGCAGAACGTGCAGGTCTGCATCATCGACCAGGCGGCGCAGCAGGTTGGTGAACCCGTGCTGGGTCTCGACCGGGTTGAGCGTGAAGAGCTCCTCGAACTGATCGACGATGAGCAGCGCTCGCTGGTGGCGATCCCGCCAACGCGAGACCATTGCGACGGCGCTGTCGGCGTCGCGGGTGTCGAACAGCGAGGCGGTGCCCTCGATATCTCCGGCGAACTCCGGGACCAGGGCGCGGGCTAGAGCGACGAAGGGCGAAGCTCCCGGCTGGCAGATCAGAACGCCCCACCCGTCCGGCGCGTTCGGAGCGACACCAGCGTTGAGGAATGAGGTCTTGCCGACACCCGAAGGACCGATCAAGGCCAACAGTCGCCGCGAGGTCACTTTGCGCCACAACCGGGCGATCTCGGTCTCGCGGCCGAAGAAGAACTCGGCGCTGTCTTCGGTGAAAGCCGCGAGACCGGGGTATGGGTCAAGGTCGTCGTCGGGTCGTGAAACAGTCCGGGAGGCGGGCATCGGCACGACCTGCGCGACATCGAGCCCATCGGATTCTTCGAACGAGACCTCGGCGATCAGGCGGTAGCCGCGCCGCGGGATGTTCTCGATGTACGACGGGTTTTTCGCGTCATCGCCGAGCTCGGTCCTGAGCTCGGCGATGACGTGGGTGAGGGCATTCTCCGATACAAACTCCGTGCGCCAGACCGCATCGATGAGATCCTGTTTGGTGGCGACGTCGCCGTTGTGGCTCGCGAGACAGACGAGAACGTCCATGGCGCGCGGGCGGATCTGAACGGACCGTCCATCGCGGGAGATCCGGTTGAGCATCGGATCGACCCACCACTCACCGAGCCGAAATGCCGATGGCACCTCGGTCGCGCCGTCGTGAATCGGGGGCATTTTGAGATGAGTTTACGTTCCGGGCGATGAGATGGCAAGATTGCGAGCATGGCTCGAAATGAGCGAAGTTGACTCTCAGAGTCCGCACTTCTCGGCGACGAGATCGTTGATCTCGCCCGACGAGAGTGCGTCGGGATCCCGGGGCCACTCGCCCATCCCGGCCCGGTGCAGCGCCTCGTGAATCACGACCAGCGCCCCGCGCCGTTCCGAGAGTCTGACGAAATTGCGGCAGAGATAGGTTGGCACCCAACCCACGACGGTGTATCCGTGCGCCCCTCCGCAGACCTGCCTTTCGTGCTGCACGGTGGCCGGGTAGTACATCGTGGAAGCCAGCGCCTCGAGCCCGTCGGCGCCCAGGTCTGAGAAGAGACCCCGACACTCAGCACTCTCCTGCAGCCGCTGAGTGGCGATCCGGTACGAGGCTTCCAGCCTGGACCGCACTGCCGAAGCAACCGTGGGACTGATCCACGGCGAGGGCGACACCGCTGCCTGAGTGGATGTGGACGGCTGGGCGCCGGTGGTCTCGCAGGGCTGGCCGGCGATGGCAACGATCGGAGCCAGGCTCAGGAAGGCGAGCGTGAGGACCTTGTACCGTGTGGGATCTTGGGTGTCCATGATGCCTCCCTGGACCGACGGTCGGTCTGGGAGGGCGGGAAGAAATGTGAGTGCGGTGTGGGCGGGGTGTCAGTCCGGTGACAATTTGGCCAAGGTACTCGGATGAGTCGAGGCCTCCGCTCCGTCCGCTGCCGAGGTCATCGCCTCGGGGCCCTGCGGGTGCTCGGTGAGCCCGGCGTGGTGGAGTGCTTCATGGATGAGCACTACGGCCGCCTGC
>CAZMED010000540.1:0-2120 GCA_964565045.1 uncultured Thermoanaerobaculia bacterium
GGGGAGGTGAACCATGCCGAAGCTCTCAGCCAAGTCCTCGAAGCTGCAGGCGTCCCCGATCCGCAAGCTCGCACCCTTCGCCCTGGCGGCCGAGGCGGCCGGCACGCGAGTCATCTACCTCAACATCGGCCAGCCCGACATGCCGACGCCGCCGGAGATGATCGCCGAGCTGCACGGGCTGTCGCTGGCCCGGCTCGCCTATGCTCCCAGCGAGGGGCTGCCCGAGGCGCGCGAGGCGTGGAGCGCGTTCTTCGCGAGCTGGGGCATCGACTTCGCGCCGGACGAGATCCTGGTGACCGCCGGCGCCAGCGAGGCCATCACCTTCATCCTCGCCATCGTCGCCGGCGGCGGCGGCGAGGTGCTGGTGTTCGAGCCCTGCTACACCAACTACCTGAGCTTCGCCGCCCAGGCGGACGTGACGATGGTGCCGATCACGCTCGAGGTCGAGGACGGCTACCACTTCGGCTCCATCGAGCGGCTGCAGAGGAGCATCACTCCCGCCACCAAGGCGATCCTGCTCTGCAATCCCTCCAATCCCACGGGCACCGTCTACACCCTCGAGGAGCTCGAAGCGGTGGCGAGGGTGGCGGTGGAGCACGATCTGTTCGTGATCTGCGACGAGGTCTACCGCGAGTTCGTGTTCGGCGGCGGCGAGGTGCGCAGCTTCACGCGGTTCGACGAGCTCGCCTCGCGGATCATCGTCGTCGACAGCGTCTCCAAGCGCTTCAACGCCTGCGGCGTGCGCATCGGCTGCATGGCGACCCACAACCGCGAGATCCTCTCGGTGGCGCTTCGCTTCTGCCAGGCGCGGCTTTCGGTGCCCACCGCCGAGCAGTTGATGGTGGTGCCGATGCTGAGCAACGGTCGCGCCTACTCGGAGAATCTGTGCGTCGAGTACGAACGCCGCCGCGACGCCGTCTTCAAGGGCCTGGCCGCGATCGACGGCGTCACGCCGCACCTTTCGGAGGGCTCGTTCTACACCATGACCCGGCTGCCCATCGACAGCTGTGAGGAGTTCGCGGTCTTCCTTCTGCGCGACTTCGCGCTCGGGGGCGAGACGGTGTGTCTGGCGCCGGGGGAGGGCTTCTACGTCACGCCGGGCCTCGGGATCGACGAGGTCCGGATCGCCTTCATGTACGACGCCGGCACGCTGGCGCGCGCGGTGCGGCTTCTGGGCGCCGCCGTCGCGGCCTACCCCGGCCGCCTCACGGAATTCTCAGTTCTTAATTCTTAATTTTGAATTCCCACCCGCCCTCTCGGAGATCAGAGGGGGTGGTTGGGAATTGAGAATTGAAAATTCAGAATTGAGAACTGAATGCGCTACTGCGTTGCCTGCTCGATGCGCTCGAGCGCGTGCATGGGTCCCAGCGCGACGAGGACGTCGCCGGCCTCGATGCGCTCGTCGGGGCCGGGGTTGAAAATGCTCCGGTCGCCGTGGGTGAGCGCCACGACGATGATCCCGAAGCGCTTGCGGACCTCCGCCCCGGCCAGCGTCTTACCCACGAGGTCGGATGACGGGTGGACGATGACCTCCGCGAGCTCGAGCTCCACCGAGGAGCCCATCATCGAAGCCTCGACGAAGTCGGTGACGGTGGGCTTGAGGGCGGTCATGGCGAGCCGGGTGCCGCCGGCCCGGTAGGGGTTGAGCACGCGGTCGGCGCCGGCGAGGCGCAGCCGTTCCTCGGCGCCGTCGTCCACCGCCCGCGCGATGATCGTGAGGTCGGGGTTGAGCTGGCGGGCGAGGAGGATCGCATACACGTTGTGGGCGTCGTCGGCGAGACACATGATGAGGGTCCTGGCACGATCGACGCCCGCCGCCTTGAGCACTGCCTCCTGGGTCGCGTCGCCCTGGACGGCGTGCAGCTTCTGGTCCTCGAGGTCGCGGAAACGCTCGCCGTCGAGCTCGACGACGGCGAAATCGACGCCGCGGTCGCGCAGCACGTCGATCACCGCGCGCCCCATGCGTCCGTAGCCGCAGACCACGATGTGGCCGGAGAGCTTGTTGATCATGGTCAGGTCCCTTCGCAGGCCGATCAGGCGGCGGACGTCGGTGTCGAGCATGGCGCGGGCGAAGTCGGTGGCGATGGCGAAGATGACGCCGACACCGCCGAGCGCAAGGA
>CAZMED010000541.1:0-2109 GCA_964565045.1 uncultured Thermoanaerobaculia bacterium
GGCAACGTGGTGGACATGGCGGTCGGCATCGTCGTCGGCGCCGCCTTCGGCACCATCGTCAAGAGCTTCGTCGACGACGTGCTGATGCCGCCCATAGGGCTTCTCCTCGGAGGGGTCGATTTCTCGAACCTCTTCGCGGTGGTCAGGCAGGGCACCCCGGCGGGGCCGTACGACCTGCTCGCGGATGCCCAGGCCGCGGGCGCCGTCACCCTCAACTACGGCCTGTTCCTCAACACGGTGATCAGCTTCGTGATCATCGCCTTCGCGGTCTTCATGGTCATCAGGGCCCTGAACGCCATGAAGCGCAAGGAGGAGACGCCGCCCACCGAGCCCAACACCAAGAACTGCGAGTTCTGCCAGACGGTGATCCCCATCAAGGCGACCCGCTGCCCGAACTGCACCTCGCAGCTCGAAGCCGGCTGACGGCCCGATCGAACCCCGGCGGCGCTCCGCCGCAGAGGCGATCGGGATGCGCGCCGGGGACCACGGGTCAGCCCCGGCGGCTGATCATCAGCAGCGGGCAGGTGGTGCGCCGGGCGATCTCCAGAACCTGCTCGCCGAAGACCCTGCGCCGGCGGCCGAGGCGTTGCAGGCCGAGGATCAGGAGGTCGCTACCGGCGGCTCTGGCGACGATCTCGTCGGCCACGCTGCCGCCGAGAACCACCTCGGCGGTGCTGACGCCGGCTGCTTCGTCCCGAGCCAGCCGCCCGAGCTCGGCCAGGGCGCGGCGCTCGGTGGCGGCATCGGTGCCCGGCGGCATCACCCGCAGGAAGGTGACCTCGCGCGCGGCGGCGCGGCAGAAGTTGCCGATCAGACGCGCGCGGACCGGGCTCTGGTCGCGGCGTCCGCCGGCGGGGACGAGGATCGTCCGCACCCGGTCGACGCTCCAGTTGCTGGGGGCGCGGAGGATGACCGCGTCGCCCGCCATGCGCTCCAGCAGCGCCTCGAGCGGGCCGGTCATGAGCTCGGTCCCGAGGGCGCCGAAACCGAGCAGGACCCTGTCGCAGCGGTAGCGCCCGGCCACCCGGATGATCTCGCCCCAGGGATCGTCGCTGACGGTGATCAGGGCCTCCGGCCGGAGATCGGCCGCGAGCGCGGTGGTCAGCGCCCCGCCCAGGATGGTCTGGGCGTCCGACACCTGCTGCCCGATGTCGCGGCCGTTCCAACCCTCGTGCGGACGGACCACCGACAGCAGCAGGACGCGGGCCACCTGGCGGGGCGCGAGCGCGTCGGCCATCGCCACCAGGGTCTCGGTGCTGGCCGGGTTGGCGATGGGCACCAGCACCACCGGGCTGCGGCCGCGCAGCCGCTGCAGCTGCGGGTCGAGGGCCTCGGCGGCGGCGTCGAAGACCCGCGCGCGCGACGCGAGCCGGGTGATGAACAGCAGCCCGCCGACGGCGAGCCACAACGCCGTCAGCGCTCCGGCCGACGGCACCGCCACCGACTGGAAGAGGGCGAGTGCGATGCAGGTCGCCCCGCCCACCACCTGCACCAGCGGGAACGCGGGGGTCTGGAAGGGGCTCGCGGTGAGGGCCCGCCGCCGCGCCAGGAAGGCGATGCCGTGGACCAGGGCGAAGCTGGTGAGGAAGATCAGGCTCGACATGGCGCCCGCCGCGGCCACGTCGGGGACCGCCACCAGCACGAAGGCAACGGTGGCGGCGGTGAGGGTGATGGCCGGAACCGGGGTGCCGCTGCCCGGGGTCAGGCTTTCGAAGCGGCGGGGAAGGGTGCGGTCGCCGGCCATGGTGCGGGCGAAGCGCGAGGCCGCCAGCAGGTTGGCCTGAAGCGCCGACAGCATCGACAGCAGCCCCGCCACCACCACCAGCCAGTAGCCGGCGGGGCCGAGGAAGTTGCGGGCCGCCACCGCGACCATGATCTCGGGATTGGCGGCGGCGGTCTCGGCCACCGGCCGGTCGGGCGAGCCCATCGCGACGATCAGAAACAGCAGCGGCAGGTAGATGACCAGGGCGGTGCTCAGCGACAGGATCATCGCCCGCGGGATGTTGCGCTCCGGGTCCTTGACCTCGCCGCCCACCGCGGCGATGAGATCGAAGCCCTGCAGCGCGATGAAGGTGTAGCCCATGGCCTGCACCAGGCCCTGGCCGCCCT
>CAZMED010000542.1:0-2088 GCA_964565045.1 uncultured Thermoanaerobaculia bacterium
TCTCGTAGGGGAAGCGGGTCACGTTGTGCTTGCAGACGTTGGCCAGCAGGCCGTCGTTCTCCCAGTTGCCGGCTGCGGTCCGGTGGGACTCGTGCGAGGCGGCGATGCCGGCGGCGAAAATGGTCTCGTTGAGGTGGCTCATCTCCACCAGCTTGTCGCGCACGTGCGACGGGTGCGGGACGCCGTTGTAATCGGTGATGGCGGCCGCAGCGCCGATGAGCACGTCCCCCACCCCGGTCTTGCACACGTAGCTGCGCCGGTGGTAGGCGGTGAAGCGCTCCACGAGCGGCGCCACGAACTCAGTCTCGCCGCACAGGAAGACCCGGTCCCAGGGCACGAAGACGTCGTCGAGGATGATCAGCGCCTCCTGGCCGGCGAAGCGGGCGTTGCCGACGTCGATGTCGCCGCCCTCGAGCGCACGGGTGTCGCAGGACTGGCGGCCGTAGATGAAGGTCAGACCGGGGTCCTCGACCGGGATCGCGGCGCACACCGCGTAGTCGGCGTCCTCGGGGCGCAGCCGGATGGTGGGCATGACGATGATCCAGTGCGAGTTGACGCAACCGGTCTGGTGCGCCTTGGCGCCCCGGATCACGATCCCGTCCCCGCGGCGCTCGACGATGCGGGTGTACAGATCCGGGTCGACCTGCTCCACCGGACCCTTGCTGCGGTCGCCCTTGGGGTCGGTCATCGCGCCACCCACCACCAGGTTGAGCTCCTGGCAGTGGTGGATGAAGCGCTTCAGCCTCTCGTGGTAGCCCGTCCGCTGCGCCCGGTCCACCTCGAAGGTCACCGAGTACAGTGAGTTGAAGGCGTCCATGCCGACGCAGCGCTGGAAGCAGGTGCCGGTGAGCTGCCCGAGCCGGCGCTGCATCCGATTCTGCATCACCACGTCGTCGACGCTTTCGGTGATGTGGAGGAATCGGTTGACCCGCCGGCCGCAGAGAGACGATGGGACGGTGGCCAGCTCCGGGTCCTCGAGTGCGAGGTCGTAGGTCGCGGCCATGGCATTGATGGAGGGACGGATCACCGGGTGGTCCACCGGTTCGGTCACCCGCTCCCCCATCAGGAAGACGCGGAGATCACGCCCGCGCAGGCTCGCCACGTACTCGTCGCCGCTTTCGATCGGCCGCTGATACCCGGCCGCCACGCCCTCGTTACGAACCGCGTCATCGGCCATAGTCGCCTCCCGGCGTTCACTCTCCGCCGAAATTTCATACTACACGGCCGCGCCCTTCGGGAGCCCGGCGGCGCGGCCCGGCGAGCGTCCCCGCACGAGCCGGCCGGCACCCAGTTCGAGGCCGCTCTCCTGCTATGATCCTGGAACCGAAATGACCGGTGGAGGCCTCCCATGACCGCGCCCATCAGCTTTTTCGAGCAGGTGAACATCAATTTCGACCGCGCCGCGGCGCTGACCTCCCACCCGCCGGGTCTGCTGGAGCAGATCAAAGCGATCAACAGCGTCATCCACTTCACCTTCCCCCTCAAGCGAGACGACGGGCGCATCGAGGTGATGCACGCGTGGCGGGCCGAGCACAGCCACCACATGCTGCCCTGCAAGGGCGGCATCCGCTACGCGGCGATGGTCAACGAGGACGAGGTCATGGCGCTGGCCGCGCTCATGACCTACAAGTGCGCCATCGTCGACGTGCCCTTCGGCGGCGCCAAGGGCGGCGTCAAGATCTCGGCCCACGAGTACTCCGAGCGCGAGCTCGAGCGCATCACCCGCCGCTTCACCTTCGAGCTCTTCAAGAAGAACTTCATCGGCCCGGCCCTCGACGTGCCGGCGCCCGACTTCGCCACCGGCCCGCGGGAGATGGGCTGGATCGCGGACACCTACGCCTCGCTGGCCCCGCACGACATCAACGCCCCCGGGTGCGTCACCGCGAAACCCCTCCAGCAGGGCGGCATCCAGGGCCGCACCGAGGCCACCGGTCGCGGCATCTTCTACGCCCTGCGCGAGGTCTGCAGCCTCGGCCGCGACATGCGCCCCCTCGAGCTCACGCCCGGCCTCGAGGGCAAGCGGGTCGTGGTTCAGGGCCTCGGCAACGTCGGCTACCACGCCGCCAAGTTCCTCGAGGAGGAGGGCGG
>CAZMED010000543.1:0-2084 GCA_964565045.1 uncultured Thermoanaerobaculia bacterium
CGGGACGGCCGCACTGCAATTCGTGGCGGGCCCAGGGCCCGCCGCGAATTGCCTAGAACTTGGGGTAAAACGCGCCCAGCATCTCCTTGGTGGACGGCGCCGGCTTGCCGGCCATGGCCTTCTCCTTGATGGCCTCGACGCGGTCGATCATGGTGGGCACCTCGACCCTGTACAGCAGACCGGTGGTGAGCACGTCCTTCTCGCGGGTGTAGGCGATGGCGTTGGCCCGCCGCGACGGGTCGTGGTCCTCGGGCAGCGGCCGCTGCATCGCCTTCAGGCGCTTGAACTCGTCGTCGCCGCGCCAGGTCACGCACGGCGACATGACGTTGAGGAACGAGAAACCGTTGTGGGCGATGGCGCCGGTGATGAGCTCGGTGAGGCCCTTCATGTCGCCCGAGAACCCGCGTCCGACCCACGAGGCGCCGGTCGAGATCGCGAGCTCGCACGGGTCCACCGCGGGCTCCGGGTTGCCCCAGTACGTCGACTTGGTCTTGTCGCCGGTCGGTGTGGTCGGCGCCACCTGGCCCTTGGTGAGACCGTAGATCTCGTTGTCCATGAGGATGTAGGTGACGTCCAGGTTGCGGCGGCAGGCGTGGATGAGGTGGTTGCCGCCGATGGCGAGGCCGTCGCCGTCGCCGCCGACCGCGATCACGGTCAGCTCGGGCCGCGCCATCTTGACCCCGGTGGCCAGGGTCAGCGCGCGTCCGTGGACGCCGTTGAAGCCGTAGGCGTGGACGTATCCCGGCAGCCGCGACGAGCAGCCGATGCCCGACAGGATCACCGTGTTCCAGGGCTCGATCTGGAGCGCCGCCATGGAGCGGTAGAGGGCGTTCAAAACGCCGAAGTCGCCGCAGCCCGGGCACCACACCGGCTTGAGGTCGGACTTGTAGGCGCCCGGCTTGATCTCGACTCGCGTGCTCGCGCTCATACCAGCACCTCCCGACGGAGCGCACTCATTTCGAGCACCTTCTGGATCTTGTCCTCGACCTCGCCGACGGTGAGGTTGCGGCCGCCCGAGCGCTTGAAGACGAAGGTCCGCGCCTCGGGCAGGTCGAGGAAGGTCCGCAGGTACTTGTAGAACTGGGCCGAGTAGCTGAGCTCCATCACGATCACGTTGCTGACGGTCTTCAGGTACTCGTTGAACTCGTGGTAGGGGAAGGGGTACAGCAGCTGCGGGACGAACGCCGAGACCTTCTCGCCGCGCCCGTTGGCCTTCAGCACCGCCTCCTTGACCGGCCCCTTGGACGAGCCCCAGCAGATGATGCCGACATCGGCCTGCTCGGCGCCGTAGCGGCGGTAGAAGCTGTACTTGTCGCGCACCAGCCGCAGCTTGCGGTAGCGCTTGGCGTTCATCTTCTCGTGCACGATGTGCATCGAGGTCGGCGAGCCGTCCTCGCCGTGCTCGAGGCCGTTGGTCTGGTACTCGCCGCCCTTCATGCCGGGCCACGACATCGGCGAGATGCCGGAGCGGGTCTCCTTGTAGCGCTTGTACTCGCGCAGGTCGCCGGCCGACGGCACCTGGCGGCCGATGACCTCGTGGTCGAGGGTCAGCATGGACAGGGTCTCGCGGCGCTGGGCGATGAACTGGTCCGACAGCACGATCACCGGCATCTGCGCTTCTTCGGCGATGTTGAAGGCGGCGACGGTGGCGTGGAAGCAGTCCTCGACGTCGGCCGGGGCGAGCACCACGCGCGGCGCATCGCCGTGCGAGCCCCACAGTGCCTGCCAGAGGTCCGACTGCTCGGACTTGGTCGGCAGCCCGGTCGAGGGGCCGCCGCGCTGAACGTCGATGATCACGGCCGGCACCTCGGCCATCGCGGCCAGACCCAGCATCTCGGTCATCAGCGCCAGGCCGGGGCCGGAGGTGGCGGTCATCGACTTGACGCCCGCGAAGGAGCCGCCGATCACCGCCCCGATGGCCGACAGCTCGTCCTCGGTCTGCACGAGGTAGCCTCCCACTTTGGGCATCAGCTCCGAAAGCAGGTGCAGGACCTCCGACGACGGCGTGATCGGGTAGCCGGCGAAGAACCGGCAGCCGGCGTGCAGCGCCGCCACCGCCGACAGCTCGTTGCCCGACATCAGCA
>CAZMED010000544.1:0-2069 GCA_964565045.1 uncultured Thermoanaerobaculia bacterium
GTCGTTGGGGAACTTGGGCTGCGAGGAGCCGTACCACTTCTCGGTCAGGCGCGAGGGCGCCACGCCCTGGCTCTCGAGAAACTCGCGGACCGCACGCGCTCTCTTCTCCGACAGCGGGATGTTGATGGCGTCGGTGCCGGTGTTGTCGGTGTGGCCCTCGATCAGGATGTTGGTGTCGGGGTACCTGGTGAACACGGTTGCTGCCGCCGCGAGATCGCTCTTGGCGGTGGGGTTCAGCTCCGCGGAGTTGATGGCGAAGAGCAGGCTCGAGTCGAAGGTCATGTTGATGCCCTCGCCCACCCGCTGCACCTCGGCGTTCGGCACCGCCTGCTCGAGCTCGCGGGCCTGCTGATCCATGTGCTTGCCGATGGCGCTGCCGGCGAGCCCCCCGACCGCGGCGCCGATGAGCACGCCCCAGATGCTGCCGTCCGACACCGCCGCGCCGAGTGCGGCGCCGCCGGCGGCCCCGATGGCGGCGCCCTGCTGCTGGTTGTTCATGCTGGCGCAGCCGACGGTGACAACGGCCAGCACCATGACAATCGCGATAGCTTTCTTCATGGTCGGGATCCCTTTCTCACGAGAGTGGCGGCGCCCCGCGGCCTCACTGGCACACGAGGGCCGAGAACATGTCGAGCTGCATGTCGCGCAGGCCCTTTTCGAGGGCCCTGGTCAGCTCCATGCACACGAGCCCGGTGTCCGTCGGGTTCATCGCGGAGCGCAGCTCCTGCGCATTGGTCGTGCCGTACTTCTCTTCCATCTGCTTGAGGCGGGCCGCGGTGCGGATCCGGTACATCTCCACGTCGGCACGGCCCTGCACCACCGCCCGGTCGTAGGCCGCGAAGGCCGCGTCGTAGTCGCCCTCCCGGACCGCCCAGTCGCCCTGCATGATGGTGAAATCGGTGTTCGAGGGATCGAGCTCCATGGCCCGGCCCAGGTACATCTCGGCCTCGGCTGCCCTGCCGGACCGGCTGTACATGTCCGCCACCTTGGCGTAGATGGTGGCGCGCTCGGCCACGTTCCGGTTCTTCTCGGTGAGCTCGATGATGCGGTTGTAGTCCGCCTCCGCCGCCGCGAGATTGCCCAGGTGCTCCTCAGCGTAGGCTTTTTCGAAGTAGCCCGCCACGCTCGGCGTCTTCGGCCACACCGCGATCGCGGCGTCGGCCGCGGCCATGGCCTCCTGGTGGCGTCCGAGCCGGTTCAGGGCGTGGGCCCGACCGAGCTGCGCCGCTTCGCGGGCGTCCTTGGTCTTGCACTTTCCGACGATGGCATCGAAGGCCGCCAGCGCCGCCGCGAAATCACCGGCCGCGTTCATCTGGTCGGCGGCCGCCACCTGGGCCCGGCACTCCTTGCCCATGGTCCGCAGCTGCGCCTCGGCGCCGCTCACCATGACCATCAGTCCGATCACCATTCCGGTCGCGCGGAGCTTCATCCTCGACATCCGTGCTCTCCTCAGTTTTCTCGGGACCGACGGCACAACCCCCGGGCGGGCGCCGATCATTCCGAGATGTTGTGCTCTTCTTTACAGGCCTTCGGGTTCGAGGGCCACTGTCAAAAATGTCAGATTCCCGCCCGGCCGTCTGCGCGTTCAGAACCGTGCCGCGGGGCAGCCGTTCGAGGAGGGGTCGAACGGCCGCGCCCGCGGTCGGCCCCGCTGTCATCTCATGCGCCGCGGCGTGCGGCCTTCATTCCTGCCAGCACGGCAAGGACGATCAGTCCCGCCAGCCCGATGAACACGAGTCGGTTGTTTCGTTCAGTCGTCATCGGTCACTTGAAGATGTTGAGCATCTTGAGGATGCCGATGAGGATCGCGGCGCCGACCACGGCGATGATCCAGCGCACGACGGTCCCGCCGGCTGCGATGCCGAGCGCGCCCGCCAGCCAGAAGCCGAGAAACGAGCCGATGATGCCCACCACGATGTTGGCGAGGATGCCCATCTGGGCGTCGGTCTTCATCAGCAAGCTCCCGAGCCAGCCAACCACGCCGCCGATGATGAGGGTCACGATGATGTCCATATTCCTCTTCCTTTCTCTTCCTTCCCTCGTCGGGATTGATCAATCTTCACCGGTCC
>CAZMED010000545.1:0-2067 GCA_964565045.1 uncultured Thermoanaerobaculia bacterium
TCGGTAGCGCGATGCATCCGATCCTCGCCGACCGGCGCTCGCTCGCCTTCTACCTGGTGGCGTGGCTGCCGGTGCTCGCCCTGATGACCGCAGCCATGGTGCTGACCGGCTGGGCCGGCTGGAAGCAGTCGCTGCTCTTCGTTCTGCCGCTGACCACGGTCTATGCATTCCTCTGCCTGGGGGCGTGGTACCCATGCCGTGCGCTGCCGTTCAATGACGAGCGGGCGCTGATGGCGATCGCTACCCACCTCGCCACCGCCGCGATCTCGGCCGCGCTGTGGGTCGGTATGGCGTGGTTGCTGGCGCGCGGTCTCGCGCGCTCGACGGGCTGGGGCGGCGCCGCCTCCCTCAGCGCCGAGCAGGCGGGCCTGGTGTTCGCGGTGGGTCTGCTCCTGTACCTGCTGTCGGTGGCAATCCACTACCTGTTCGCAGCCGCCGAGGCGTCTCGGGTCGCCGAGCGCCGGGCCCTCGAGGCCGAGGTGGCGGCGCGCGAGGCCGAGTTGACCGCGCTCAAGGCCCAGCTCAACCCGCACTTCCTGTTCAACAGCCTCAACTCGGTGGCGTCGCTGGCCGGATCCGATCCGCCGCGGGCGCGCGCGATGTGCATCGAGCTCGCCGACTACCTGCGCGGCACGCTCGACGAGCGCGGCGGGCGGCTGCAGCCGCTCGCGCGGGAGCTGCAGCAGGTGCGGCGCTTCCTCAACGTGGAGACGGTGCGCTACGGCCACCGGTTGCGGGTCGCCGAGGCCGTGGAGGAGCGCTGTCTCGGCGACGCGGTGCCGCCGTTCATCCTGCAACCCCTTGTGGAGAACGCCCTCAAGCACGGCATCGCGGGGCTGGTGGAGGGCGGCGAGGTGCGGATCGGGGCCGCGCGCCGCGGCGGGCGGCTGACGCTGTGGGTGGAGAACCCGGTCGACGCCGACAGCCGGCCGCGACCGGGCGCCGGAGTCGGGCTTGCCAACGTCCGCGATCGGCTGGCCAAGGTCTTCGGCGACGAGGCGCGACTGCGGCACGGGCCGGAAGGCGACGGCTACCGCGCCGAGGTGACGGTGCCGCTGGTGCCGGGGTTGGATGACCGAAGGGGCGGTGAGTGAGCCATGGACGATGAGACGCTGCGGGTGATCGTCGTCGACGACGAGGAGCCGGCGCGGCAGCTGCTGCGCGAGTACCTCGCCGACATCGCGGGCGTGGCGCTGGTCGCCGAGTGCGGCAACGGTTTCGAGGCGGTCAAGGCCGCCGCCGAGCTTGCGCCCGATCTGATGCTGCTCGACATCCAGATGCCGAAGCTCGACGGCTTCGAGGTGGTTGAGCTGCTGGGGGGCGATATGCCCGTCATCTTCGTGACGGCGCACGACGAGCACGCCCTGCGCGCCTTCGACGTGCACGCAGTGGATTACCTCCTCAAGCCGGTCAGCGCCAAGCGCCTGGCCGACGCGGTGGCGCGGGCGCGCGAGCGGATCGGCCGTGGCGAGGCGGCTCCGCCGCTCGAGGAGCTGGCGGAGGATGCACAGCCCGAGCGAGGCACCCTCGAGCGAATCCTGGTTCGCGACGGCAGCGAGGTCCGGGTCGTTCCCGTGGACGCCGTGGACTTCATCGAAGCCCGCGACGACGCGGTGGCGATTCACTCAGGCTCGGCGGTTCATCTCAAGGCGCAGCGGTTGGCGTCCCTCGAGGCGCGGCTCGACCCGGCGCGTTTCGTGCGCGTCCACCGCTCGTACATTCTCAACGTCGAGCGCCTGCGGAGCCTGGAGCTCTACGCCAAGGACAGCCGCATCGCCATCCTCGCCGACGGCCGCAAAGTCCCGGTCAGTAGGGCGGGGTACCAACGGCTTCGAGAGCTGTTATGAATCGTTACACGTTCGAGCGTTGAACGTTGGAACGTTCCGCCCCCCCACCGCTCGGGCCTGTGCCCGTGCCCGGATTCAGGTTCAGTGACAGCGGCGGATGGCAGTGACAGCTGCAGGGGCGGAGCGCAGCGACCGTTGCAGCCTCTTTGTGGGGCAGCCGTCCCGGCTGCCGGGTGGGCGGGCGGTAAATCCCAAATCCCAAATCCCAAATCCCAAATCC
>CAZMED010000546.1:0-2047 GCA_964565045.1 uncultured Thermoanaerobaculia bacterium
TGATCGTGGTCGGGGTCGCCATGGACACCGTCAACCAGATCGAGTCGCAGCTGGTGATGCGCCACTACGACGGCTTCATGCGCCGCGGCCGGATCCGCGGCCGGCGCGGGTGAGCCCGTGATCTGCCTCAAGTCCGACCGCGAGCTGGAGACCATGGAGCGGGCCAACGCCCTCGTCCACAAGGTGCTCCACGCGGTGCGCGAGGCCGCGGCCCCGGGCGTCACGACCGGGGAGCTCGATGCGCTCGCCGAGGGCATGATCCGCGAAGGCGGCGGCATTCCCGCGTTCAAGGGCTACCGGGGCTACCCGGCGACCCTGTGCACCTCCATCAACGACGTCATCGTGCACGGGATCCCCAACGGTGCGGCGCGGATCGAGGACGGCGACATCGTCAGCGTCGACTGCGGCGTCCTGCTCGACGGCTTCTACGGCGACGCCGCCGTGACCTTCGGCGTCGGCCGGGTCAGTGCGGAGGCGCAGCGCCTGATGGACGTGACCCGCCAGTGCCTCGACGAGGCGGTGGCCCTGGTGGGGCCCGACGCCCGCCTCGGCGACATCGGGGCCGCGGTACAGCGGCGGGCCGAGGCCGCCGGCTTCGGCGTCGTCCGCGAGTTCGTGGGCCACGGCATCGGCCGTGCGCTGCACGAGGAACCGCAGGTACCCAACTACGGCAAGCCCGGCCACGGCCAGGCGCTCAAGCCCGGTCTGGTGATCGCCATCGAGCCGATGATCACGGGCGGCAGCTGGCGGGTGGTCATCGACGACGACGGCTGGACAGCAAGGACTGAAGACGGTAAACTCGCTGCCCATTTCGAGTGTTCGGTGGCCGTCACCGCCGACGGTCATCGTGTGCTCGGCCTCGGGGAGTGTGTTCATGCCTAAGGAAGAGGCGATCGAAGTCGTGGCGACGGTCGTGGAACCGCTGCCGAACGCCATGTTCCGCGTCGAGCTGGAGAACGGGCACGAGGTGCTGGCGCACATCTCCGGCAAGATGCGCAAGCACTTCATTCGTATTCTTCCGGGTGACAAGGTGCTGGTGGAGCTCTCTCCGTACGATCTCAAGAGAGGGCGCATCGTGTACCGCTACAAGTAGGGAGGGACGGCGATGAAAGTCCGGCCGTCGGTCAAGAAAATGTGTTCCAAGTGCAAGATCGTCCGACGCAAGGGCGTGGTGCGGGTGCTCTGCGAGAACCCGAAGCACAAGCAGCGCCAGGGCTGATCGGGGAGGTATCTGGTGGCACGCATCGCAGGGGTTGATCTGCCGTCGGGCAAGAGGGTCGAGATCGGCCTGACCTACATCTACGGCATCGGCCGCACCCGGGCCAGGAAGATCCTGGCCAAGGCCAAGGTCGACGAGGGTATCAAGGTCAAGGACCTGTCCGAGGACGAGGTCCTGAGGATCCAGCAGGTGATCCAGGGCGAGGGCATGGTGGAGGGCGATCTCCGCCGCGAGGTGGCGATGAACATCAAGCGGCTGATCGAGATCGGGAGCTACCGCGGCATCCGGCACCGACGCGGCTTGCCGGTGCGCGGCCAGCGCACCCACACCAACGCCCGCGGCCGCAAGGGACCGCGGCGTCAGGCAGTCGCCGGCAAGAAGAAGGCCGGCAAGAAGTGAGGACGCGGTGATCGGCCTCAGGCCCTCACCGTAGGCGACATACTCGCGGGAGACAGAGCATGGCCAAGGAACGCAAAGGTGCGCGGAAACCGCGGCGGGAGCGAAAGAACGTCCCCCATGCCGTGGCCAGCATCCACGCCACCTTCAACAACACGATCGTCACCTTCACCGACCCCGGCGGCGGCACCCTGTGCTGGTCCTCCGGCGGCCGCATCGGCTACAAGGGATCGCGTAAGGGCACGCCGTACGCGGCCCAGCTGGCGGCCAAGAACGCCGCCGAGCAGGCCCAGGACCAGGGCGTGCGGTCGGTGGACGTGCGGGTCAAGGGCCCCGGCCCGGGCCGCGAGTCGGCGATCCGCGCGGTCGCCGCGAGCGGGCTCGACATCCGCAGCATCCGCGACGTGACGCCGATTCCGCACAACGGCTGCC
>CAZMED010000547.1:0-2045 GCA_964565045.1 uncultured Thermoanaerobaculia bacterium
CTTGACGAAATCGATCAGTCCCATGAGATCAGTCCTCCTTCTTGGGTTCTCGGTCTGGCATCGCCGTCGATCATGCGTTCTTCAGGAACGAGTCGAGCAGGCTCGAGCCGATCTTGACCACATCGTCGACGACCTGACCGTCGTGATTGGTGTCGAGCAGGCTCTCGAGGGCGCTCGCCGCGTGCGGGTGGGCCTGCAGCGCGCGCCGACGTTCCGCGGCGAGGGCGTTGGACAGGCCGGAGGCGTCCAGCCGCTGCCGCTGCTGCATCCTGCCGACTGCCCCGAGGACGATGGGGGCGAGAATGGGCAGCAGCTTGGCAACGCTGCCCATGTCGAGCCCGCTCGCCCTGCTGAGGCCGGCTTCCACCGATTGCCGCTTGCCGCCAAGAACGTGCCCGAGAATGTCGGCGCCGTCGTCAAACTTTCCGCTCCCGAGGAAGGCCCCGAGATCGTCGAGGATGCTGCCGTCGTGGTCGCGCCGCAGGGCCCGCGCCAGGGCATCGGCCCCCGCCGGGTGGTCGGTGTTGCGGTCGAGGGCGCCCACGAGGATTGGGATGGCCGCCGCGATGGCCTTCGAGGTTTCGTCCGAGTTCGCTCCGATGGTCCGGCTGATGGACTGAAGAGCTCCCCCGGAGATCGCTTGGGAGAGAATCGTCATGAGGTCCGACATGGTCTCGTGCTCCAATCTCGTGGCAGGACGCGGGACGTTCGCTCGCCGCGTCGTTCATGCGGATTTTCAGAGGCAGGCTCGAGGCTCTGCAAGCGTCGAAGAAGCGGCCCGGCGCCACGGCGGGCGCCGGGCCGAAGATCGTCCAGAGTTTTCGGCCCGCCGAGCGGGCGAGCGGACCTCAGTGGCGGTAGATGACGCGGAAGGTGCCCATGCAGTTGCCGCGCACCCAGACGCCCGTGTCGTCCACGCCCCAGGCCTTGTACTCGTAGCACTGATTGTTGCCCCTGGAGAGCTCCACCCGCGCGAGGTACACCTGCGGGATCTCGCAGTGCCTCCACTCGGACATCTCCGAGATGCAGTCCAGGTTGAAGTCGTGGGGAGTCCCGCTGTACGGTGAGTACGAGCTGCCCTGCGTGCTGTACGAGAACGTGGCGCGACAGCCGCGGTCGACCCAGATTCCGGCGGGCGAGTTCTCGCCCGACGACACCCCCCAGGAGTAGCCCTGCTCGCACGGAGCCGAGCTGAGCTTGCGCTCGATGTGGACGCTTCGGGGGTCGATGCCGTTGACCCGGCACTCTTTGTGGCCGTTGTTCTTCGACTCGCAGCTGATGTACTGCTGCGTGCCGCCCATCGGGCGCGGGCTGTAGTTGTTGGTCTGGGGCGGCCGGCGCACCACGAACTCCGCGCGGCAACCGTAGTCCACCCAGACGCCGCCGTCGAAGGTGCCCCAGCTCTGGTTGAAGGTGCAGGGCGAGCTGCTCTTCTGCTGGCTCACGTGCACGGTCACGATGCCGCTGGCGTTGTACCGGCACTCGTTGTGCCCGTTGTTCTTCGACTCGCAGGTGAAGTACTCCACCGCCTCGCCCTGCTGGGCCGCGGCGCCGCCGGCGGTAGCCAGGGCCGCCAACGCCAATCCCCCGATCATGAACGCCTTCATTCGACGCATCTCAATCTCCTTTCCTGTCGCTCGAGAAGCTCCGACCATTGTCGTTCCCCCACCGTCGAGTCGAGCCCGATCAGTGGCGGTACTTGACGCGGAACGCGCCCTGGCAGGTGCTGCGCACCCAGATGCCGGTGTCGTCGGTACCCCAGGCCTTGTAGGCTTCGCACTGGGAATTGCCGGCGATCAGCTCCACCCGCGCCAGGTGGATGCTGGGCACCTCACAGTGATTCCACTCGCCCCTCAGCGACTCGCACTCCAGCTCGAAATCGTGGGGGGTGCCGGCGTAGGGGTTGAACGGGGACTCGATCGGCTTGTACGCGAACGTGGCCCGGCAGCCGCGGTCGACCCAGATTCCCGGGGGCGAGTTCTCGCCCGCAGAGACGCCCCACGAGGTGCCCTTGATGCACGGCGACGAGCTGAGCTGGCGCTCGA
>CAZMED010000548.1:0-2040 GCA_964565045.1 uncultured Thermoanaerobaculia bacterium
GCGTTGGCCCACACGTGGTCGAGGTCGGCGTGCTGGAACAACGATCTCAGGGACTGCAGGAAGCCGCCGTACTCGTGGCGGCCCTCGAAACCCTTTTCGAGCAGTAGCACCACCACGACACCGGCAGCGTACAGTGCCGTGCGCAGCAGAACCTCCACCCACGCGGGTCGGCTGTGGGTCAGCGCACCGAGCGGGACGTGCTCGAGAATCAGCACCACCTTGGCGAGCACCAGCGCTCCGATGAGTGCGGCCGACAGCCCCGCGAACTGGATCTGGTACTCGGCGAGAACGAGCTTCTTGATCGCCACCAGCATGCCGATCCACAGGCAGAAGTAGAGGCCCGCCAGCCCCAGCTCCTCGAGCTCGTGCTTCAATTTCTCCCAGGCGCTCATCGTCAGAGCTCCGTACTGGCCGGCTGCTTCAGGCGTGACAGCATCACGTCCACGGCACCGATGGAGGATTCGTCCCGCACCACTGTGACGACCGCAGCCAACCGCACCACCGCTGCCGCTCCGAACACCGAACCCCCCATCGAACCCGGTGTTCCTCGCGCGAATCGCAGCTCTGACATTGATGCAACCCTTCATTCATGCCGCGCGCCAACGGCCCATAGGACAGGTCCCGGAAGCCTGTTTCCAGGTGGTCGCCGAACAGCATTGCACGACGCGTGCCATTGCCGTCCGTCGCCTCACATCGGTCCGTATCTGAAGACCTCTGAGTGAATTATCGTCACCGCCGGCACGAGCAGGCCCTTCATCCGGCATCCTCATCCGGACGAAATATCGTCAGGCGGACGAGAGTTCGTCCCCGGGATCCCCAACACCTCCACCACCGTGCGCCCGCGCTGGAACACGGATCGCTATGCAGTGGGAGCATTTCCGCCTGTGCGCGTGGTTCCTTCGTCGATGCGATGCCCCGCCTCTCGAGCTGGCCGCGATCTTGCTTCGTGGTCGAGCATGAACAGACACACGATCCGATTTGCAGTCGTGCTGCCCCTCCTCACGACGGTCGCCAGCTGCACGAGCAGCATCGGGGTGAAGACGGTTCCGCGCGACCAGTTCCACTACTCCGAGGCGCTGCGCGAGGCCTGGAAGGAGCAGATGCTCCTCAACCTCGTCGGGCTCCGCTACGCCGAGGCGCCGATGTTCCTGAAGGTCACGTCGGTGATCAACAGCTACTCGTTCGAGGGTACGGCCGCCGCGGCCTCGCCGGGTTACGATCAGCAGTCCGTCGTCAACCCTCCGCTGCAGATCGGCGGGAGGTATACCGACCGTCCGACCATCACCTACCTGCCGCTGTCCGGCGCGGAGTTCACCCGCAGCGTCCTGACACCCATCCCCCCCCACTCCATCATGTCGCTGGTCCAGGCGGGATGGCGCGTTGACCACCTCTTCCGCCTGACGGTTCGTGCCGTCAACGGCGTGTCCCACGAGACGACGGGCAACGCGTCCGGTGACGGGGAGCAGTTCTACGAGCTGGTGTCGCTCTTGACCGAGATCCAGCAGTCCGGCGGTCTCTCGTTCCGGGTGGAAGAACGCGGTCAGGGGCATGTGGCGATCGTCAGGATCGACGCCGACGAGGCCGGACCCCAGCGGCATCATCGGCAGAGGATCAGCGAGATCCTCGGCCTCGACCCTTCGGCCACGGAGTACCGCCTGGTCTTCGGCCGCCAGGCCGAGGCACGCGACGAGATCGCAATGCTCTCGCGTTCGATCCTCGAGATGCTGGCGGGGCTCTCCCTGTGGATCGACGTTCCGCCGGAGCATCTGAGCAGTGGTCGGGTGCCGCCGCGCCCCTCGACCGAAGCCATGGGGAAGTACGGTTTCAAGCCGATGATCGCCGTTCACTCGTCGACCGACCGTCCCGGCGACGCATTCGTCACCGTCCGTTACGGCCGCACATGGTACTGGATCGATCTCGACGACTTCGATTCCAAGAGGACGCTCGGCTTCATGCAGCTCATGTTCTCGCTCGCCGAGTCCACGGGAGGCCAGAACGAGCCCGTGGTCACCGTGCAGGCCGGGGGATAGCGCCGGCAGG
>CAZMED010000549.1:0-2039 GCA_964565045.1 uncultured Thermoanaerobaculia bacterium
CCCCTCGGCTCCTCCGCCCCTCCGCCCCTCCGCCCCTCCGCCCCTCTGCCCCTCCGCCCCTCCGCCGGCTGGGCGGCCGGGAACTCAAAATTCAAAATTCGAAATTAAGAATTCAAAATTCAATTCTCGCTCCCCAAGAAACGCCCCAAACCCACCCCCACGCCCTGCTATCGTGGTCCGCGAAACAGACGGGAGGCCACCATGAAAACACTGCGACGCGCGAGCATCCTCGTTCTGATCCTGGCCATCGGCGCCGCTGCCGCGGCGGCGGCCGAAAACGACGCGACCCGCGTCCTCACGGTCGCCGACTTCCTCGAGCTGGAGGGCGTGGCCGACCCGCAGATCTCGCCCGACGGGACCAGGGTCCTGTACACCCGCGAGTGGGTGGATCGCATGGAGGACCGCTGGCGCTCCGACATCTGGATCATGAACGCCGACGGCTCGCGCAACCGATTCCTCGTCTCCGGCTCGAGCCCCCGCTGGTCGCCCGACGGCACCCGCTTCGCCTACCTCGACGACGGCGAGCCGAAGGGCACCCAGATCTTCGTCCGCTGGCTCGACGCGCCCGAGGCGACCCAGGTGACGCGGGTCGTCGAGGCGCCGTCGGACGTCCGCTGGTCGCCCGACGGTCGCTCGATCGCCTTCGTCATGCGCACCGAGCCCGAGGAGGGCTGGAAGATCGACATGCCGAAGCCGCCCGAGGGCGCCTCGTGGACCGAGGCGCCGCGGGTCGTCAAGGGCGTCTACTTCCGCCAGGACCGGCGCGGCTTCATGGAGGCAGGCTTCCGGCACCTGTTCGTGGTGGATGCCGGGGGCGGTACCCCGCGGCAGCTCACCGAGGGTCCGTGGAACGTTGGCGCGCGCCCCATGGGGCTCGACTACGGCGTCGGCTTCGACTGGACGCCCGACGGGAAGACCATCGTCTTCGACGGCCTCATGCCGGAGGACGACCCGGCCCTGGCCTACCGCCGTTCGCACATCTACGCCCTCGACGTGGCGAGCCGCGAGGTGCGCCGCCTCACCTTCCACGACGGTCCGTGGTCGGGGCCGGTGGTGTCACCCGACGGGAAACGGGTCGCCTTCACCGGCTACCCGTGGACCGGCCAGACCTACCGCGTGAACGAGCTCTATGTGATTGGCATCGACGGCAGCGACATGGTGTCCCTGACGCCGGCGCTCGACCGCAGCCCGGGCGACCTCCACTGGGCGCCGGACTCGAGCGGTGTGTACTTCACCGCCGACGACCGGGGCAGCTCGAACGTCCACCTCGCGGCCCTCGACGGCACCGTGCGGCAGCTCAGCGAGGGCGCGCACATGCTGAGCCTGAGCTCGCTGTCCGAGGGAGGGGTCGCGACCGGCATCCTGAGGTCGGCCCACGATCCCGAGGATGTCGTGCTGTACCGCCTCCCCGGGAGGGTGCTGCCCAATCGGCTGACCCGGGTCAACGAGGACCTGTTGGCGGGGATCGCACTCGGCGACGTCGAGGAGATCTGGTACGAATCGGCCGACGGCACGAAGATCCAGGGCTGGATCGTCAAGCCGCCGGACTTCGACCCCGAGCGCACCTGGCCGCTGATCCTGCACATCCACGGCGGCCCGCACGCGATGTACAACGTGGGCTTCAACTTCTCGTTCCAAGTGCTGACCGCGGCCGGGTACCTGGTGCTCTACACCAACCCGCGCGGCTCCACCGGCTACGGCACCGACTTCGGCAATGCCATCGACAACGCGTACCCGTCGGTGGACTTCGAGGACCTCATGGCCGGGGTCGACGCGGTCGTGGCGCGCGGCTGGGTGGACACGGCGCGGATGTACGTGACCGGAGTCTCCGGCGGCGGGGTGCTCTCGAGCTGGAGCATCGGCCACACCGACCGCTTCGCGGCCGCCGCGGTTCGGGCGCCGGTGATCAACTGGTTGAGCTTCGCCGGCACCACCGACATCACCGACTGGGGCTACCACCGCTATGATCCGCTGCCCTGGGTGGACCCGACGCCGTGGCTCGAGCACTCGCCGCTGATGTACGTGGGCAAGGTCACGAC
>CAZMED010000550.1:0-2036 GCA_964565045.1 uncultured Thermoanaerobaculia bacterium
CCGACCCCGACTCGTGCGGGAGGTCTCCGACGAATGGCTGAGATCCGGCCCATGGCCTCCGACGACCTCGGGTTCGCCCTCGAGCTGACCGCCGGCGAGGGGTGGGCCTCGGGGCGGAGGGACTTCGAGCTCTACCTGGAGCACGACCCCGACGGCTGCTTCGTGGCCAGGGAGGGCGGCCGGCCTGTCGGAATGGTCACTACCACCCGCTACCCCGCGAGCGCATGGATCGGCAACCTCATCGTGGTCCCCGAGCACCGCAGCCGCGGCCTCGGTCGCGCGCTCATGGAGCACGGCCTGCGTCACCTGGAGGCGGCGGGCGTTCGAATGGTCCGCCTCGACGGCGACCCGCCGGGAATCCCTCTCTACCGCAGCCTCGGCTTTGCCGATGAGTGGGAGTCCCTGCGCTTTCGCGGCGTCGGCGGTCGGCTCGACCGCCCGCCACAGGTCAGCGCACTGAAGCGCGGTGATCTCGCCGCCGTCGCCGCCTTCGACCGGACCGTTTTCGGCGATGACCGCAGCCGAATGCTGCGGCTGCTCTTCGACCGCGCCGAGCGGGCCGTCGTGGTGGCGGGACCCGATGGCCTCGCGGGCTACGCGATGGTCGTTCGCACCGACCGCGGCCTCCGCCTCGGGCCCTGCGCGGCCGCCGATGCCCGGGCGGCGGAAGAGCTGCTGCGCGCGGCAGTGACCACCGCCGCGGCGGGGGAGGGGATCACCCTCGGCGTGCCGGGTCCCAACCCGGAGGCACGCAGCATTCTCGAGCACCTCGGCTTCGAGCCCACGCCGCCGAGCCTGCGAATGGTCCGAGGCCCGGTCGCCGCCGAAGGCCGACCCGACTGCATCTTCGCCATCGCCAACGGCGCCGTCGGGTAGCCCCGCCTCGGGCACTGCCCGCTGCCACTGCCACCGCCACCGTCATTGTCACTGTCCCTGGCTACGGCCACTGCGACTGCGTCTGCTCCTGCCACTGTCTCGGTGTGAATCCGCGACGCCGCAGGTTCCCTGGGTGGGCGGCAATTCGAAGTTCGAACGAACGTTCCAACGCCCGCACCACAAGGGTGGGCTGCGGACCCGGACGCCAGGGTGGTGGGCGGCATTCCGAGATTTGAAATTGGGCGTCCGGCGTCGGCGTCCGGCGGGGTACGTGCAGATTCGGGCGAGACCTCGGAGGTGTCGTGACCCGGGTCACCTTGGAGGCTATTGCGCATATGCGCAAACGCAACAATAGTTGTGCGAGGACGGAAAACGTCATGAGACAAGGATTCAAAACAGTGCCTCGTTCCCGCTACCGAGACCAGCAGCAACGGCGGCGATCCCGCGCCTCGGGTCGTGATCAGCGCCCGCGGGCACGCTGCTGCCGTGCAGGCCGGACGAGTGCGCGGACCGGGGACGGGTCGCCGAACGGGGCGTCGCAAAGGAGCTGGGCATGAGACATGTCGATCGCCGGTCGTTCCTCAAGTACTGCATCACCTCGGCCACCGTGCTCGGGCTCGACGGCCCCGTGGTCTCGAAGCTCGAGGCGGCGCTGGCTGCGAACGGCGCCGGCCTGCCGACGGTGATCTGGCTCGCCTGCGCCAACTGCACCGGGTGTACGGTGTCGCTGGCCAACCTCATCGGCAGCGAGGGGCCGACCGACGTCGGAGACCTCCTCCTCAACACCATCGGCCTCGAGTACCACCCGAACCTGATGGGCGCGGCGGGCGGCCTGGCGGTCTCCGCGCTCAACAGCGCGGCTGCCGGGGACTACGTGCTCGCCGTCGAGGGCGGCATTCCGACGGCGTTCGGCGGCAATGCGTGCATGCTGTGGACCGACGCCGCCGGCCACGATGTCACCGCCATGGAGGCGGTGTCGTGGCTGGCGCCGAACGCGCTCGCCGTGCTCTCCATCGGCAGCTGTGCGTCGTTCGGCGGGATCCCGGGCGGCGATCCCAACCCGACGGGGATCGTCAGCGTCGCCGAGCTCACGGGCCTGCCGGTGATCAACATTCCGGGCTGCCCGACCCACCCCGACTGGATCGTCGGCACCATCGCCC
>CAZMED010000551.1:0-2025 GCA_964565045.1 uncultured Thermoanaerobaculia bacterium
AGTAGATGCGGCGGGGCGCGCCTTCGACGGTGACGGTGAGGTACCGTCCGGTGATCGGTTCGATGCTCATGCCGCCATCTCCGCTTCCTGGCGTCCGAGCGCCATGACGTCCTTGAAGAACCGCAGGTTCTTGACGAGGCAGAGGATGTCGCCGTCGATCCTGCCACGGCCGATCTTCACGAGGCCGAAGATGTCGTGGAAGCCCGGTTCGGGGAAGGGCTGCCAGAATTGCGCGAGCGCCTCCGCATCGGTCCGAAGGGCGAACCGCCACGGCGTCTTGCGGCTCGGGCCTGGAATGACCGCCACCAGATGCCCCTTGTCGAAGGTCAGGTAGAACTCGTCCCCATCGACCTCCACCAGAACCGTTTCCGAGAACAGGCGTCCGATGCGGAGGAGGTGCGGCGCCTCGCGGAGCCGGGCCTGAATGTGGGCAAACCTCTCGATCATGTGCGCCTCCGTCTCACAGATGTCGGGATCCTTGCTGGCACGCATCGCGGAGGGATGGCCATGCCGACGCAGGTATGGGGCGATACCATCGAGACGCATCGCGCCCTCTGGACATAATCTCATACTGAGACTATTGTTGTCAGCAACGGTATCACTCGATACCCCGGCGAGCATTGGGTCCGGGCCGCTGTTCGGGAAAGCATGAGGATCAACGGGGGGCAGCCGAGCGTCCCGTCAACGCAACGCAGACTGCCAGGAGGAGATAAACCCATGGGCATCGTCAACGCAGAGAACATCACCGACGTCGTGATCGCGAGCCTCGGGAAGCACGGCGACATCACGGAGCGCCAGCGCGAGATCATGACCTCGCTGATCCGCCACATGCACGGCTTCATCAAGGACGTGAAGCTGCAGCACAACGAGTTCCTCGAAGCTTGCGCCTATCTCGCCCGTGCAGGGAAGCTCTGCAACGACAACCGCCAGGAGTTCATCCTTCTTGGCGACATCCTCGGCGTCGAGGTGCTCGTCGACATGATGACGAACCCGGTCGAGGGCAACGAGAGCGAGTCGACCGTTCTCGGTCCCTTCTACCGCGAGAACCCGCCGGTCCTGCCGAAGGGCGCCTCCACGATCCAGAAGCACTACGACAACGAGGAGACCGTCTGGTTCGAAGGCTACGTCCGGGACGAGCGCGGGCGCGGGATCGCCGGAGTGACGCTCGACGTCTGGGAAGACGCCCCGAACGGCATCTACGAGAACCTCGACCCCGACCAGCCGGAATACAACCTCCGCGGCCGTTTCGAAACCGACGAGAACGGCCACTATGCCTTCGTCGCTGTGCGCCCCGTGCCCTATCCGATCCCGGACGACGAAACCGCGGGCGAGCTTCTGCGCTTCATGGGCCACCATCCGAACCGGCCGGGCCACATGCACTTCATCATCTCGAAGGACGGCTACCGCCCGCTGATCAGCCAGATCTACGACGCCGACAGCAAGTGGCTCGAGGACGACAGCGTGTTCGCCGTCAAGCAGAGCCTCATCGGCAAGTTCCGGCCCGCCGCGAAGGAGCTCGGCACGGATCTGCACTTCACCTTCGACTTCGTGCTGAAGTCCGCCGCCGGCGTCCAGGCGGTCGCCGCGGAGTGATTACCCCTACCTCCCTGTAACCTGGCCCCCGGTTTTCCGGGGGCCTTTTTTCATGGAAGCCGATCCCGTAACGTCAGCCCGGGGAGAACGCCGGTGAACTTCAAGCAGCTGACCTATTTCCTCGCCGTCGCCGAGGAGCTCCATTTCGGCCGCGCGGCCGAGCGGCTCGACATGGCACAGCCGCCGCTCAGCCGCCAGATCAAGCAGCTCGAGGAGGAGCTTGGCGCGGTGCTCTTCAACCGTGGCCGTAGTTCGATCAGCCTGACACAGGCGGGCGAGCGGCTCCTCGAACGGGGCAAGTCGATCCTGCGGCAGCTCGACGACACAAGGCTCGAGGTGCGCCGGCTTGGCCAAGGAGCCGAGGGGCGGCTCAGGATCGGCTTCGTGGGTTCGGCGACCTTCGGGATCCTGCCCAACATCATCAAGTCGTTC
>CAZMED010000552.1:0-2021 GCA_964565045.1 uncultured Thermoanaerobaculia bacterium
GGCGTGCCCGTGTTCTTCACGGTCGACGCCGGACCGCAGCTCAAGGCGGTGTGCCTGCCGGAGGCCCGCGACCGGGTGGCCGACGAGCTGGCGGGGGTGCCGGGCGTCGGGCGGGTGCTGAGCTGCGGCCTCGGCGAGGGTGCCCGGGTGGTCGCGCGGTGAGCGGTGCTCTGAAGGTCTCGGCGCCCGGCAAGCTCATCCTGCTCGGCGAGTACGCGGTGCTCGACGGCGCGCCGGCGGTGGTGGGGGCGGTCGACCGCCGCGCGCTGGTGACCGCGTCGCCGGCGCCGGGGTCGTGGTGGCAGGTCTCGGCGCCGGGGCTGACGGAAGCGCCGGCCCGGTTCGCGCTCGATCCTCCGGGGGCGCTGCGGTGGGCCTCGGGCGGCGAAGGCCGCGGGCTCGAGCTGGTGGAGCGGCTCTTCGGCGGTTGGAGCAACGCGGTGGGCTCTGCGATCGGGGCGCTGCCGCCGCTCGCCCTCGAGCTCGACACGACGGAGTTCTTCGACGACGCCGGGAGCGGGCGTGTGAAGCTCGGCCTCGGTTCGAGCGCCGCCCTGACGGCGGCCCTGGCCTCGGCCCTCCAGGCCTGGATCGGGGGCGGCGTGCTGCCGCGGCCCGACCTCGAGTGGGTGCGGAAGGTGGTGGCGCTCCACCGGGCGATCCAGGGCGGGCGCGGCTCGGGCCTCGACGTCGCGGCGAGCCTGCTCGGCGGGGTGCTGGAGTACCGGCTCGAGGAGCGGCAGCGGGTCGCGACCGCCCGCCCGATGGCGCTCCCCGCCGACCTCTGCTGGCTCGCGGTCTGGACCGGGCGGCCGGCCGCTACGGGCGCCTTTCTCGAGCGCCTCGAAACGCGGCGGGCGAGCCACCGGGCGCAGGTCGAAGGCGCGATGGCGGCGCTCGCCGCGGCCGCAGCCGCCGGGGCTTCGGCGATGGCGAGGGCGGACGCCGGCGCGTTGCTCGAGGCGGTCGACGCCTCGTGGGAAGGCTTCGAGGCGCTCGGCGAGGCGATCGGGATGCCGGTCCTGTCCGCCGAGCACCGCCGCATCCGGCAGATCGCGGAGGGCTGCGGCGTGCGCTACAAGCCGAGCGGCGCCGGCGGCGGCGACCTCGGCCTCGCCTTCGCGGACGACGGCGGCCGGCTCGACGAGGTCGTGCGGCGCGTCGCCGAGGCAGGATTTCGCCTCCCCGAGCTCGGGATCGACCCGAACGGCCTCCTGCGATCGGGAATGTGAGCGTGCGGAGAATACGTTCTGCGAGTGTCGTGCTGCTCGAAATTGCGATAAAGTGCTGCCGCACGAAGGCTTAGTGGGGGATCAAGATGCCGCGCGGAAAATCGGACTCGAACACCATCAGGACGACGGGCTCGGTGATCCCGTCGTTCCACAAGCTCAGCATCGAGGAGCGGGTGCGTGCGATCCGCGACCGCGGGCTGATCTCGCAGCAGGACTACAAGAACCTGCTCGCCGGCCGCCACCTGCTGTCGGTCGACGACGCCGGCACGATGATCGAAAACGTGGTCGGGGTGATGGGGCTGCCGGTCGGCCTTGGCCTCAACTTCATGGTCAACGGCAAGGACTACGTGGTGCCGATGGCGGTCGAGGAGCCCTCCATCGTCGCTGCCGTGAGCTATGCCGCGAAGACGGCGCGTGCGGCGGGGGGCTTCACCTCGAGCAGCACCGAGCCGATCCTGGTGGGCCAGATCCAGGTCATGGGCGTGCCGCACCCGAGCCAGGCGCGGAGCAAGCTCCTGCAGCGCAAGGAGGAGGTGCTCAACCTCGCCAACAGCCTCCACCCGCGGCTGGTGGCGCGTGGCGGCGGCGCCCGCGACCTCGAGGTCTTTCTGTTCCCGGCCGCGCCGGGCAAGCACGAGATGCTGGTGGCCCACCTGCTGGTGGACACCCGGGATGCGATGGGCGCCAACCTTGTCAACACCATGTGCGAGGGCGTCGCCTCTCTGGTCGAGGTGATCACCGGCGGCAAGGTCTTCCTGCGCATCCTCTCCAACCTCGCCGACCGCTCGC
>CAZMED010000553.1:0-2019 GCA_964565045.1 uncultured Thermoanaerobaculia bacterium
ATCTACATGGTGATGGCGTCCCTGTTCGAGAGCTTCGCGCAGCCCTTCACGATCATGTTCTCGGTGCCGTTCGCCTTCATCGGCGTCGGCATCATCATGACGTTGACCGGCCAGGCGCGTTCGTCGAGCTCGGACATGGGTCTCATCCTCCTCGCGGGCATCGTCGTCAACAACGCCATCGTGCTGGTCGACCACATCAACCGGCTCCGCCGGCAGGGCCTGCCGCGAGACGAGGCCATCGTCCTCGGCGGCCGCCACCGCCTGCGCCCGATCCTGATGACCGCCATGACCACGGTGCTCGGGCTTTCACCCATGGTGGCCGGCTACTTCCTGCCGAGCATCTTCGGCGCGCCCGACGGCCGCGCCGCTTTCTGGGCGCCCATCGGACTGGTCATTCTCGGCGGGCTGACCATGTCCACATTCCTCACGGTGATGGTGATCCCGACCATCTACTCTCTGATCGACGACCTGACGGTCTTCGCCCGCCGAATCGCCGCCGCGGTCCTCCGTCCCGTGCCCGTGCCCGTCTCCGTGCCCGTACCCGACGTGCGTGCTGAACAACCCTCGAGGAAACCCTGAACAGTGAATATCAAGCGAACCATCGTGTCCTTGGCGTCGTCTCTTGCCCTTCTCACCCTCGCCGCCTGCGGCGGGTCGCCCGGCGACGCCACCGCCCGCAACGGCGCTGCGGCCGGGCCGGGCCGGATGGGCGGCACGGGCTCACCCGGGTCGCCGACCGCCGCGGTGCCGGTTCGGGTCGAGACCGTCTCCCGCCGCGCGATCTCGCAGTACCTGCAGACCAACGGCACCCTCGAGGCCGAGAACGAGGTCGACATCGTGGCCCGCACCTCGGGCCCGGTGACCGAGATCCTCACCGAGGAGGGCCAGATGGTCCGCAGCGGCCAGCTGATGGCGCGCATCGACGAGCGCGAGCCGAAGAACCAGGCCGCGATCGCCCGCGTCACGCGCGACGAGGCGCAGCTCGCCTTCGACCGCACGAAAGCGTCACGGGACGAGGGTCTGGTCAGCCAGGAAGCCTACGACAGCGCGTTGTCGAAGCTGGCCGCAGCCCAGGCGCAGCTCGAGAGCACCGAGATCCAGCTCGCCTATACCGAGATCCGCGCCCCGTTCGACGCCCAGGTGGTGACCCGCGACATCAAGCTCGCACAGTACGTCACCTCCGGCACCCGGCTGTTCAGAGTCTCCGATTTCACGCCGCTCCTGTGCCGGGTGGAAGTGCCCGAAAAGGACCTGCCGCGGGTGCGGGTGGGCCAGACCGCCCACATCGAGGTCGAGGCCTTTCCAGACGACAGGTTCCCCGCCTCCGTCGCGCGCCTGCGGCCGACCGTCGACCCCGCGTCCGGGACCTTCACCGTCACGCTCGAGGTGCGGGCACAGGGCAAGCTGCGGCCCGGAATGTTCGCCTCGGTGTACCTCGAGACCGAGACTCGTGAGGACGTGCTGGTGATCCCGCGAGATGCGCTGGTGCTCGATTCACTGGGCGACACGGTCTACGTGATGGCGGACGGTACCGCCCAGCGGCGGGAGGTCCGCCTCGGCCTGCGCGACGAGGACTCGGTGGAGATCCTCGAAGGGCTCGCCGACGGGGAGCAGCTGATCGTGCTCGGCCAGGAAGGGCTGGCCAACGGCACCCCCGTGATGGTGCTCGGCGACGCCCCCGTCGCGGAACCGGTCGCCGAGGCCTCCGGCCCACCTCCCGAGGCCGTCGAGGCCATGCGCAAGCGGATGCAGGAGCGCGGCCTGTCGGAGGCCGAGATCGAGGCCAGGATCGAGCAGATGCGGGCCGGCGGCGGTCAGGGCCCGGGCGGCGGCGCAGCCCAGGGTGCGGGAGCCGGCGGTCCGGGCAACGCCGGCGGCGGCATCCCGCCGTTCATGGTCGAGAGAATCAAGAACGCCACGCCCGAAGAGCTGGAGCGGATCAAGGAGCGGATGAAGCAGTTCGGCATGTCCGACGAGCGCATTGCCGAGGTCGTCAAGCAGGTCCGCGGCGAGGGCGGG
>CAZMED010000554.1:0-1990 GCA_964565045.1 uncultured Thermoanaerobaculia bacterium
GCGATGCCGATGGCGGTGGCGGCCGCGTCGTGCATGACGCCGGAGCCGATCCCGAGACCGATGGAGAGGATGAACGTGAAACGGATCACGCTGCTTCCCGCCCGCTTGGCGATGGCGTGGCTGAGTCGCTCGGTGAGCTCGGCCTTCTCGAGTGCGATGGCGAGAATCAGACAGCACATGATGAAGACCACCACCGGGTGCATGTAGGTGGCCCAGGCCTCGGTCAGGTCGACGATGCGGAAGGCCACCAGCAGGACCCCGATCATGATGGCGGTGATCTCCAGCGGGATCGGCTCCACCACGAACATGAAGATCAGCACCACCAGCAAGGCCAGGAAGCGGAAGGCCTTGGGCGACAGCCCGTTGACGTAGCCGATCTCGATGCCGGGATCGATGGCCGCCGCCGCCCCGGTCAGGATGACGCCGGGAGAACCCACCCCCGCGGCCGCCTCGAGCCGGTAGATGCCGTCGCCGCCTTCCCAGTCGGTGACCACGAAGGCGTCCGCGCTCGCCGCGGCGAGGCGGCGGTCGGGGTCGGCCGCGATCTCGAAGACCGTGCCCTCGGGGCGCGGCAGGGCGTTGACCAGCAGCCCGAGCGCGATCGCGAGGCCTATCTGGAAGTACTTGTTGCGAAACACCATCGGCAGCCTTCCTTTCAGATGTCGCCGCTCTGGCGCAGGAGGAGCCTCGCCTCGGCGCGGCGGATCCGCTCCTCGTGCTCGGCCTTGCGGTGGCGGGCCGCGTGCAGCTTGTCGAGGAGCTCGTCGAAGCGGGCAGGTTTCTGGACGTAGTCGAAGGCGCCGGACTTGAGGCCCTCGACGGCGGTGTCGATGGTGCCGTGGCCGGTGAGCAGGATGACCTCGACGATGGGATGGCGGCTCTTGATCGCCTTGAGGACCGTGATGCCGTCCTTGCCCGGCATGCGGATGTCGAGGATGACGACGTCCGCTTCGGCTTCCTCGAGGGCGGCGAGGCCGGCGTCGCCGTCGTACGCGGTGCGGACCCGGTGGCCCGCCTCCTCGAGGCGCAGGGACAGCATTTCCACGAAGTCCTTCTCGTCGTCGACGACCAGGATGTCGATGGGTATCTTGAGCATGGCCCGACTCCTACAGCAGTCCGAGGATGCTCCACCAGATGCCGGCCGCGGCCAGCAGCAGGAGGAGCAGCACGGGGGTCGCCACCAGCCCGGCGCGGGTCAGGTCGAAGGCGCTGAACTGGCGGTACGAGTAGGCGATGGCGTTGGGCGGACAGCCGATGACCAGGAGCATGGCGAAGGAGGTGGCGCAGGCCAGGCCGAGGGCGAGGACGCGGGGGTCGACGCCTTCGAGCTGGGCGAGCGGGATGACGATGGGCAGGATGAGGGCGGCGGCGGCGACGTTGGCCATGGCGTTGGTGACCAGGGCGCCGAAGACGCAGACGCCGGCGAGGAGGACGAGCCATCCCCGGCCCTCGACGAGGGGGAAGAACAGGTGGGCGAAGTAGGAAGCGGCGCCGGAGGAGGCCATGGCGAGGCCGAGCGCGATGCCGCCGCCGAAGATGAAGATCGCGGTCCCCCACTCCAGGTTCTCATGGATGTCGCGCCAGCGCAGGGTGCCGACGGCGACCAGCACCGCGACCCCGGCCATACCGGTGATGGAGTAGTCGATGCCGTGCAGCCCCTTGGTGAGCCAGGTGACGAAGACCGCACCCAGGATCAGGGCGGTGCGCTTCTGCGGTGCTGTCCAGGCTGCCATCTCACCGTCGTACCTGGGGAGTTGGATCGTCGCGTCGGGCCGGTAGACGAGGTAGACCACGAGAATCGCCGTGGGGACCGTCACCAGGGCCAGCGGGAAGGCGTACTTGATCCAGTCGAGGAAGCTGATCTCGATGCCGGTCAGCTCCTTGAGGAAGGCGGCGGCGACCATGTTGCGGCCGCCGCCCACCAGGGTGCCCATGCCGCCGCAGGAGCAGGCGAAGGCGAGCGACAGCACCATGAAACGGGCGGTGTCGG
>CAZMED010000555.1:0-1988 GCA_964565045.1 uncultured Thermoanaerobaculia bacterium
AACGTTCAACGTTGAACGTTTCAACGTTCCAACGTTGTGATGCACCTGCCCTCGGCTATACTCGGTGCGGTCATGGACTCCCTCGTCGACCTCCTCAACTGGCTCGAGCCACATGCGCTGCTGCTCGCCCTGGCATTGCCGCCGGTGATCCGCCTGGTCGGCCACTGGATCCCGGAGGAGCTCTTCATGATCGCGATCGGGGTCCTCGCCGCCCGCAGCGCGACGCCCGGCGGCGCGGCGACCCTCCTCGGCGCGGTGATCCTCAGCCATTTCCTCACCGACCAGGCGGTCTACCTCGGCGGCCGCTGGCTGCGGCCGCGGCTGCGCCGCTTCCCGCGGGTCGAGAGCCGCCTGCGGGCGGTGACGGACCGGATCGAGGGCTCGCCGCGCGCGCTGCTCGGCTTCGTGCCGGCGCGGGTGCTGCCCCTGGGGCGCGGCGCCTGGCTCGCGGCCTGCGGCGTCATCAGGGTGCCGTGGCCCCGCTTCGCGGCCATCGACCTCGGCGCCCTGGTGATCCATGCCGCGGTCTGGTCCGGCCTCGGCTGGTGGCTGTCGAGCGACCTCGGCCGGCTGGCGGCATCGGCGGAGAGCAGCCGGCTGCTCGCCTTCCGCCTGGCGATCGTGCTCGTGCTGGCGGTCGCGGCCGTGCTGGTGTGGCGGGCCCGCGAACGGTGGCAGCCGGCGGTGTTCCGCACCGTGCTCCGCGACGGCCGCTCGCTCCGCGCCGGTGGTGCGAAGCGCCGCTGACACCTTGATCCGGCCGAACCGGGCCCGATCGCGATAGAATCAGAAAGAGCCGCTCATGCGAACCACCTTCGACCAGATCCGCACCGCCCTCGCCTCCGCCTACCCGATCACCGTCCTGGTGAGCCCGGAGGAGGACCGCCAGGAGCAGCTGCTGCGGCGGTTCGGCGCCGGCGCCAAGCCTTCCGAGCTGCCGGTGGTGGTGTGGAACTGCGTCGACGGCTTCGTCGGCCACGACGGCGACGGCCACCGCGACCCGATGGCGGCCCTCGCGTGGATCGGGGAATCCGGGCCGCGCGGGCTCTACCTGCTCAAGGACGTGGGCGAGATGCTCGGCGACCGGCAGATCCGCCGCCGGCTGCGGGACACCGCCATGAAGATCCGCAACACCGGCCGCTTCCTCTTCCTGCTGCAGCAGAACGCCGAGCTCCCGGACTCGATCAAGCCGCTGGCCTACGTGGTGATCTCGCTGTTTCCGGACGACAACGAGGTGAGGTCGCTGGTCACCGGGCTGGTCGGTGAACGGAGCGATGACCGCTCCGCCTTCGACCGGCTGCTCGCATCGCTCAAGGGGATGTCGCTGACCGAGGCCGAGCACATGCTGCGGCGCCTCCTCGACCGCCACCGCGAGCTCGACGACGCCTTCTTCAAGGAGGTCCTCGAGGAGAAGGAGCAGATCACCCGCAAGGAAGGGATCCTCGAGTTCGTGCCGCCGGACTCCTCCATCGAGCAGCTCGGCGGCCTCGACCAGCTCAAGGAGTGGGTCGCCGAGCGCAGCACGCTCTTCATGCCGGAGGCGCGGGGCCAGGGTCTGCCGCGGCCGCGCGGCGTGCTGCTGATGGGCATCTCCGGCTGCGGCAAGAGTCTCGCGGTCAAGGTGGTGGCCAACGAGTGGAAGCTGCCCCTGTTCCGGCTCGACATGAATCTGGTCTTCGCCGGCGTGCACGGGTCGGCCGAGTGGATCTTCCACCGCGCCCTCGAGGCGGTGGAGTCCGTGGCCCCCGCCATCCTGTGGATCGACGAGATCGAGATGGGCATCGCCGGCTACAACGAGGGCGAGACGGGCGCCAACACGCGCATTTTCTCGACCTTCCTGACCTGGATGCAGGAGCACCGCGCCGACGTCTTCGTCGCTGCGACCGCCAACCGCATCAACCTGCTGCCGGCCGAGATCCTGCGCAAGGGGCGCTTCGACCAGGTCTTCTTCGTCGACCTGCCCAACGAGGAGGAGCGCAAGGAGATCC
>CAZMED010000556.1:0-1986 GCA_964565045.1 uncultured Thermoanaerobaculia bacterium
GGCCGGCGAATTGCCGGAGGTGCAATATGCCGAAGTACCGCGTGCTCGCCATCGACGGCGGCGGCATCCGCGGCATCGTGACCACGGTCGTGATGCAGCGGCTGGCCGCAACCCCGGGCCTCGAGGGTTTTCTCGACAAGGTCGACCTCATCGCCGGCACCTCCACCGGTGGGCTGCTGGCGCTCGGCATCGCCCGCGGTCTCGGGCTCGAGGAGATCCGCGGCCTCTACGTCGACGACGGTCCCGTGATCTTCGACGACTCGTGGGTCGACGATCTGCTCGACCTCGGCAAGCTGCGCGGCGCCGACTACAAGACCGCGCCCATGCGGCGGGTCCTGAAGCGGGTGCTGGGTGCGGACACGACCCTCGGACAGCTCGGCAAGCGGGTCCTGGTCACCGCCTTCGACCTCGACAACGAGGACCCCGACGAGCGGCGGCGCAGCTGGAAGCCGAAGATCTTCCACAACTTTCCGGGGCCCAACAACGACCGCTCGCAGCTCGCCTACAAGGTGGGGCTCTACACCGCCGCCGCGCCCACCTACTTCCCGTCGGTGGACGGTTACATCGACGGCGGCGTGTATGCCAACAACCCCTCCATGTGCGCGCTGGCCCAGACCCGCGACCGGCGCTACTTCGACCCGCCGGTGAATCTCGATGACCTGGTGCTGCTGTCGTTGGGCACCGGCACCAGCCTGTTCTCCATCAAGGGTGCGACCCACGACTGGGGCTACGTGCAGTGGGTCAAACCGCTCATCAGCCTCATGCTCGACGGCATCGCCGGCATCGCCGACTACCAGTGCAGCCAGATGCTGCGCGAGCGCTACCACCGGCTGGCGCCGGTTTTTGCCCCGGATGTCTCGATCCCCATGGACGCGGTCAAGAAGATCCCCTACATGATCGACTTCGCGGACCGCCTCCGCCTGCACGCCACCGTCGACTGGATGAAGACGCACTGGATGACGGACTGAAGGCTGCTTCAGGTTCGAGATGCGAGATACGAGGGGCGAGGACGCCCACGCGCCCGGCAGCCGGGACGGCTGCCCCACACAACCCACCGCGCGCCAACGCCGTCTTGTGGGGCACGCGTCCCGCGTGCCGGGCGGGTGGGAACGTTCGAACGTTGAACGTTCCAACGTTCAAACGATCACTCGCCCTTGTCGTTCCCGGCTCCGCCTCTTCTCGCGGCGGGATGTCGTCCGGCCTCCTTGAGGGCCCTCCGCAGCAAGAACTCGATCTGGGCGTTGACGCTGCGCAGATCGTCCGCGGCCCAGCGGCGGACGGCGTCGAGGACCTTGGGGTCGAGCCGCACCAGAAAGGCCTCGCGACGGCTCACGTGTAGAGGCTGCCGGTGTTGACCACCGGCTGGGTGTGGCGGTCGCTGCACAGCACCACCAGCAGGTTGGAGACCATGGCCGCCCGGCGCTCGTCGTCGAGCTCGACGATGTTGTCCTTGGCGAGGTGGTCGAGGGCCATCTGCACCATCCCAACCGCGCCCTCGACGATCTTGGTGCGCGCCGCCACCACCGCCTGCGCTTGTTGGCGCTGCAACATGGCGGCGGCGATCTCGGGCGCGTAGGCGAGGTGGCTGATGCGGGCCTCGATGACCTCGACCCCGGCCTTGTCGAGCCGCTCCTGGATGTCGGTCTGGAGCTGGTGGCAGATCTCGTCGGTGTTGCCGCGCAGCGAGATCTCGTGGTCTTCGCTGTCGTAGGGATAGCGGCTGGCCATGTTGCGCAGCGCCGCCTCGCTCTGCACGGCCACGAAGTCCTCGTAGTCGTCCACCTCGAACATGGCTTCGGCGGTGTTCACCACCCGCCACACCACAACCGCCGAGATGTCCACGGGGTTGCCGTCGCGGTCGTTGACCTTGGAGGGTCGCCCGTGGCTCCGGCTGCGCGCCTGCACCACCTTGCCCTGGGCGTCCTTCTGCTCCGGCGTCTGGGTGGATCCCGTCTCGAAGTTGCGGATGCGCAGCGAGATCTTCTT
>CAZMED010000557.1:0-1978 GCA_964565045.1 uncultured Thermoanaerobaculia bacterium
GCGCGAGGTGGGCCCGAATGATAGCCAAACCCTGGACAAAATACAAGATGAGCACGGCGACGAGCAGGTTGAGTGCGAGCCAGCGGACGACGCCGTCGGCAACCAGCGTGGCGATGCCGGCGGCCGCGAAGGCCGCGGCCAGCCAGTCGTCGTTGCGGTAGTCCTCGAAGGCGCTGATCGGCAGCTCGTACCCGAGCAGCGCCAGGCGCGGCCGCGCCCAGAAGAGCACCACCACCAGGTAGCCCACCGCCAGCGACGGCAGGACCCAGCCCACCACGCGCTCCACGGCATCGAGCGCCAGCTCGAGCTCGCCGTCCGCCATGCCCCAGGCGGCGTAGAGGTCGCCGGCGTCGGCCACGGCCGCGCGCATCCACCCCGCGACCGCCGCCATGGGCGTCTCGGGTGCCGCCAGCGCCGCCACCGCCCCGAGCGCGAGCACGGTCGCGGCCAGGGTCGTCAGCGCCGCCCAGCGCCCCTCGCTGAAACCCCAACGGCGCCACGCCTCGACGCTCGCCGCCGGCAGCACCACCAGCGCCGCGTAGGCGCCGAGCAGCGGCAGGGCGAGGGCGGCCAGCCCGACGAGCGAGGCCGCGGCCAACAGGCCGAGCACCGGCCCCCAGGCGCGCACCCCTGGGGCGCCCGCGGCCTGGAAGTGCAGCACCGGCAGGAGCCCGAGCGGCGCGATCAGGAAGCCGAGCAGCGGGATCGCGAACAGCGCCCCCACCAGCAGCAGCGCCACCAGGCCGGAGGCCGCGGCGCCGAGGCGCGGGATGCGGGGCGGCGCCGCGGGCGGCGCCGGGGTTGTGGGCTGATCGTCGACCAAGGCGTCGCCGCCGGGCTGGCCGCCCGGCGCTCCCTCACCGTGCGACCGGATCAGTTGCCCGTGTAGGGCAACAGGGCCATGTAGCGCGCGCGCTTGATGGCCCGCGTCAGCTTGTGCTGGAAGGCGGGCCGGGTGCCGGTCACGCGCCGCGGCAGGATCTTGCCGTTGGTGGGCGTGTACTCGCGCAGCAGCTCGACGTTCTTGTAGTCGATGTAGTTGATCTTCTCGACCGTGAACCGGCAGACCTTGACGCGGCGGCGGAAGCGCTTCTTGTTGGGTCTCATGGGGCTCTCCTCAGTCCTCGTCGGCCGCGGCTTCGGCCTTCGCCGCGGCCTTCGCGGCCTTGGCCGCCGTGCGGGCCTCGTGCTTGGCGTCCATCTTGCGCTTGCGGCGCAGCTCGTTGTCCATGTTGAGGATCAGCGAGCGCATGACCGCGTCGTTGGTGCGCATCTCGAAGTTGAGCTTCTCGATGGCCTCGCCGCCGACGTTGATCCTCCAGAAGTGGTAGACGCCGTAGTTCTTCTTGCGGATCGGGTAGGCCAGCTGGCGCCGGCCCCAGGGGTCCTTGGCTGCGACCTCGCCGCCCGCATCGGTGATGATGCCCTCGAGCCGCTCCATGAAAGCGGTCTCGTCCTCGGGCGCCACCTCGGGGTCGATGATGACCCCCAGCTCGTAGAATGGCATGTCGTGCTCCTCTCGGCCTTCGGCCCCGGAACCCTGTCCGGAGCAAGGAGATTTCCCGGGCGAACCGGGAGCGGCATTGTACGGCAATTCAGTCGAAAAGCAAGCCCACGGTGGGCTCGAGACTCCTCTGGGACCGAGAAGGTCAATTCTCAGTTCTTAATTCTTAATTCTCAATTATTAATTTCTCCCGCCCTTCCCAATACGGGGTAGGGAGGGTGGGAATTGAGAATTAAGAATTGAGAATTAAGAACTCATCAGTAATCATGCGTCCCCATGTGCACCGGCACGCCGAACTTGTCCTCGAGGACGCGGGTCACGCCCTCGACGTTCATGGGGCAGTTCATGAGCCCGGTGGCCTTCTTGACGCAGGTGCCGAAATAGATCTCGTCGACGCCCACGCCGAGCGCGCCGAGCACCGTCATCTGCAGGTCCACCCGCGGCACCACCAGCCCCGGGCAGTCGCCGCAGCCG
>CAZMED010000558.1:0-1977 GCA_964565045.1 uncultured Thermoanaerobaculia bacterium
GTGTCGTAGACGATGCGGTGCTCGAGGTCGGCGGGGAAGTCCTCGGCCAGCTCGGCCATCTGCGCCTTGATGCCGTTGGCCACCTGGAGCGCGTTGGCGCCCGGCGCCGGGAAGATGCCGATGGCGATGGACGGCGCGCCGTCGAGCTCGGCGTACCACTGGTAGCTCTGGGCGCCGAGCTCGACGCGGGCCACGTCGCGCACACGCACCAGCTGCGCCTGCTCGCCGCGCTTGACGATGATGTTCTCGAACTGCTCGACGGTCTCGAGCCGGCCGAGCGTGGAGATCGAGTACTGAAAGGGCTGGTCGGGAGGGGCGGGCTGGCCGCCGATCTGGCCCGCAGCGACCTGGACGTTCTGCTCGCGCAGGGCGTTGACGATGTCGATGGTGGTCAACCCGCGCGCGCGCAGCCGCAGCGGATCGATCCAGATCCGCATACCGAAGTCCTTGGCGCCGAAAATGTTGACGTTTGAAACGCCGTTGACGCGCGCGAGCACGTCCTTGATGCGGGTGGTGACGTAGTTGGAGATGTAGAGCTCGTCGTAGGTGCCGTTCGGCGACACCATGTTGACCATCAGCGTGATGTTGGTGCTCCGCTTCTCGACCTTGACACCCTGCCGTTTGACCTCCTCGGGAAGGACCGGCAGCGCCTCGTTGACCCGGTTCTGGACCAGCACCGTCGCCATGTCGACGTCGGTGCCGACCTCGAAGGTGATGGTGATGTTGCACCTGCCGTCCGAGGCCGACTTCGAGGACATGTAGATCATGTTCTCGACGCCGTTGATCTTCTCCTCCATCGGCGCGGTCACGCTCTCCGCCACCACCGAGGCGCCGGCGCCGGGGTAGGCGGTGGAGACCTGAACCGAGGGCGGGGTGATGTCGGGCATGCTCTCGACCGGCAGCAGCGGGATCGACAGCACGCCCACCAGCACGATGACGATCGAGATGACCGCCGCGAAGATCGGACGGTAGATGAAGAACCGGCTGAACATCAGCTACTGCCCCGCGGCTTCGACCGGGGTCACCGGCAGCCCCGGCCGCGCGCGCTGCAGTCCTTCCGAAATGTACCTCTCGCCCGCCTCGAGACCCTGCAGAATCACCCGGGTGCCGTCGCTCTGCAGCGGTCCCGGCTCGATGTAGCGCCGCTCGACCACGTCGCCCGCACCCACCACCATCACGTAGCGGCCGCCGAGATCGGTGCCGAGAGCGGTCTCTCGGACCAGCACGGCGTCCTCGATCTCTTCGCCGGGGAGCCGCACCCTGACGAAGAAGCCGGGGAAGATCTTGGCGTTCGGGTTGGGGAAGACCCCGCGGACGCGAATGGTCCCGGTGGCGGGATCGACCGTGTTCTCGAGGGTGTCGAGATATCCCTCGATCTCGAGGCCGGTCTCCTCGAGCAGCAGGGTCGCCCTGGTGTCCTCGAGCTCGTCCGGGTCTTTGTGCCCTCCCTGCTGCTCGAGAGCACGCGCGACGAATCGCTCCGAGACCTCGAAGTAGGCGTAGATGGGGTGGATCCGGCGAACCGTGGTCAGCAGGGTCGGTTCGCCGACACCGACCAGGTTGCCCACATCGACGTAGTTGCGCGACACGAGGCCGTCGATCGGCGACTCCAGCCTCGTGTAGCCGAGCTGGATCTCGGCGTTGGTGAGCGCCGCCTGCGTTTCGAGCAGGGCGGCCGACGCCTGGTCGCGCTCGGCGCGGGCCCGCGTCACCTCCTGCTGGCTGACCGCGTTGGTCCGCACCGCCTGCTCGAGCCGGTCGAGGTCGGACTCCGCGCGTCGCAGGGCCGCCTGGGCGGACTTGAGATTGGCCGCGGCGCGATCCCGCTGCGCCTCGTACGGCGCCGGCTCGATGACGAACAGGAGCTGGCCCTTGCGCACGAACGAGCTCGGCTCGAAGGCCATCCGGGCGAGGAAGCCCTGCACCCGGGCCCGGATCTCGACCGACCTGAAGGCCTCTGTGGTGCCGACGAACTCC
>CAZMED010000559.1:0-1970 GCA_964565045.1 uncultured Thermoanaerobaculia bacterium
TCAGACCGGGTTCGGCAGGTCGACGAACTCGACCTCCAGCCCGTGGGTGTCGGCGATCCAGCGCCCGAGGGCGCGGATGCCGAAGGTCTCGCTCGCGTAGTGGCCGGCCGCGAGGTAGTGGACGCCGTCCTCCGCCGCCTGGTGCAGGACCCACTCGGTGGCCTCGCCGGTGATGAAGGCGTCGAGGCCGTCCGCCACCGCGCGGTGGAACTCCCGCTCGGCGCCGCCGGTCACGATGCCCACCGACGACACCGGGCCGCGGCCGCCGGGGAAGACCTGCGGCTGGCGCTCGCAGGCCTCGGCGACGGCGGCGAAGAACTCCTCGGCGTCGACCGGCACCGGAAAGACGCCGCAGACGCCGGTCGGTCGCCCTCCGTGGTCCCCGAAGGGCTCGAGCTCCATCAGGCCGAGCCTCCTCGCGAGCTGGGCCGCGTTGCCGAGCTCGAGGTGGCGGTCGAGCGGCAGGTGGTAGGCGATCAGCGACATCCGGTGCTCGAGGAGGATGCGCAGGCGTTCGCGGAACGAACCGACGACGGGCACCGCCTCGCCGCTGTTCCAGAGGATGCCGTGGTGGACGACGATCGCGTCGGCGTCGCGCTCGGCCGCGATCGTGAAGAGGTCGCGCGAGGCCGAGACGGCGGTCACGATCCGCTGTACCTCCGAACGCCCCTCGACCTGCAGGCCGTTCGGACAGTAGTCGTTCGTCCCCTCGGCCTCGAGGAGCTCATCGAGCTCGGCCACCAGCTGGTAGAGGTCCATGCCCAATAGTAATATCAGAGCCTCAAGCAAAATACAGCGCTTCCTCGACGGAGCGGCACTCCAGATCGCCGATGACGGAAATCGAAGACGCTGCCTGGGGCTCGAGATCGGCGCCGGGTTCGCACGCACTGGCCGGGCGGCGCCGTTCGGCCGGCGGCTCGACCCGCCGCGATAGAATGAAGCTGCATGCTCGGGTCCGCCTTGAGCCGCGGCATCGGGGTTGGGTTGACCGTTGCGCTGACGGTCGCTTGCGCCCGCCAGACGCCGGACGTTCCTTCTCGTTTCTCGGTCCGTCTCGTCACCTCGGCGACGCTCTCGGGCCACTGGGAGCGCGCGGCCGAGCGCGGACTGGGCCGGATCGGAGCCGAGCTCGACGCCGAGGTAGCACGGCTTCGCGTCAGCGGTACCGACGGGGGAAGGCCGCGGCTGGCCGAGCTCGGGCGCGCCGGCGTCGATCTGGTCTTCTGCGTCGGCGGCGGGCTCGAACGCGCGGTGTTCATCGAGGCGGCGGCCCATCCCGGCACCGTGTTCATGCTCCTGCCGGGCCGAGCCCGCGAGCCCAACGTCGGCGGCATCGAGTTCATGTCTGAAGGGGCCGGCTATCTCGCCGGCACCGTGGCTGCCGAAATCGCCCCCGGCCCTCGCGCCGGCGTCATCCGCGGGCGCGGTGGGCCGTGGCTCGAGGCGGTGGAGGCAGGTTTTGCAGCCGGTTACCGGGTCGGCAGCCGCCGCGCCGTCGTCGATCCCGTCGTCGGGGTGGACGGGATCGAGGCTCTCGGTTCCGGGGGCGTTGAGATCGCGCTCTACGCCACGGATGTGCCCCGGAGCGATGAGCTGGAGGCGGCTGCCGCCGCGGGCCTCAAGCTGGTGGCCGCCGATTCCGAGCTGATGGAGAGCGCGCCGCAGCTGGTGGTGGCAACCGTCGAGATCGACGTGCCCGAGGCGATGCTGCGCGTCGCGCGCGAGGTCCGAGACGGGACCTTCCGGGGGCAGGTGTACGCGTTCGACGTCGGATCCGGGGTTCTCGATGTGCGCCTCAACGAGACCCTGGCGGCGGAGGTCGCAGAGCCCGCTCGCGAGGCGATGGAAGCCGCCCGCACCGAGGTGACCGCGGGGGTGGTGGAGATCGAGGGGATGGGGCTCTGAGGTTGAAAATTAGGAATGAGGAATGAGGAATGAGGAATGAGGAATTAGGAATTAGGAATTAGGAA
>CAZMED010000560.1:0-1944 GCA_964565045.1 uncultured Thermoanaerobaculia bacterium
CCCCTCTCAAGTCGATTGCCGATCAGGTGATCCGCTCGGCGAGCTCCGTTCCCGCCAACCTCGCCGAGGGGCAAGGCCGGTCCGGACGGGATCGGCAGCATTTCTGGCGGATCGCCTACGCCTCGGCCAGGGAGGTGGACAGCCACCTCCGCCTACTGTCGCACGCCGGGGTCGTCGATGGGTCCTGCACTGCGACCGTGCTGGCGACCTTCGACGAGGTCCGCGCCATGACCTGGCGGCTGCTCAACCCGAGGGGGTGAGCGGGTGCGTGCTCACGCGTCCGCCTAGACACTGTCGCTGTCCACGGCCGCTGCCACTGGTTGCGGCCACTGCCACTGCCCCGGCCGCTGCCGCCGCCCCTGCACCTGCCTGTGATCACAGTGCGGCCCTGCGCCGCCGAGGGCTCCGTGGGTGGGAGGGAAATTCGAAATCCGAAATCCGAAATCCGAAATGGGTGGGCGGGCGGGAATTCCTAATTCCTAATTCCCCATTCCTAATTCCTCACTCCTGCCTCACCCAGCTCCGGTTGTAGTCCCCATCCTCGACCGCGTCGGCGAAGGGCGTCGGCTGCAGCGGCTTGAAGGTGTCCACCATCACCGCGAGCTCGTCGGTGCGGCTCGAGCCGATGGAGGCCTCGTAGGTGCCCGGGTGCGGCCCGTGCGGCAGCCCCCGCGGGTGGAGGGTGAGGGAGCCGGGGCCCACCCCCTTGCGCGAGGTGAAGTTGCCGGCCACGTAGAACAGCACCTCGTCGCAGTCCGGCGACGAGTGGGGATAGGGGCAGGGGATCGCGCGCTCGTGGAAGTCCACCATCCGCGGCACGAAGGAGCACACCACGTAGCCGTTGCCGGCGAAGGTGGTGTGGATGGTCGGCGCCAGGTGGACGAGGCCGGTCTTGGGCTGGAAGGCGAGGATCGGGAACGCGAAGGGCCACATCCAGCCGTCCCAGCCGACCACGTCGAAGGGGTCGTGGGCGAGCTCGAAGGCGGTCAGCATGCCGCCGTTCTGGACGATCAGCCGGCGCGGCGCCCCGAGCGTCTCGGGGCCGCCGTCGGGCCAGGAGGGCGGGACGAAGTCGTGGTGGGTGTAGGGCGCGTACATGGTGAGCTGGCCCTCGGGCGAGCGGTACTGCTTGGGCACCCGCAGCGGCGACCGCGCCTCCACCGTCAGCAGCAGCGACGGGCCGTCGAGCACGAAGCGGTGGGGCATCCCCTGCGGCACGTAGACGTAGTCCCGGGCGCTGAATGGCAGCACCCCGAGCGCGCACTCCACCCGCCCCGAGCCCTCGTGGACGAAGGTCAGCTCGTCGCCGTCGGCGTTGGCCACCAGCGTCGGCTCGCTCTCGCGCGGACGTCCGAGCCACACTCCGATGTCGGAGTTGGCGAACAGCAGGCGCCGCGACAGGAACGGCGCGCCGCCCTCCGGAAGGCCCGAGCTCTGGTAGTGGCAGCGGCGCAGGGCGCCGGTGCGCCGCGCTTCGGCCCAGCCCGGGTGGCGGCCGAGGTCCTCCTCGCTCTGCACCCAGTGCGGCGGCCGCCGGTGCCAGAGGATGGTGTAGAGCGACTCGAAGCCCGCGCGGGTGAAGCAGTGCTCGAACGTGAGCGCGCCGTCCACCTCGTGGACCGTGTGGGGCTTGTCGGGGATCTGGCCGCGCATCAAACGGTGAATCATTGACCTGTCCCTTCTACCGAATACCGATCGGTCCGAGTTCTGAGTTTTGAGTTTTGAGTTTTGAGTTCGTGCACCGTCGCAGGTGTGTCCCGGGGGGGTGGGGGCAACTCAAAACTGAGAACTCATAACTCAAAACTGATCCTCACGATCCCGCTCCCGCCCTGAGCTGCTTTTCCGCGGCGGCGCGCTGCAGCTGGTCTCGCTCGATGGACTCGAAGAGGGCGCGGAAGTTGCCCTCGCCGAAGCCGCGCGCGCCGAAGCGCTGGATGACCTCGT
>CAZMED010000561.1:0-1932 GCA_964565045.1 uncultured Thermoanaerobaculia bacterium
AGCCACTACTGCGAGAAGGCGCGGTGGGCGCTGGAGAAGGCGGGCGTCGAGTTCCGCGAGGAGCCACACCCGCCGCTGTTCCACCTGCGTCCGGTACGAGCGGCCGGCGGCCGGCACTCGACGCCGGTGCTGCGCGGTCGCGGAGTGGTGGTGACCGATTCGACCGAGATCCTGGAGCACCTGCAGCGGGCGCACGGCGAGCGCTGGTGCCCGTACCCGCTCGACTCGCAGCTGCGGGCCGAGGCAGCCGAGCTCGAGGAGCTTTTCGACACCGAGCTCGGCCCCCACACGCGGCGGCTGGCGTACTTCCACCTCCTGCCGCACCGCAGGCTCCTCCTGAGCTCGGCGTTGGCGGGCGTGGGGCGCACCGAGGCCGCGGCCTTCCGCGTCGTGCGGCCGCTGGTCGTGTCCCTCATGCGCCGCAGCATGAGGATCACGCCAGACGGGGCGGAGCGATCGCTCGAGCGCGTGCAAGAGGTCTTCGCGACCGTCGCCGAACGCCTCGCGGACCGGCGCGACTTCCTGGTCGGTAACGCGTTCACCGCCGCCGACCTGAGCTTCGCCGCCCTCGCCGCGCCGGTCGTGCTGCCGCGCAACTACGGCTCGCCGCTGCCGCCTCTCGACGAGCTGCCGCCTGCGATGTTGGTTCTGGTCGAGGATTTCCGCGCCACCCCGGCCGGCGAGTTCGCACTGCGGATGTACCGGGACCAACGATGAGCGGCCGCGAACTGCAGATCGAGCTGCCGCACCTCCGGCTCGCGGCCCGCACATGGGGGCCCGAGGACGGCGAGCCGACGCTCGCCCTGCACGGCTGGCTGGACAACGCGGCCAGCTTCGAGCGCCTGGGTCCGCTGCTGCCCGAGCTCCAGTTGGTGGCCCTCGATCTGCCGGGCCACGGCCGCTCCGAGCACCGGCCGCCCTCGGCGGTGCACCACTTCGTCGACTGGGTGGGGGAGGTCGCCGCGGCTGCGGACGCCCTCGGCTGGACGGGCTTCTCGCTGATCGGGCACTCCATGGGCGCCGGCATCGCATCGCTGGTGCCGGCGGTCTTTCCCGACCGGATCCGCCGGGTGGTCCTGCTCGAAGGCGCCGGCCCTCTGGCGGCGGCGGCCGCGGACGCGCCCGGGCAGCTGATCGCGGCGCTCGATGACGAGCGCAAGGCCGCTGCCGCGCCGCCGCGCCTCTTCCCCGACTTCGAGACCGCGGTGGCGGCCCGCCTCCGCGACTCCGATCTCGACAACGAGTCGGCACGGCTGCTCGTCGCGCGCGGCAGCGCGGCGGTCGACGGCGGCGTGCGCTTCATCCACGACCCGCGGCTGAAGACCCGGTCGCGGCTGCGCTTCACCGAGGAGCAGGTGCTGGCGTTTCTGCAAGCCATCCCGTGTCCGGTGCTGGCGGTGGGCGCGCGGCAGGGTTGGCCGTTTCCGGAGGATGTGGTGGCGGCCCGGCTGGCCGCCATCCCGAACCTTGAAACGGCCGAGGTCGAGGGCGGCCACCACGTGCACCTCACCCACCCGGAGCGGATCGCGCCGCTGATCCGCGACTTCTTCAGCGCGGCGCGCCGAGGGTGAGCTCGATCTCGATCTCCTTGCCGTCGCGGTTGACGGTGAGCTCGACGGTGTCGGCCTCGTGGCGGCGCTCGAGGGCGAGGCCGAGCTCCCCGGCCGAGCGCACCGGCTCGCCGTCGACGGCGACGATCACGTCACCCACCACCACCCGGCCGCGCCGGTCGCGGTAAGCCGGCCGGACACCGGCGCGCTCGGCGCTCGAGCCGCGCTCGACCGCGATCACCACCGCCCCTTCGATGCCCGAGCGGCGGACGATGTAGTCCGGGGCGAGCTCGACGCCGAGCGACGGACGCTGCACCTTGCCGTGCGCGATGAGCTGGGGCACGACCCAGTTGACGGTGTCGACGGGGATCGCGAAGCCGAT
>CAZMED010000562.1:0-1925 GCA_964565045.1 uncultured Thermoanaerobaculia bacterium
ACCCCCGATTCGTCGCGCTTCTGGCCGGCGGACGACTACGAGCCGGGCCGCTCGCAGGCTTCGTTCGACAAGCAGTACGTGCGCGACTGGCTCGAGGCCTCGGGCTGGGACAAGGAGCCGCCGTCGCCCACCCTGCCGCAGGAGGTGGTGGAGGGCACCCTTGCCCGCTACCTGGAGGCCTATCGCCTGCTGACGGGGGAGGAGCTCGACCCGGCGTCTGCGAGCCGCTGACGCATCCCGACTCTCGAAACGCGGAGGAACGCCATGACCGTCTATGCGACCGAGAATATCCGCAACGTGGCCGTCGTCGGCCACTCCCACACCGGCAAGACCTCGCTGGTGTCGGCGATGCTCTTCGACAGCGGGGCCCTCAACCGCCTCTGCAAGGTCGACGAGGGCAACACCACGACCGACTTCGACGAGGACGAGCGGGACCGCAAGATCACCATCAACACCGCGGTCGCCCACTTCGACCACCGCGGTGTCAAGGTCAATCTCATCGACACCCCGGGCTACAGCATCTTCACCACCGATGCCGTGCAGGGGCTGCGGGTGGCCGATGCCGCCTTGATGATGATCTCGGCGGTGGCCGGTATCGAGGTCCAGACCGAGAAGCTGTGGAAGTCCGCCGCCGCCTTCGAGCTGCCGCTGCTGTTCGCCGTCAACCTCATGGACCGCGACCGCGCGTCCTTCGCCCGCGCCCTCGAGTCGCTGCAGAAGAAGTACGGCCGCGAGGTGACGCCGCTGCAGCTGCCCATCGGCGAGGAGTCGAGCTTCAAGGGCGTGGTCGACCTCGTCAGCGGCAAGGCCTTCACCTGGGAGCACGACGAGAGCGGCAAGCCCGCCGAGGTCGACATCCCCGCGGACATGGCCGACGAGGTGGCCGCGGCCCGCGAGGCCCTGATGGAGATGGTGGCCGAGCAGGACGAGGCGCTGATGGAGAGCTACCTCGAGGCCGGCGAGCTCGACGCCGAGACCTTCGCCAGGGGTCTCCGGAAGGCGATCGCCGCGCGCGCCCTGTTCCCGGTCTTCGCCCTCGCCGGCGGCAAGAACATGGGGGTGCAGCCCCTGATGGACGCCCTCGTGGACCTGGTGCCGGCGCCCGACTGGCGGCCGGTCAGCGTCGTCGTCGACGGCGAGCGGCAGGAGCTGCCGGTGTCTCCCGAGTCGCAGTTCGTGGCCTACGTCTTCAAGACCATCTCCGACCCCTACACAGGGCGCATCAGCCTGTTCCGGGTCTTCACCGGCACCGTCGCCTCCGACGCCACCGTGGCGAACCCGGTGCGCGACGCCAACGAGCGGCTCGGCGCGCTGTCGGTGCCCCAGGGCAAGGAGCTCGAGCACGTGGCCGAGCTCGCGCCGGGCGACATCGGGGCCGTGCCCAAGCTCAAGGAGACCCACACCGGCGACTCGCTGTGCGCCGCCAAGAAGAACCTCGTGATCGAAGCGGTGCCGATCCCCGAGGCCGCCATCAGCTTCGCCCTCGAGCCCAAGTCCAAGGGCGACGAGGACAAGCTCGCCGCGGGCCTGGCCAAGATCCGCGACGAGGACCCGACGATCTCCGTCGGCCGCGACCCACAGACCAAGGAGATGCTGATCTCGGGCGCCGGTCAGTTGCACATCGAGGTGGTCGTTGGGCGGCTCAAGAAGCGCTACAACGTCGACGTCATGCTTCACCCGCCGAAGGTCCCCTACCGCGAGACCATCACCACCTCGGCCGAGGTCACCACCCGCCACAAGAAGCAGACCGGCGGCTCGGGCCAGTTCGCCGAGTGCAAGATCGCCATGGAGCCCAACAAGGGCCAGGGCTACGAGTTCGTGGACAAGATCTTCGGCGGCTCGATCTCGCAGGGCTACCGCCCGGCGGTCGACAAGGGCGTCCAGGAGGCCGCCGAGCGCGGCGTCCTCGCCGGCTACCCCATGGT
>CAZMED010000563.1:0-1915 GCA_964565045.1 uncultured Thermoanaerobaculia bacterium
AGCTCGACGACGCTGTCGGCCTCGTCCTCGATCGCGTCGCCGCTGCCGGCGAGACGCTGGTCCTCGTGCTGGCCGACCACGAAACCGGAGGGCCGCACGTGCTCGACGGACGCTACGCCGACGGGGTGGCGGCAGTGCGCTGGGCACACGGGTATCACTCGGCACAGCTGGTGCCGGTGTTCGCGTTCGGCCCCGGCGCCGCAGAGTTCGCCGGCGTCTTCGACAACACCCGCCTCGCACCGCGCATCGCGGACCTGCTCGGTCTGGAGCCGCTGCCGCAGCTGGCCGATTCGACGCGGAATTGACCGATTCCGCCCCTTCTGTTAGGATCTCGGCCGTTTGAGCCGCGGTACGGCGGCTGAAAAACCGAAGGACCATGTCATGACCATTCTCGACGGCTTCAAGCGACTTCTCCTCGGACCCGAGCAGCAGGCGATCCCGGTGCTCGGCCGCAACGACCGCTGCTGGTGCGGCTCGGGCCGCAAGTACAAGGCCTGCCACCTCGCGTCCGACGACCGCAAGCGGACCGCGGAGCGCAGCGCCGCGCCGGGCCCGCGCAGGTAGAAGCCGGCCGCCGCCGCCCGCCCGGTTCACGGCGTCTCCCGGGAAGCGTGGGATGGGCAGGGGTCGCGTCGGAATTTCGGATTTCGGATTTCGGATTTCGGATTTCCGCCCGCCCAGGGGAGTGCGTGACGGCGTTCGATGCTGTGGCCGGGGACGGCGGCAGCTTCAGCTCGAACTCCAGAATCCGTCAACCGAGGCCACCGCCGCTCCCTGCTCCCTGCCCCCTGCTCCCTGCCACGGTCGCCGCACCTGATACCCGCGAATTCGAATACCATCCGGGTGAGCGCCGCCCCGGACGAACGGCGGGAGTATTCGGGGGCGGCGGCACGTTGCCAATGCGGGGAGCACGCCATGGCCGAGATGAAGGTGATCCAGGGATTTCCGCACAACCACGGGATCGGCGCCGTCGACGAGGTCCTGCCCGGCGTGGTCGCCGAGCTCCAGGCGCAGGCGGCGAGCCTGGCGACGCCGCTTCGCAAGACCTTCACCGGCCACCCCCTGCCGTCGCGCCGGGAGATCGTGGAGATGGTCGAGCTGCTGCGCTCGGTGATCTTCCCGGGCTTCGTCGGCAATCGCGACGTGACCGAGGAGAGCCTCGGCTTCCACATGGGGGCCGCCCTGCACCGGGCGGCGCTGATCATGGTCGACGAGGTCCACCGCGGCCTGTGCTTCGCCTGCGCCCGCGACGCCGACCAGCGGACGCCCGAGCAGTGCCTCGCACGCGCCAAACGGATCGCCGCGGACTTCATGCGCCGTCTCCCCGAGGTGCGGCGGCTGCTCGCCCTCGATGCGGTGGCGGCGTACGAGGGCGACCCCGCCGCACCGAGCGCGGCGGAGGCGATCTTCTGCTATCCCGGCGTCCTCGCCGTGACCTACCACCGCATCGCCCACGAGCTCCACCGCGAGGGCGTGCCGCTGATCCCGCGCATCATCTCGGAGCACGCCCACGGCCTGACCGGGATCGACATCCACCCCGGCGCCACCATCGGCGAGAGCTTCTTCATCGACCACGGCACCGGAGTGGTCGTGGGCGAAACCGCCGTCATCGGCGATCGCGTCCGCCTCTACCAGGGCGTGACGCTCGGCGCCAAGAGCTTCCCGCTCGACTCAGACGGGAAGCCCATCAAGGGCATCGACCGCCATCCAGTGATCGAGGACGACGTCACCATCTACTCCGGCGCCACCGTCCTCGGCCGGGTCACCATCGGGCGCGGAGCGGTCATCGGCGGCAACGTCTGGTTGACCCGCAGCGTGCCGGCCGGCGCGACCATCTCGCAATCGCGGCCCTCGACACAGGCGTTCGAGAATGGGGGCGGGATCTGAGGTCAGTGTTGAGTTTTGAGTTTTGAGT
>CAZMED010000564.1:0-1908 GCA_964565045.1 uncultured Thermoanaerobaculia bacterium
GGCAGGGTCAGGGTGGCGCCGAAGTAGGCCATGGCGCCGAGCAGGATGATGATGTTCAAGACCAGCGCGACGTTGGCGTTGAGGCCCGAGAGGCGGTAGTAGACGAGCATGAAGACCATCACCACCAGCAGGCCGGCCACCGCGGCCCGCACCCCGCGCACCACCGAGTCGCGGCCGAGCGAGGGGCCGACGGTGCGCTCCTCGAGGTAGGTGATGGTGGCGGGCAGCGCACCGGCGCGGAGCTTCAACGCCAGGTCCTCGGCCTCCTCGATCGAGAAGCTGCCGGTGATGCGGCCCTCGCCGGGGATCCGCGACTCGATGACCGGGGCCGAGATCACGCGCTGGTCGAGGACGATCGCCATCCGGGTGCCGATGTGCGAGCCGGTGTACTGGCCGAACTTGTCGGCCGCGTAGGGCTGGGTCGCGAAGTTGACCACCGGCTGGCCGTACTCGTCCTGGCTGCGCCGCGCCGAACGCAGCTCCTGGCCGGAGATGATGGCGGCCTTCTTGAGCAGGTAGTAGTCGGTGCCGATGACCGAGCCGTCGAGGCCCTCGCGGTCGCCCGGCAGGACCTCGGAGTCCGAGGGCACGATGCCGCCGATCGAGGCGAGCAGGGTCTGGCGGTCGGGGGCGTCTGCGACCACCTCCTGGAACTCGAGGAAGGCAGTGGAGGAGATGAGGTCCTTGACCCGCGCCGGGTCGTCCACGCCCGGCAGCTGGACGAGGATGCGGTCGCTGTCCAGGCCCTGGCGCTGGATGACCGGCTCGGCGACGCCGAACTGGTCGACCCGGTTCCAGATCGTCTCCAGCGAGGCCCGCACCGCCATGTCTCGCACCGTGTTGTCCATGTTGGGCGGCAGCTCGAAGGTCCACTGCCCGGCGCCGGGGCTGATGCTGTAGCCCGGCACCCAGTTGTCGGCGAGCTCGCGCAGCTTCGCGGTGTCGGTGTCGGCCGGCACGTTCACCGAGAATCTGAGCTCCTCGACGTTCGACTCTCCCTGGGTGATCTGGACGCCTTCTTCGCGGGCGCGGCTCACCAGGCGCTGCGCGGAGTCGTCGAGCTCGGCCTTGATGGCGTCGTCGGTCTGCACCTGGAGGACCAGGTGGATGCCCCCCGACAGGTCGAGGCCGCGTTTGATCTTCTCCCCCGGCGGGTACAACGACCACAGGCTGATGCCGGCCACGGCCACGATGAGAATGATGCGCCACAGCAGCTTCTTGTCCACGCTCGCCTCCGCTTCACGCGGGCTCGGACGGTGCGCCGTCCGCGCCGATCGGTCCGCCGATCGCACTCTTCGAGATCCTGATCTTGGTGTTCTCGGAGATCTTGAGCAGAATTGTCTGCTCCTCGACGGCGGCGACGGTGCCGAAGATGCCGCCCGAGGTGACGACCTTGTCGCCCTTCTTGAGGGCGGCGATCATCGCTTCCTTCTTCTTCTGCTGCTTCTTGGCCGGCATGATGACCAGGAAGTAGAAGACCCCGAAGATCAGGGCGAACATGACGATCATTGACAGGGGGCCGCCCCCGGCTGAACCTTCCATGACTCACCTCTCGTCAGTTGCTGGCGTCCCGCGCCGCCGCTCCGCCCCCCTGGCGGCCTCGACGGCGGCGCGAAACCGCATGTAGCGGCCCGCCATGATAGCCTCCCGGGCCCCGCGCATCAAGCTCAGGAAGTAGGTGAGGTTGTGCACCGTCAGCAGGACCACCGACGTCACCTCGTTCGCGACGAAGAGATGGCGCAGCACGGCGCGCGGGTAGGCCGCGCACGTCGGGCAGCCGCAGTCGGGGTCGAGGGGGCCGGGGTCGTCGGCGTAGCGGGCGTTCTTGATCACCAGCTCGCCGCGCGAGGTGAAGACCTTGCCGGTGCGCGCCGAGCGGGTCGGCAGCACGCAGTCGAAGAGGTCGAC
>CAZMED010000565.1:0-1905 GCA_964565045.1 uncultured Thermoanaerobaculia bacterium
TTCTGTCCAACCATCTCCTCCGGCCGCACGAGCTTGTCGAACTCGTCGGCGGTGAGGAGGCCGAGGGCGACCGCGGCCTCCTTGAGGGTGGTGCCGTCGGCGTGCGCCTTCTTGGCGACCCGGGCGGCGTTGTCGTAGCCGATCCGAGGATTGAGGGCGGTGACCAACATGAGGCTGCGGTCGACGAGCTCGGCAATGCGGGCCCGGTCGGGCTCGATGCCGCGCACGCAGCGGTCGGCGAAGCTGCGCGCGGCGTCGCCGAGCAGACGGATCGACTGCAGCAGGTTGTGGATCATCATCGGTTTGAAGACGTTGAGCTCGAGGTGGCCGGAGGCGCCACCGGCGGTGACGGCGGCGTCGTTGCCGATCACCTGGGCTGCCACCATCGTCAGGGCCTCGGCCTGGGTCGGGTTGACCTTGCCGGGCATGATCGACGAGCCGGGCTCGTTGGCTGGCAGGATGAGCTCGCCGAGTCCGCTCCGGGGCCCGGACCCGAGCAGCCGGATGTCGTTGGCGATCTTCATCAGCGACGCGGCGGTCGTCTTGAGCGTGCCGCTGGCGGCGACCACGGCGTCGTGGGCGGCCAGGGCCGCGAAGAAGTTCGTCGCGGGGCGAAACGGGAGGCCGGTCAGGCCGGCAATGGCCTCGGCGGCGCGGACCGCGAACACGGGGTGGGTGTTGAGGCCGGTGCCGACTGCGGTGCCGCCGAGAGCCAGCTCGTAGAGGTCGGGGAGGGTGGCTTCCACCCGCGCGATGTTCTTGTCCAGCTGGTCGACCCAGCCCGAGAACTCCTGCCCGAGGGTGAGCGGCACCGCGTCCATCAGGTGGGTGCGGCCGATCTTGACGACGCCGTCGAACGCCTGCGCCTTGGAGTCGAGTGCGTCCCGCAGGTGCCGCAGCGCCGGCAGCAGGTGGTGGACGAGGCGCTCGGCCGCCGCGATGTGCATGGCGGTGGGGAACGTGTCGTTGGACGACTGCCCGCGGTTGACGTGATCGTTGGGGTGGACCGGGTCCTTGGAGCCCACGACCCCGCCGGCGAGCTCGATCGCGCGGTTCGCGATCACCTCGTTGGCGTTCATGTTGGTCTGGGTCCCGCTCCCCGTCTGCCACACCACGAGGGGAAAGTGGTCGTCGAGCTCTCCGTCGACCACCTCGCGCGCCGCGCGGCCGATCAGGTCCGCGAGCTCCGGCGGCAACACGCCGAGCGCCGAGTTGGTCTCGGCCGCCGCCTGCTTGAGGATGCCCAGCGCGCGGATGAGCTCGCGCGGCATGCGTTCGCTGCCGATCGGGAAGTTGACGATCGAGCGGGCCGTCTGGGCTCCCCAGTAACGGTCCGCCGGGACCTCGACCTCGCCGAGCGTGTCGCGTTCGATTCGGGTCTGCACGGCCGCACCTCCCGCCGCTCAGGGTAACCCGGGGGAGGCCGTTCCCGTTCCGGGTGCCGGCGAATTTGCGCCGCGCGGGGCTCCCGGCGGCCGGCCCTGATGATCACGGAGCGCGGACGGTTGTAGAATGAAGGCATGGGATTGCTCGGCGAGATGCTCGTCGAACGCGGGGCTCTGTCCGTGGAGCAGCTGCACAAGGGGCTTGCCGCGAGCCGGCAAGGCGGCCAGAGGCTCGGCACCTCCTTGATGGAGTTCGGTTTCATCGACGAGAGCTCGCTGCTCCAGGTGCTTGCTGAGCAGCACAGTGTGCCGTTCATCTCGGAGTCGGCCCTGCTCGAGCAACTGGAGGGCGCCGGCGCGGCCCTGCTCCCGGAATCCATGCTGCGCGGCCTGCGGGTGGTGCCGTTCCGGAAGGTCCGGGACCGCATCCAGGTCGCCATGAGCAGTCCGGGAGATGCCCGCACGATCGACCGCATCGCCAACTTCACCCAGCTGCACGTCGAGCCTTTCGTGACCACCG
>CAZMED010000566.1:0-1894 GCA_964565045.1 uncultured Thermoanaerobaculia bacterium
CCAGAAGATCGCCAGCCACCAGCGCGGCAGCGGGTTGTCGTACTCCTGGATGCCGTCGTAGGCGTGGTCCAGGAGGTGGTCCTGCTCGGGGACCGCCGGGGGGTGGCCGTTGTGCTCGGTGCTCATTGGCGCTCCTTCCCGCCGCCGTCGCTCTCCCCGTCGTCGACGCCGTTGTCGAGCGGCAGCCCGCGGGCGTGCTCGTAGGAGCGGCGCCGGCGGATGACGAAGACCCAGAGTACGATGGCGGCGAAGGTGATGAAGCAGAGGATCAGGCCCAGCTCGGCCCACGACGACAGGCCGGCCGCGGACATCACGTCGGACAGGCTCACGACGCCTCCCCGGAGGCGGCGGCGTCGGGCCCGGTCGCCGGCTCCTCGGGTGCGACGGCCGTCTGCCCGGTCTGCTCCTCGAGGGCCAGCGGCGCCGGCTTCATGATGTCGGTTCCGAGGCGCTGCAGGTAGGCGATCAGGGCGACGATCTGCTTGTCGGCGAGGCCCTCCGGGCCGCCCTGCTCGACGACCGCGGCGGCGATCGCCGCCGCCTGCTCGCGCGCGGCCGCGACGCCGCCGGCGATCTCCTCATCGGTGTAAGGCACCCCGACCGCGCGGTGGGCCCGCATCACCGGCTCGATCGAGTCGAAGTCGAGACCGGTGCGCAGCATCCACGGGTAGGCCGGCATGATCGAGCCGGCGGTGATGGCGCGCGGGTCCTCCATGTGACGCACGTGCCACAGGTCGGGGTACTTGCCCCCGACCCGCTGCAGGTCGGGGCCGATGCGGCGCGAGCCCCACTGGAACGGGTGGTCCCACACGAACTCGCCCGCCTTCGAGTACTCGCCGTAGCGCTCCGTCTCGGCCCGGATCGGCCGCACCATCTGCGAGTGGCAGTTGTAGCAGCCCTCCGAGAGGTAGATGTCGCGGCCCACGAGCTCGAGCGGCGTGTAGGGCGTGACGGTGGCGATGGTGGGCACGTTCGACTTGATGAGGAAGGTGGGGATGATCTGGAACAGGGACGCCGACACCACCGCCACCACCACCGCAACGGTGAAGATCAGGGGCAGGCGCTCCCAGCGCCGGTGCCAGGTGGTCGAGAAGAAGCGCTCGAGGGTGTAGGCGATGTTGGCGACGTGGGCGCCCGAGGTCGCCAGCGGCGAGGCCGGTTCGGGCCGGTCGACGTAGTCGCGGGCCAGCGCCGGCGCTTCGTGCACCGGGACCTCGTAGGTCCTCGGGCGGTTGCGCCAGGTCATGAAGAAGTTGAGGCCGAGCATCAGGGCGCCCGCCAGGTAGGCGACGCCGCCGATCACCCGCACCCAGTACATCGGGATCAGGCGCAGGGTGGTCTCCACGAAGTCGCCGTACTTGAGGTAGCCCTCGTCGTCGAAGGCGAGCCACATCAGGCCCTGGGTGAGGCCGGCGGCGTAGATGGCGACGATGTAGAGCAGGATGCCGATGGTGCCCAGCCAGAAGTGGGCCTCGGCCAGCTTCTGGCTCCACAACCGGGTCTGGAAGAGCCTCGGCAGGAGCCAGTAGATCATGCCGAAGGTCAGGAAACCGACCCATCCGAGCGCCCCCGAGTGGACGTGGGCGATGGTCCAGTCGGTGTAGTGCGAGAGCAGGTTGACCGAGCGGATCGACAGCAGCGGCCCCTCGAAGGTCGACATGCCGTAGAAGGTGATCGCCACCACGAAGAACTTGAGCACCGGGTCGGTGGCCACCTTGTGCCAGGCTCCGCGCAGGGTCAGCAGACCGTTGAGCATGCCGCCCCAGGAGGGCATCCACAGCATGATCGAGAACAGCATGCCGAGGGTCGAGGCCCACGCCGGCAGCGCCGTGTAGTGCAGGTGGTGGGGGCCGGCCCAGATGTAGATGAAGACCAGCGACCAGAAGTGGATGAT
>CAZMED010000567.1:0-1894 GCA_964565045.1 uncultured Thermoanaerobaculia bacterium
AGGGTCTTGTTGTGGCTCAGCACCAGGGTCGGGCGGTTGGTGCGCTCCACCACCTCGGCCATGGTGAAGGTCTTGCCCGATCCCGTCACCCCGAGCAGGGTCTGGAAGGCGACGCCCGACTCGACGCCCTCCACCAGCTTCTCGATCGCCTGCACCTGGTCGCCGGCGGGCGAGAAGGGCGTCTTGAGCTTGAAGCGGGAGACAGTCATTTGAATGAGGAATTAGGAGTTAGAAATTAGGAATTCCCGTCCACCCCCCCGTAAATCGGATGCCAGGCGATGGCGTGGGAGGGCGGCATTCCTCATTCCTAATTCCTCATTCCTAATTATTCGGCCGAGCTGCAACGGCGGTATCCCCGCCTCCTCGATCGACCGCTCGATGAAGACGTTGAGTCCTCGGACCTCGTCGACCGAGAGGCGACCATCCTCGAAGGCGGCGCGCACCCGGCGCATGAGCTCGCCCATCAGCGGGTAGGGATCGTCGACCCGGTCGAGCAGGCTGCGGAAACGGTCGAGGTTGCGCATCGTGCGCTCGCGCTCGCCCGGCGGCAGATCCGGGGGCAGGCTCCGCACCACCGCCGTCCGCGCCTGCTCCAGGCTTGCCCACACCCCGCGCCGCAGCACCGACAGGCCGGCGAAGAGGACGGCGATGAGGATCACCGCCGCGATCCCGAACAGGTAGACCCGCATCCGCGGGCCGCACCCCGAGCCGCTGCGCCACGCCTCCTTGCCGGAGGACGGCGGCACGAAGACCTCGGGCGGCACCACCGGCTTGGGGGCAGCGGGCGTCTCCACCTCCGGCGATCGGGGCTCGGGCCGTTCTCCGGCATCAGTGGGTCGCTCGTCCATCCGGGCATTGTAACCATCCCCCCGACCAACCGATTTCGAATTTCAAGTTTCGAATTTCGAATTTCCCACCCAACCACAAAAAGTTTTGAGTTTTGAGTTATGAGTTTTGAGTTCCCGCCCGCCCCCGCAAACCTCCGAGTCACCAGGTCACCACGATGGCCACCTGAGAAGGCCAACGACCCAACCCCTCTGATCTATCGACCGACCAACCGCTGAACGGTCAGGAGTCAGTCTTCCACTCCTGCTCCTCGGAAATCCGCGCCGGGTGCAGCCCGCGGCGGCAGGCTCCAAACAGAACCCTTACAATCGTCGGAACGGAGGGTCGTGATGAGCGGACTGCTGGAGAGGGATCGTGCGGCACTGCTGGTGATCGACGTCCAGGAGCGGATCAACGCCGTGATGGCCGACCAGAACCACGTTTCGCGTCTCGAAGTCCTGGTGGAGGCGTGCCGCGCGCTCGAGGTGCCGGTGCTGGCCAGCGAGCAGTACCCCCAGGGCCTCGGTTCCACCGTGACCACGCTCGCCGGGCTGCTGGGCGGCCCTCCGCCAGGCAAGCTCACATTTTCGTGTAGCCGCGACGACGCCCTGCGATCAGCCCTCGAGCGCACCGGACGCGCCCAGATCGTGGTCACCGGCATCGAGGCCCACGTCTGTGTCCTGCAGACCGCCGTCGACCTCCTGACCGAGGGCTACGAGGTGTACGTCCCCCACGACGCCGTCAACTCGCGGCGTCCGGCCGACAAGCAGTGGGCGCTGCACCGCATGGCCGCCGCCGGCGCGGTCATCACCGCCACCGAGTCCGTCCTCTTCGAGCTCGTCGAGCGCTGCGACACCGCCGACTTCAAGACCGTGGCGAAGCTCATCAAACGCATCCCACTCTGAGTTTTCAGTTCTGAATACTCGATTTTGAAATTCCACCCCTGCCGCCAGAGAACTGGGAGGGCGGGTGGAAATTCAAAATTGAGAATTCAAAATTGAGAATTTCCCTACGCATCCATTGGTCTCGAACCGAACCCGGACTCTTCTCGGAGGATTTCCCGAGCTCC
>CAZMED010000568.1:0-1887 GCA_964565045.1 uncultured Thermoanaerobaculia bacterium
TCAGCCCGCGCGGTCGTACTCGTCGCGGGGGATGCGCAGGCCGGGGACGAGGTTCCGCTCTGCGATGACGTGGATCGCCTTCGGGAACTCCGGGCACGCGTACTCGCACAGCCCGCAGCCGGTGCAGGCACCGCTGCCGACGAGCGGCCGCCCACCGATCAGCATGATGGCGCGGTCGGGGTAGGGGCAGGCGGTGTAGCAGTCGCGGCAGATCTGCCCCCGGAAGGTGACGCATCGCTTCGGCTCGACCTTGGCGATCCCCAGGCGTACTCTCTCCGCCCCCCCTGGGTCGACCAGGGCGCCGTCGGGGCAGGCCGCGATGCAGGGCAGGTCGTCGCACAGATAGCAGGGCTTGAGCGAGGGGCTGATGACCGGCACCAGACGTCCTTCCTGCCGCTCGAGTGCGATGATCGACGAGGTCGGGCAGACCGGGATGCAGTCGCCGCACCCGGAACAGGCTTCGAGGAAGGCCTCGTCAGGCTTGAGGGCGCCGGGCGGTCGGAGCACCTCGTCCGGCGATGGCCTCGAGTTCGGCCGGCGGGCGCCGGCGGCGCTGCGGACGGCATCGAACCACCCTGTCAGAAGCTCCCGCCGCGAGCGCTCACGAGAGCCGCTCATGACGCCACGCCTTCGGGGACCGGGATGTCCCGCCACGGCGCCGGCTCGTCGATCCGGTGGCTCTCGGCCCCGGCGATGGCCGCGGCGACCAGGCTCGCGACGTCGAGCTCCTCCTCCGCCCTGGCGAGCTCGGAGGCCGAGGAGCGGGTGGCGGGGCGTTCCGGCAGCAGGAACGAGCAGCAGTCGAAGTGGGGCAGGATGGAGGTCTCGTACGTGCCGATGCGGCGGCCGATCTCGATGATCTCGGGCTTGTCGAGGCCGATCAGCGGCCGCAGCACGGGCAGGCTCGACGCTGCCTCCACCGCGCGCAGATTCTGGATCGTCTGCGAGGCCACCTGGCCCAGCGACTCGCCGGTCACGAGGGCTTCCGACTTCGCGTACCGCGCCACTTTCTCGGCGAGCCGCAGCATGAACCTCCGGTACAGCAGGACCCGCAGGCCGGCCGGACAACGGGCGGCGATCTGCTCCTGAATGGGCAGCAGCGGCACCATGGTCAGGCGCGCGGGCCCCTGGTAGCGGGCGAGGACGCGCACCAGCTCCTCGACCTTCTCGAGGCTCGCCGCGTCGGTCTGCGGCACCGAGTGGCAGTGGACGAAATCGAGCCGCACGCCGCGCTTCATCATCATCCATGCGGCCACCGGAGAGTCGATGCCGCCGGAAATCAGACTCGTCGCCTTGCCGCCGACGCCCACCGGCAGGCCTCCCGGGCCGTCGATCCGCAGGGTCCAGACGAAGAAGCCTCTCTCGTCGACCAGGACGTGGATGGTGAGCTCCGGTGAGCGGAGATCGACCGGCCACCCGGTGCGCTGCTGGACGAAGGCCCCGATGGCGCGCTCGACCTCGGGCGAGTGCATCGGGAAGGCCTTGTCGGATCGTTGGCAGCGGACCGCGAAGCTGGCGGCCGTGCGATCGCACAGGAGGCACTCGAGACCGGCCTCGATCTCTTCCAGGCTGCCGCCCGAGATCTCCACCGGCATGATCGCCCCGATGCCGAAGACGGTGGCCAGCCGCCGCATCACCTCGGCCAGCGGGACCGCTTCGGAGAAGCTGACGAGCACCCGCCACGAGGGCCGCTCGAGGTCCGCGACGGGCAGGCCCGAGAGCGCCTTGCGGACGTTCTCGGTCAGCGTGCGCTCGAACCACCGCCGGTTGTGCCCCTTGAGGCTGATCTCCGAGGTGGTGGCGAGGACCCGGGTCACCATCTCCATCGGGACAGGGTAGCATTCGGGGAAATTAGGAATTAGGAATTAGGAATTAGGAATTAGGAAT
>CAZMED010000569.1:0-1880 GCA_964565045.1 uncultured Thermoanaerobaculia bacterium
GCGGTGAGGCGGCGCAGCTCGTCGAACCAGCTGGTCACGAGCCGGACCGAGGTCGGCCGGCTGGTCTCGTCGCGGCCCGCGAACATGACGAAGCGCTCGCCGTCGCGGCTGACGGTGTAATCGGGGAACACGTAGCCGCCGACCGCGATGCCGGTGGACCCGCCGAGGAAGGGGCCCTCGAAGAGCTTGGAGGGGGTGCCGACCTCGAAGGTGTCGCCGCTGCCGTCGACCTCGACCACCATGATGCCGTCGTCGGTGCGGTAGGTGAGCTCGCGCCCGTTTTTCGACCAGCGGGCCAGCGCGCCGCCGCCGTCGGACACCTGCCACTTGCCGCCTCCCGCCGGGAAGGCGCGCACGTAGATCTCGAGCCGGCCGGACTCGTTGGAGTCGTAGGCCATCCAGCGCCCGTCGGGCGAGAAGCTCGGGTTGAACTCGCCGAACTCCGTAGCCTGGTATGGCTCCGGCGCACTGCCGTCGAGCCGCGCGACGAAGACGTCCGAGTTGGCCGTCCACAGCGCGAGCCACTGCCCGTCGGGAGACCAGGAGGTCGGGTAGAGCGCCGGCAGCTCGCCGGGCTCGATCAACAGCTCCACGTCGCCCGAGCCGTCCGCCGCCTTGCGGTAGATCGCGTTGTTGCCGCTGCCCCGGTTCGAGCTGAAGGCGATGAAGCGGCCGTCGGGAGACCAGACCTGGTCGGCGTCGTAGCCCTCGTCGAAGGTCAGACGCGTGGCCACCTTGCGCTCGAGGTTGTAGATCCAGACGTCCATGTTGTTGCCGCGGAGGATGGACAGCGAAAGCCTCGTGCCGTCGGGCGAGAGCTCCGGGTTGGCGTACAGCCCGGGCTCCGACCACAGCGGCTCGGTGCGGCCGAAGCGGTCGACCCAGACCACGGGGAATGGGTCGCCCTGCTGCGACTCCGAGGCGTAGACCAGCACCCCGTTGTCGGAGACGTCGAACTGGGCGGCCCCCTGGACGACCGTCGAGTCGAGGTCCTCGAGCACCGGCATCTGCGAGCCGCGGGCCTCGAGCTTCCCGAGGTCGAAGGGCAGCGCGAACAGCGTCCCCTCGTGGACGTAGAGGATGTGCCCGGTGGCCACGTAGCGGCCGTGGTAGCCGCCGCGGTGCACGATCTTACGCTCGCCGGTCGCCACGTCCACGACCTCGAGGCTGGCGCCCTCGAAGTTGTCCACATCGTTCGTGATCGACGTGAACAGCACCGTCTTGCCGTCCGGCAACCACTGCGGCCAGCGGTGGCTGACGTCGGCCTCGGCGAGCTCGGTCACGGGCTGCGGCTGGCCGCCGGCCGAGGAGACGCGCATCAGCCCGCTCCGAGGCGACGGCACGAAGACGATGGTCTCGTCGCTCCCCCAGGTCGCCCCGCGGCTGAGGTCCACCTTGCACAGGGTGATGGGCGCGCCGCCGGCAGTGGAGACCTTCTTGAGCTCGGTCGGCGTGACGTATCCGAGCCACGCGCCGTCCGGCGAGAAGAACGGCTGGTAGGGCGCCGATCCCGCGCCGCCGGTGGCGATGGCCGTGGCGCCGAACCGGTCGAGGTGGCGCAGCAGGATGTTGCCGCCCTCGTTGCCCGAGCCGGTGACGTAGGCCAGCATGCGCGCATCGGGCGAGAGCACCGCGCTGGTGCCGAAGCCCGAGAAAAGCCCTTCCTCGCCCACCTCGATGGTGGAACGGCGGACCGGTTCCGGCGCCGGTCGGCCCCCGAGCAACCCCAAGGCCTGCACCAGGGCGAGCAGCACGGCGGCGGCCGCGACCGCCCACGGCAGCCGGCGCCGCCAGGCCGGCACCGCCGCCGACGCGGCGGGCACATCCTCCTCCTCCGGGTTCTCGAGCCACTCGGCCAGCGCGATCCGCGCCTCGCCGAT
>CAZMED010000570.1:0-1875 GCA_964565045.1 uncultured Thermoanaerobaculia bacterium
TGGCGATGCTGGTGCCGCCCTGGGTGGCGCGGAAATCCACGTCGCGGCCGACATTACCCACCAGGATGACCTTGTTGATACCCATGATTCGACTCCTCTCCGCAGTGGACGGGACGGGGGGATCGTAGCACAAACCACCCGCCCCCCCAGTTCGGATTTCGGATCCGAGATCGACCTTGCCGAGGATGCCGGCATGGCGACTCCGCGAAGGCGCCTGCCCCGCCCTCGAGCCAAGAGGTCATCGTCATCCGAAATCGAGCGCAACCCGGTACACGTCGAGGTTCTCGAAGTTGAAGGACATGACCCTCTCCCTGTCAGGACGTGTGTCGTGTCGGCAACGGTAACGGCAACGGGCTCGGGCTCGGGACGGACAACGAGCACCAGCTGAGCGAGGATGCGCGCCCTGCCGCCGAATTGCCACCGTGCCGCCATCATCGGCGACGCCCGGGGGTGCTACCTTGAGCGCTGTGAGCGACGACGACCGCATCGTGCGCCACGCCACCCGGATGGCTCTGGTGACCATGGTCTGCAGGTTGACCGGGTACCTGCGCGACAAGGCCCTGTTCTCGGTCATCGGCGCCGGCCAGCTCTACGACGTGTACCGCACCGCCAATCGCATACCCAACGCGTTTCGCGGACTGCTGGCCGAGGGCGCGCTGCACGCAGCCTTCATCCCGACCCTGTCGCAACTCGCGGCGGAAGGTGACGAGAAGCGCCGCGAGGGGCTGGAGCTCTTCCGCGGTCTGCTGGCGGTCATGCTGCTCGTTGCCGGGGTCGTCGTCGCACTCGGCGTCGCCGCGTCGCCGTGGCTCGTCCGCCTGTACGCCCTCGGCTTCGAAGCGACGCCGGGCAAGCTCGAGACGACGATCTTCATGAACCGGCTCATGTTCCCCTACCTCCTGTTCATTTCGCTCGCGGCGCTCCTGCAGGGCGTGCTCAACAGCCACGAGCGCTTCCTGCTCGCGGCGTCGACGCCGATCTTCTTCAATCTGGTGATCGCCGGCACGGCGTGGTGGGCCGTACCGCGCCTCGCCGAGCCGGAGCTGGCGCTCTCGGTGGCCGTGCTCGCCGGCGGCCTCCTGCAGTTCGCGGTGCAGGTACCGGCGGTGCGGCGCCTGGGCTACAGCCTACGCCCCGCCTGGGCTGCATTCTGGAACCCGCGGGTGCGCGGCGTCCTGCTGCTCATGCTGCCCGGAATCCCGGTGCTCGGCCTCAATCAGATCAACCAGCTCATCTCCAATCGGTTCGCGTCCTTCATCGAAGGCGGGGTCAGCTACACCTACGGCGCCTACCGTGTGACTGAGCTGGTGTTCGGCGGCATCGTGGTGCAGCTGTCGACCGTGCTGCTGCCGGTCCTCTCGCGGGAGCTCCGGCTCGAGCCCGAGCGCGCGCCGCGGACCCTCCTCGGGACCGTCACCCTGGTCAGCTTCGTCACGCTGCCCACGGCAGCAATCCTGGCCGTGCTCTCGCGGCCCGTCATCGGCCTGCTCTTCGGAGGTGGGCGCTTCACGCTCCACGACGTCGAGGTGACCGGTGCGACCCTGACGGCCTACGCGTTCTCTCTGGTGGGAACGGGTCACGTGAAGGTCATGGCGAGCGCATTCTTCGCCCACAAGGACACCCGCGCCCCGATGTGGGGCAGTCTGGTGTCGCTGGTCGTCTTCACGGCCGGATCCGCGGTCATGGTCGGGCCGTGGGGGACGGTCGGGCTGGGGTGGGCGAACACCATCGCCATGGCGTGCTTCGCCCTCTACCTGACGCTCCTGTACGGACGGCGCTACGGGCTGCACGGCGAGCCGCTGGCGCCCTCGGCCGCCGCGGTGGCGCGGCAGCTGGCAGCCACTGCCGTCGTCGCGGTGCTCCTGTATCAGCTGC
>CAZMED010000571.1:0-1872 GCA_964565045.1 uncultured Thermoanaerobaculia bacterium
CAGCTTCAACCTCGAGCGCGTGATGGAAGCGGTCACGAGCAACGTGCAGAATTGAGCAGCCTCCGTTTCATGAGGGCTCGCAGGAGCCAAGGGACCGCACCCGCCGGCACGGCGGGTGCGGATGTCCCTTCGCGGAATCAGAGGTTGACCATGAGAGACCGCACATCGGGCGGCTCGTGGTCGACGTGACGCGGGGCCGGATCGTCGTTTTCCCCGGTCGGTAGGCACGATGCCGTAAGATCGGTGACCGGAGCCGAGAGTGACGGACGCCGATTCACGCCAGCACGACGGGAGCGCCGGCTCCGGCGCGGTGCCGCTCGGGCGGCTGCTGGCGCTGGCTCGGCCCGAGTGGCGGCGGCTGTCGGTGGCCACGGTCTTCCTGCTCATCGGCGGCGCCGCCGGGCTCGCCTACCCGCAGGTGGTGCGGGTGCTCATCGACGCCGCGCTGGCGGGCGGCGCCGGCACCATCAACCGGGCCGCGGTGGCCATGGCGGTCATCTTCGCGGTGGAGGCGGTGGCGGTGGCGCTGCGCTACTACCTGTTCTCCATCGCCGGCGAGCGCATCGTCACCCGGCTGCGCGAGAGCATCTACCGCGCCATCATCGAGCAGGAGATCGCCTTCTTCGACGCACGCCGCACCGGCGAGCTCACCAGCCGGCTCACCTCCGACGCCACCGTCGTCCAGAACACGGTCAGCGTCAACCTCTCCATGGGGCTGCGCAACCTGGTGATGGTGGTGGGCGGGTTCGCACTGCTCGTCGCCTCCTCGCCGCGGCTGACGCTGGTGATGCTCGCCGTGGTGCCGCCGGTGGCCGTCGGCGCGGTGGTGGTGGGGCGGAGGCTCTCCAAGCTCGGGCGGGAGACCCAGGACGCGTTGGCGCGCGCCAACGAGGCCGCCGAGGAGGCCATCGCCGGCATCCGCACCGTGCGCGCTTTCGCGCGCGAGGACGCGGAGGTCGAACGGTACGGTGTCCGCGTCTGGGAGAGCTTCGCCGTGTCGCGGCGCCGCATCCGCACCGTCGCCGTCTTCATCGCGCTGGCCACCGTCGGCGCCTTCGGCTCGGTGTCGGCGGTGCTGTGGTTCGGCGGCCGCATGGTGATGGCGGACGAGATGACGGTGGGTTCGCTGGCGTCCTTCATCCTCTACACCCTCATGGTCGCCATGGCCCTGAGCGCGCTCGCCGACCTGTGGTCCGACTTCGCGCGCGCCCGCGGCGCCTCGGAGCGGGTGTTCGAGATCATCGACCGCCTGCCGACGGTGGACCCCGGCGGCGGCGCGCGCCTCGATCGGGTCGAGGGCCGGGTCGAGTTCGAGGGCGTCGGCTTCAACTACCCCGTGCGGCCGGAGGTGCGGGTGCTGGAGGGGGTCGGCCTGCAGCTCGAGCCGGGGTCGGTCGCGGCCCTGGTGGGGCCGTCGGGCGCCGGCAAGTCCACCGTCGCGGCCCTCCTGCTGCGGCTGTACGATCCCGACGAGGGCGCCATCCGGCTCGACGGCCGCGACCTCCGCGAGCTCGACGCGCGCTGGCTGCGGACGCGGATCGGCACCGTCGCCCAGGAGCCGGTGCTGTTCTCCACCTCGGTGGCCGCCAACATCCGCTACGGCCGGCCGGAGGCCTCGGACGAGGAGGTGGAGGCGGCGGCCCGCGCGGCCAACGCCCACGACTTCATCGCCGCCCTGCCCGAGGGCTACGCCACCGAGGTCGGCGAGCGCGGGGTGCGGCTCTCCGGCGGCCAGAAGCAGCGCGTGGCCATCGCCCGCGCCCTGCTCAAGGACCCGCCCATCCTGCTCCTCGACGAGGCCACCTCGTCTCTCGACGCCGAGTCCGAGTCCCTGGTCCAGGAGGCCCTCGAGCGCCTGATGGCCCGCCGCAC
>CAZMED010000572.1:0-1869 GCA_964565045.1 uncultured Thermoanaerobaculia bacterium
CGCCATCTTCGTCTTCTACGTCCCCCCGTTCGAACATCGGTGCCCATGACGGAGACGGGAAGAACACTCCCGAGGGCCTGCAGCCTCGTTTTGTCAACTTCGTTTCTTCTGGTACCGACAGGACACTGTAAATTCGAATCCGGTCGGCAGCCACGAGCAAAGGTGTCGATGGTCGCATCAGCGCCATCCTCGAGAACCTCAGTGACCTGCGACCGAGGGGAGAACCGATGAAAAGAACCGACCTCGTCCGCGCACTGACCGCTTCCGCCCTGCCGCTGGCCCTGCTCGCAGTCCCCGCCGCGGAGGCGGCACAGGACCGGGATGCATCGGCGATATCACAGCCGCCGATCTCATACCCCGGCCTGCCGAGCGAGACGCCGGCCTCACTTCAGCCGGCGACCGGCGCCTTCGACCACATCAGGCGCGACGTCATGATCCCGATGCGTGACGGCGTCAGGCTGCACACCGTGATTCTGGTGCCGAAGGGCGCGAGCGGCGCGCCGATCCTGCTCACCCGCACTCCCTACGATGCCACCGCCCTCACCACGCACGCTCACAGCTCGTCGCTCGCCAGGACGCTCGACGGCTATGACAACGCGGTCGACGTCATCGTCGACGGCGGCTACATCCGGGTCGTCCAGGACGTGCGCGGCAAGTACGGCTCGGAGGGCGACTACGTCATGAACCGCCCCTTCCGGGGCCCCCAGAACCCGACGCCCGTGGACCACGCCACCGACGCCTGGGACACCATCGACTGGCTGGTCAAGAACGTGCCCGAGAGCAACGGCAAGGTCGGCATCCTCGGCATCTCCTACGACGGCTTCCTGACCCTGGCGGCGCTCGTCGACCCGCACCCGGCGCTCAAGGTGGCGGTGCCCATGAACCCCATGGTCGACGGCTGGATGGGCGACGACTGGTTCCACCACGGCGCCTTCCGCCAGCAGAACCTGCCGTACATGTACGAGCAGGTGGCGACGCGGAAGAACGAGGCCAAGTGGTGGCGCAGCCATTTCGACGACTACGACACCTACATGGAGGCGGGGTCGGCCGGCGAGCTCGGCCGCCGCCGCGGGCTCGAGCAGGTCGGCTTCTGGCGCAAGATCCTTGCCCACCCTTCCTACGACGCCTTCTGGCAGGAACAGGCAGTGGACCGAGTCCTCGCGGAGCATCCGCTGGCCGTGCCGGTGATGCTCGTGCATGGGTTGTGGGACCAGGAGGACATCTACGGCGACATCGCGGTGTACGAGGCGATCGAGCCCAAGGACACCGACAACGACACGGTCTTTCTGGTGCTCGGCCCGTGGAACCACGGCCAGCAGATCGGCGACGGCTCCTCTCTGGGCGCGCTGCGCTTCGGCAGCGACACCGCCCTCGAGTTCCGGCGCGAGGTGCTGGCGCCCTTCCTCGCCCATTACCTGAAGGACGACGCGCCGCCGCACGGCGTGGCGCCGGTGACGGCCTACGAAACTGGAAGCGACGCCTGGCGGCGGCTCGAGGCCTGGCCGGCCGGCTGCACCGAGGGCTGCGCGATCGAGAAGACGCCGCTCTACTTCGGCGCCGGTCTGCGGCTCGGCTTCGAGCGGCCGCAGCCGGGCGACGCGGCGTTCGACGAGTACGTCTCCGACCCGGCCAAGCCGGTGCCCTTCCGTGCGCGGCCCATCGAACCGGTGGGCTACGAGGACCAGGGTCTGACCTGGCCGGAGTGGCTGGTCGACGACCAGCGCGAGGCCTCGGGCCGCCCGGACGTGCTGGTCTTCACGACGGACGTCCTCACCGAGCCGGTCAAGATCAGCGGCGAACCGATCGCCAACCTGGTCGCCTCCACCAGCGGCACCGACTCCGACTGGGTGGTCAAGCTGATCGACGTCT
>CAZMED010000573.1:0-1864 GCA_964565045.1 uncultured Thermoanaerobaculia bacterium
CGTCCATGCGCCGCTTGAGCTCGGCGAGCCGCTCGCCGCGGTCGGCGAGGCCCACCGGCAGGGCCAGGAAGACGAGGCCGAAGCGGTTGCCGAGCTTGACGATGTGGGACTCCGGGCGCAGGTTGACCGGCACCACGGCGCGGATGTCGAGACCCTCGACGTCGGCGTTGCGCTTCAGCATGTAACGGCGGAGGGCGCCGGTGACGCCGGTGAGGAGGACGTCGTTGATGGTCGCGCCGTGCGAGCGGGCGAAGGCCTTGACCTGGTCGAGGGGGAGGATCTTCGACCACGCGCAGCGTTTGGCGGTGCACAGCTTGCCGGAGAAGATGGTGTCCGGATCGGCGGGCATCGTGGCGAGGCGTGCCAGCACGCCGGCGCCCTTGGCCCCCTCGCTCACCATCTGCGCCGCACGGGAGGGGTCGCTGAGGGTCTCCAGCGCCCTGTCCACCGCGCGCGCGGTCATGCGGCTCACCGAGTAGACGGCCTCGTTGACCACCTCCGGCAGCCAGAAGCCGCCGCCGAGCGGGCGGCGCCGCCGCCGGGTGCGGCGCATGGCGGGGGTGCCCTTCGGCGAGTCGTCGGTCATCCCGAGCAGCACGCGCACCAGCGCGACGCCGTCGGCGATGCAGTGGTGGATCCGGGCCACCACCGCGCTGCCGCCGCGGTAGTTCTCGATGTACTGGAACTGCCACAGCGGCTTCGAGAAATCGAGCGGCGTGCTCATGAGCGTGCTGACCATCTCCTGGAGCTCGGCCTGTCCCCCCGGATCGGGCAGCGCCACCCGCTGCAGGTGCGAGCGCAGGTTGAAGGTCGGGTCGTCGACCCAGCGCGGCCCGATGCCCGGGATCGGCGACTCGACGACCTTCTGCCGGAAGCGGTCCAAGGGCAGCAGCCGGTCCTCGATCAGCGCCTTGAGCTCGCCGAAGTCGAGCTTGTCGTAGAAGGACATCACCCCGGTGATGAGCATCAGGTTGGTGGAGTCCTCCATGTGCAGCCAGGCCGCGTCCACGTTCGACATCGGCCTGCCTTCGAGCCACGCCATCGACTGCCCTCCGCGAAGGATCTGGCGGCACTCTAGCAGAATGGGGGCGAGGATGGGCGCTGTTCCGGCCGGCCGCGAGGCTCCGGCGTCGCGACCTCAGACCCTCAGGGGGCCGTCGACCGGCGTGTTGTCGTCGACCGGGTCGGTCGAGGCGAGCCCGACCGAAACGAAACGCATGGCGTTGCTGAGCTTGCCGAGGTAGATGGTGTCGCCGTCGGTCAGAGGCATCGGGCGCGTCAGCTTGAAGCCGTTGAGAAAGGTGGCGTTGCAGCTGTCGAGGTCCTCGATCGTCGCGCTGCGCCCCTCGATCGTGACGCAGGCGTGGTGGCGCGACACCCACACCGAGTCGACGCGGACGGTGGCCTCCGCCGCGCGCCCGATCAGGTTGAGTCCCTGCCGGAGCTGGACGCTGCGGGTGCCGCAGAGGATGCGGTACTGCGACGGTGTGCCGGGGTCCGCCATCTCCCGGCCCTCGAGGCTGGTCACGGGGACCAGCATCCGGTAGCCGCGGCGGTGGATGGTCTCGATGAACCTCGGCCGTCGGGCGTCGTCGCCGAGCGCCGTCCGCAGCTCGGAGATCGCATGGGTGAGGGTGTTGTCGCAGATGAACTCGGTGCCCCAGACACCGTCGAAGAGCTCGCGGCGGGTGACGAGGCGCGAGCCGCGGCTGGCGAAGAAGACCAGCAGCTCCATCACCTTGGCCTCGAGCCGGACCGTCTCGGTGCCGCGGCTGATGAGGTTGAGGTCGGGCTCCACGAGCCACTCGCCGAGCCCGAAGGAGGATGACTCCAGCGTGTTTCGAGACAGATCGCCGCGTGGCAT
>CAZMED010000574.1:0-1864 GCA_964565045.1 uncultured Thermoanaerobaculia bacterium
GTCTTGACCTGGCGCCGGTGTCACACCTGAAACCGCTTGGCACGAAAGCGCGACCGATTCTCTTGGTGCCCTTGGTGTCTCGGTGGTTCACAGGGTGGGCGGGTGGAAGTCCGCAATGCCTCGTCGTTCTCTCCATCTCTTGCGTGATCTGTGGCGAGCCTGGGTGGGAGGGTGGAACTCAAAACTCAAAACTCAAAACTGGCTACAATACCGCCCGTCAGGAGGATGCTCCATGGATCTGAAGGAACAGTTCGAAGCCGCCATCGCGAAGGCCAAGAGCTTGCCGAAGCAGCCTTCGAACGACGATTTGCTCGCCCTGTACAGCCTGTACAAGCAGGCCACCGAGGGTGACGTGCAGGGTGAGGCCCCCTCGGGCTTCGACTTCCGCGGCGCGGCGAAGTACGCGGCCTGGGAGAAGCGGCGCGGGCTTTCGCCGGACCAGGCCATGCAGGCCTACATCGATCTCGTGGACCGGCTGGCCGCGGGCTGAGGAGCGGGCGATGTCCCGGCCCGTGACCGTCGACGGCCGCAGCCTCAGCATCGCCGACGTCGAGACGGTGGCCCGAGGCCGTGCCGCGGTTGTGCTCGACGCCGCGGCCCGCGAGCGCATGGCGATCACCCGCCGGGTGGTGGAGGACATCCTCGCCTCCGGCGCGGTGGTGTACGGCATCAATACCGGCTTCGGCAAGCTCGCCGACGTCCGCATCTCGTCCGACCAGCTCGACCAGCTGCAGCTGAATCTGCTGCGGTCGCACGCCTGCGGGGTGGGGGAGCCATTCGCCGACGAGGTGGTGCGCGCCATGCTGCTGCTGCGCGCCAACGTGCTCGCCACCGGCAACGCCGGGTGCCGGCCCGCAGTGGCCGAGAAGGTCCTCGAGCTCCTCGAGTCCGGCGTCCACCCGGTGGTGCCGAGCCTGGGTTCGGTCGGCGCCTCGGGGGACCTCGCGCCGCTCGCCCATCTCGCCCTGGTGCTGGTCGGCGAGGGTGAGGCGGAGTGCGACGGCGAGCTCCTGCCGGGTGCCGAGGCGCTGGCCCGGGCCGGCATCGAGCCGCTGCGGCTCGCGCCCAAGGAGGGGCTCGCGTTGATCAACGGCACCCAGGCCTCGGCCGCGGTGGGAGCGCTGGCGGTGGCCGACGCCGACCGCCTGCTCGATGCGGCCGACGTCGTGTGCGCCCTGACCCTCGACGCGCTCGGCGGCACCGACGCCGCCTTCGACCCCGCGGTCCACGCCGCGCGGCCCCACCCCGGCCAGGGCGAGAGCGCGGGGCGCCTGCACCGCCTGCTCGAGGGCTCGGCCATCCGCGATTCGCACCGCGACTGCGGCCGGGTCCAGGATGCCTACTCGCTGCGCTGCTCGCCGCAGGTCCACGGGGCGGGACGCGACGCCCTCGAGCACACCCACCGCGTGCTGTCGATCGAGCTCAACTCGGCCACCGACAACCCCATGGTCTTCCCCGAGGGGCGCGTGATCTCGGGCGGCAACTTCCACGGCGCGCCGATCGCCGCCGTCTTCGACTACCTGGCCGCCACCCTCACCGACCTTGCGTCGATCTCCGAGCGGCGGCTGGCGCGGATGGTGGACACCGCGCTGTCGGGCCTGCCGCGCTTCCTGTCGCCCGAGGCCGGCATCAACTCGGGCTTCATGATGGTGCAGGTGTCGGCGGCGGCGCTGGTCAGCGAGTGCAAGACCCTCAGCCACCCCGCGTCGGTGGACTCGATCCCCACCTCCGCCGGCCAGGAGGACCACGTCTCCATGTCCACCTGGGCGGCGCGCAAGCTCGCGCGGGTCGTCGACCTGTCACGGCAGGTGCTCGGCATGGAGTACCTGGCCTCCGTGCAGGCGCTCGAGTTCCAGCGCCCGCT
>CAZMED010000575.1:0-1859 GCA_964565045.1 uncultured Thermoanaerobaculia bacterium
CACCGGGATCGGGGCGGCGACGTGCACCAGCACCAGCTCGGCGGAGAAGTGCTCGGCCAGCTCGGCCGCGCGATCGAGCGCAGGGCAGGAACGGCTGCTGAAATCGGTGGGAGCGAGAATGCGTCGAATCGGAAGCATCGGGTTCTCTCCTTGTCGGCGGCTCGAGCCACCGCCGTCGCCGGTCCGCGCCGGGGCGCGCTCCGGGACTGTCGTCTTCTCGGGACTCCTGCAATGCGAACGACGTGCCAATCTGCGCGGCGCGGCAGGGCCGCGCGGACACTGGGTTTGTGCGCGCCGTTGAAGCTCGTGTCGGGCGCCGGATTGAAAAACTTGCCGCAACGGGCGGCCGAATTTTCAATCTCCGGAGGATATCCCCGTGTGCCGGGTCGGCACGCAGAGTGCATGAGCATCCCCGGAGCGGTCGGACAGGTTGCCTGATCGGCGAAGTGACCGGGTCACCGAACGCGGGTGCGGCGGCCCACCGGGAAACGGTGGTTCGCCGGTTCGCCGACCGTGTGGAGGGACTGCGGATGTTCGGTCGAGGGTTCGAGCTGTTCAAGCTGCTCGGTTTCAGCGTCAAGGTGGACGCGAGCTGGCTGGTGATCGCGTTTCTGGTCAGCTGGTCGCTGGCAGCGGGGGTGTTTCCGTCCCTGCACCCCGACTGGCCGACCACCCTCTACTGGGTGATGGGTATCGGCGGCGCGATCGGCCTCTTCGCCTCGATCATCGTGCACGAGTTTTCCCACTCCCTGGTGGCGCGGCGCTTCGGCATTCCCATGGAGGGCATCACGCTGTTCATCTTCGGCGGCGTTGCCGAGATGAAGGACGAGCCCCCGAGCCCGAAGGCCGAGCTGTGGATGGCGCTCGCCGGTCCTGCCGCCAGCATCGTGGTCGCGGTCGCGTGCTTCGGCGCAGCGGCCGCCGGCCGGGCGATCTCGCTTCCCGAGGCGCCGCTCACGGTGGTCGGTTACCTCGGCACCATCAACCTGGTGCTCGTGGTCTTCAACATGATGCCCGCCTTCCCGCTCGACGGCGGCCGGGTGCTGCGCGCGGTCCTGTGGGGTTGGAAGGACAACATCCGCTGGGCGACCAGGATCAGCTCGAGGATCGGCGCCGGGTTCGGCGCCCTGCTGATCGGCCTCGGGCTGGTGAGCCTGCTGGCGGGGCAGCTGGTGGGCGGCATGTGGTGGATCCTGATCGGCCTCTTCGTGCGCCACGGCGCCCGCGGCTCCTACCGTCAGCTGCTGCTCCGCCGCGAGCTCGAGGGTGAACCGGTGAGTCGTTTCATGAACGGCGACCCGGTGGCGGTACCCCGACAGATCGCCGTCACCCAGCTGGTGGAGGATTACATCTACCGCCACCACCACAAGATGTACCCGGTGGTCGACGGCGACCGGCTGGTGGGCTGCGTCACGACCCGCGAGGTCAAGGAGCTTCCCCGCGACGAGTGGTCCCGCCAGACCGTGGGCGCCATCGCCCGGCCGTGCTCCGACGACAACACGGTCGCGGCGGACGACGACGCGATGGACGCGCTGTCGAAGATGCACCGCTCGCGGGCGTCCCGACTGATGGTGGTCGACGGCGACCGGCTGGTTGGCGTGCTCGCCCTCAAGGACCTCCTCGGCTTCTTCTCCCTGCGGCTCGAGCTCGGCGATCCAGCGGAGGCCTGAGCGGCCGCCGACCCGTAATCCGTACCGAACCAGCTGTAAGGATTACAGGCAGCCGAAGCTGCCGTCTCCCGAAAGCCCCGGTTTCAGGGCATCGCCCCCCTGGCATGGGGCTTGCTCCGAGCCCCAGGGAGGAAATCATGAGGCGTTATTGGAGACAGACCCCATGACACCACCCGCCATCCGTCCGGC
>CAZMED010000576.1:0-1856 GCA_964565045.1 uncultured Thermoanaerobaculia bacterium
CGGATCTGCGGCCCGTAGGCCTCCACCTTCATCACGTGCAGCCCCTCGGCCGCACCCGCCTGCGCCATCATGTCTCCGACGGTGATCACGCCGTCACCACCGGACCCGACGATCGCAAACGTGAGATCGCGTGTCGGCATTGACTGTCCTCCCCTCGCGGGCCTCACCCGCCTCCCGAGATTGTGAACCCTTTCACATCAAAAGTCCATGCTCTTTTTCACCGGTTTGACGGCTGGAAGGCCGTCAAACCGGTGAAAAAGAGAATCAGAGCAGGCCTCTCGAAAAGCCGCCATCGACTGGCAGAGCGACGCCGGTAATGCCGGAGGCGTCGTCGGAGCACAGGAAGGCCACCGCAGCCGCGACCTCGGCAGGCTCCAGGAGGCGCCCGATGGGGGCCTGCTGCGCCCAGCGGGCGAAGACCTCGTCGACGGTGACGCCCTCGCGCTCGGCGACGTTGCCGGCCAGGACCTGAAGGCGGTCGGTGGCGGTGTAGCCGGGGCAGACGGTGTTGACGGTGACGCCGTCGGCCGCGACCTCGTCGGCGAGGCTCTTGAGGTAGCCGGTGACCGCCGCCCGCAGCGAGTTCGAGAGCACGAGGCCGGGCTGCGGCTGCCGCACCGCCACCGAGGTGATGGCGACGAAGCGCCCCCAGCCCGCCGCGCGCATGGCCGCCAGGGTCTCGGCGGCGAGGCGCTGCACCGGCAGGAGCAGGAGGCGGCAGGCGGCCTCGAGGTCCTCCGCCGCGGCCTCCACGGCCGGCATCCCGGGCGGGCCGCCGCCGTTGGCGACGACGATCTCGGGCGCGCCGAACTCGGCCGTGGCCACGTCGACGATCCGCCGCGGGGCTTCGGCCTCGGTGAGGTCGGCGGTGAATCCGGCCGCGGTGCCGCCGGCGGCTTGGATGGAGGCGACGGCCGCATCCACCCGCTGCTGCGACCGCGCCACCACCAGCACCCGTGCGCCGCCCGCCGCGAGCCGCTCGGCGACCGCGTAGCCGAGCCCCGACGAGGCGCCGCAGACGACCGCGGTGCGCCCTTCGACGCCGCGGCTCACGGCAGCCCCTGCAGCGGGTACGACGGATCGATGTCCACCGGCAGGTCCTCGAGCTTCGCAATGGCGGCAGCCATCGCCGGGTGCACGGCGCCGTAACGCTCGACGAACGCCTGCGCGGCGGCGTAGTCGCCGAGCGCCTGGATCATCAGCAGCTCGCGGACCAGCTCGCCAAAGCTCGCCTCGAAGAGCTCCGGCACCGGCTCGAAACGGCCGTCCTCGGTGACGGCCACCGCGCCGCGCTCGAGCAGGTAGTTGGCCTGCAGCACCATCCCAAGCCCGTGCGCCTCGGCGACGCCGAAGCGGGCGGTCCGGAACATGCCGGCGGTGTAGCTGAAGGGCAGCGACTCGAGGATCTCGGGCGCCATCACGCCCTGTGCCACCAGGGCGTAGATGTTGAAGACCCCGAGCGCGTCGGCCTTGGCCTCCTCGAAGGCCGAGTAGAGCTCCTTGAGCTCGAGCCGCACCTCGGTCTCCCGGCCGTCTACGGTGATCCGGCCCGGGCCGAGGCCGTGCGAAAGCTCGTGGTGGAGGGTGAACTGGTAGAAGGCCTCGAAGTCGAGGCGGTCGGCCGCCTCGGCCGGCAGCACGCGGCCGGCGATGGGCAAAAGGATGCCGTCGTACTTGGCCCGCATGACGTTCTTCAGCAGCACCTTCTTCGAGCCCTTGGCCTCGCGGACGCGCTCGTCGTTGGGCAGGTTGAAGGCGATGGTCTGGACGCCGGCGCGCGCGTCGCCGGCGGCGAACAGCACGTCGACGACCCGGATCGGCGACTCGGCGCCGCGCTCGAGGTTCTTGTGCTCGTC
>CAZMED010000577.1:0-1849 GCA_964565045.1 uncultured Thermoanaerobaculia bacterium
ACGACGATCTGGTGGTCGCCACCCTCGGCCGCTCGGCCTGGATCCTCGACGACCTGACCCCGGTGCGCGAGATGGACGCCGAGATCGCGGCCGAACCCGCCCACCTCTTCGCGCCGCCGCCGGCCGTGCGCTGGCGCTATGCCTCCGCGCCCTACGGCAGCGGCGCCGGGGCCGGCGAGAACCCGCCGCAGGGCGCGCTGATCAGCTACTTCCTCGCCGCCGAGCCCGACGGCGAGATCAGCCTCGAGGTGCTCGACGGCGAGGGCGAGGTGGTGCGCCGGCTGAGCAGTGAGCCGCGCCCTTTGTACACGCCTCCCGACAGCCCCGACGCCGACCCCGACGCCGAGGTCGAGCCGGAGCTGGCGGTGGAGCCCGGCACCCACCGCGTCGCCTGGGACCTCCGCCACGAGGAGCCGCGGTGGGTCGCCGGCAGCAGGGTCGACACGGGACAGCCGCCGCCGGGGCCGCTGGCGCTGCCGGGCGCCTACACTGTGCGGCTCACCGTCGACGGCCACGTTGCCGGCCGGCCCCTGGTGCTGGAGGCCGACCCGAGGGCGGAGACCGATGCGGCCGCGCTCGAGGCGCAGCTCGAGTTCGCCCTCGAGCTGCGCGACAACCTGAGCCGAACCGCCGACCTGGTGGCGACAGTGCGCGGCTTGCGCGAGCAGCTCCGCGACCGCAGCGCGAACCTGGCCGGACGAGAGGACGCCGCCAAACTGCTCGCGCTGATGGATCAGCTGGTGACCACCCTGGACGACATCGAGAGCACCCTCCACAACCCGCAGGCCGAGGTCACCTACGACATCCTCGCCGGGCGCGACGGCGGCGCCAAGCTCTACTCGCGCCTCGCCTGGCTCGCCTTCGGCGCCGACGAGCACGACGGCCCGCCCACCCAGGGCATGCGCGAGGTCGCGGCGGTGCTCGGTGCCGAGCTCGCGGCCGCGGACTCGAAGCTCGCGGATCTGCTCGAAGAGGACCTCCCCCGGCTGAACGCCCTCGCCGACCAGCTCGAGCTGGGCTTCCTGCTGGCACCGTGAGGCAGGTCTTCGAGGCCGCCGCGGAGGAGATCCTGACCGCGGTCGCCGGCTCGGCCGGGAGGCTCGCAGCCGGCGAGGGCTCACCGATGGCGGCGCGTGTCCGCGACCTGATCGGGGAGGCCGGCGAGACCTTTGTCCGCACGGCCCGGCCGCGCGGGCTGTGGGAGCAGATCCCGGGGACCGACTTCGCCGCCGTGTATCGGGGCGAGGGCGGCAACGACGCGACCACCCCGCTCGAGGTTGTGCTCGAGGAGGCCCGGTCGCTCGCCCTGTTCGCGGTGACGGTCGGCGACGACGTCTCGGACCGGATCGCGCGCCTCTTCGAAGCGGGCGAGCTGGCCGAGGGCTACCTGCTCGACCAGCTGGCCTCGTTCGCGGCCGACGAGATGGCGCAGGAGGCGGCGCGGCGCTTCGCCCGGGAGCACGGCGCCGGGGCCGCCGAAGCCGTGCTGCCCTACAGCCCCGGCTACTGCGGTTGGAACGTCTCCGGGCAACGGGCCCTGTTCGCCCGCCTCGAGCCGGCGGAGATCGGGATCACGCTCAACGAGAGCTGCCTGATGCGGCCGATCAAGTCGGTGTCCGGCGTGCTGGTGCTGGCGCCGCTCGAGGCGCACGACATCAGCCCGTCCTTCCCGTGCTGCGCGTCCTGCACCACGCTCGACTGCCAGGAGCGGGTGGCGGCCCTGCGGGCACGGCTCGAGGCCGCAGCCAGTTCTGAATTTTGAATTCTCAATTTTGAATTCCCGCCCACCCCACCCACGCGGGACGCGTGCCCCACAAGCCTGTCGGGCGGCGCCGGGCCTCCTTGTGGG
>CAZMED010000578.1:0-1845 GCA_964565045.1 uncultured Thermoanaerobaculia bacterium
CACGCTGATGGGCGATGCCGTCGAGCCGCGCCGCGAGTTCATCGAGAAGAACGCGTTGTCGGTAGCCAACCTGGACGTGTAGCGATCCTGCCGGGCACCTCCGACCCGCGCGGGCCCGGGCCGAAAGCCCGCCGGCAAGGCGCCCTGGCGGGTTCGCACCGCCCAGAATGGGCATGCGCCGGTTGCGGGCTATCGCACACTCCCGATACTTGCTCGCCCTCCGGAGGCGGCCCGGTAGAACTGGCCCGATGATGCAAGTCCCTTTCGATCCCGACGTCGGCAAGACCCCCATGACGCCCGCCCCGAAGCGCCGGGGCGCCGTGGGCTGCCAGGCATCCCGCCTGGCCGCGGCAGCCATCGTGCTGCTGATGTTCCAGGGCTGCACGACCGTGCGGGAGCGGCCCGCGCCACTGCCCGAGGCCCTTGCGGGCGAGGCCCAGGTGCCAGGCATCCCGCGGGCGCGCTACTGGGGCGACCTCGCGCCGCGGGGCTTTTCCGAGTGGCTCGCGCTACCGGAAGAGGTGCTCGTGCAGCGCTACGGCGGCGTGATGCACCGCTCGCACGAGTACCTGCTCCTGTCGGGCGGCGGAAGTGACGGGGCCTTCGGCGCCGGCCTGCTGGTGGGCTGGACCGACGCCGGCACCCGCCCGGACTTCGAGCTCGTGACCGGCATCAGCACCGGGGCGCTGATCGCGCCGTTCGCGTTCCTGGGGCCCGCCTATGACGACCGCCTGCGCGAGGTGTACACGCAATTTTCCACGAAGGACCTCGCCGTCCGGCGCGGTCCGCTGGAGATCCTGCGCGGCGACGCCGCGATGGATACGGCACCGCTGCGGCGGCTGATCGCCCAATACCTCGACGACGCGGCGATCGCCGCCATCGCCGCGGAAGCCGCGAAGGGTCGCTCGCTACTGGTGGGCACGACCCATCTCGATGCCGCGCGACCGGTCATCTGGGACATCACCACCATCGCCGCAAGCGGCCAGCCGGGATCTGCGCAGCTGATCCGCGACGTCGTGCTGGCCTCCGCCTCCATCCCCGGCGCCTTCCCGCCGGTCCTGCTGGAGGTCGAGGCCGGCGGGCGGCGCTACACGGAAATGCACGTGGACGGCGGGGTGACGGCCCAGCTCTTCCTGGGCGCGGCCGGCCTCGACTGGAGCCAGATCCGCGAGCGGCTCGACGTCCACGGCCCGCCGACCCTCTACCTGATCCGCAACTCCCGCCTGGCCCCCGACTGGCAGACCGTCGACACACGCCTCTCGCCCATCATCAACCGCTCGATCTCCACGCTGATCCGCAACCAGGGCATCGGCGACCTGGCCAGGATCTACATCGAGGTGACCCGTAGCGGGCTGGACTTCAACCTCGCCAGGATCCCGGACGATTTCGACGAGACGCCAGCCGAACCCTTCGACCGGGAATACATGCGACGCCTGTTCGCCCGGGGTTACGAGCTCGGGCGTGGCGGGTACCCCTGGGTGACCGGCCCCGTCGAGCCGGCTGGCGGGGACCGGTCGCAGGTTCCATGACCCGCCGGACTGGCGCACTCGCGGTAGTGGCTGCAGAGCCCGCGCTGGATCATGCACACTAACGCCCCGGGGAGGGACCAGGGATGCGCCGAAGACTTTTGATCACCCGCCGGCCAGCGCTGCTCGCAGGGGCATGGGCCGTTGCGGCACTGGTGGCCGCCGGTTGCGGCCGTGATGCCGGAACGGGTGGCGCCGCCCCGACGGCCGTGCCCGTCGGCGTGGTCACCGCAAGGGCCGCCGACGTTCCCTTCGTCGCGGAATTCGTCGGTGAGACGGAAAGCTCGCAGGAAGTGGAGATCCGCGCGCGGGTCGAGGG
>CAZMED010000579.1:0-1845 GCA_964565045.1 uncultured Thermoanaerobaculia bacterium
CGCGAACCGGGAGCCCGCGACGATGGCGGATCCCGCGGTAGCTGCCGATCTCGATCAGCCGTTTGATGTTCATCGCGACCTCTCGGCGGAGGTCGCCCTCGACCCCGCCCTCGGCCTGGAGGACCTGCTGGATCCTCAGGACCTCGTCCTCGGACAGGTCCTTGACCTTGGTCCCCTCGCCGACCTTGGCCTTGGCCAGGATCGTCTTGGCGCGGGTGCGGCCGATGCCGTAGATGTAGGTCAGACCGATCTCGATTCTCTTGCCGGACGGCAGATCAACGCCTGCAATGCGTGCCACCAGATACCTCCCCGATCAGCCTTGACGCTGCTTGTGCTTCGGGTTCTCGCAGAGCACCCGCACCACGCCCTTGCGACGAACAATCTTGCACTTCGAACACATTTTCTTGACCGACGGACGAACTTTCATGGTCGTCCCTCCCTACTTGTAGCGGTACACGATACGGCCTCGCTTGAGGTCGTACGGCGAAAGCTCCACCAGCACCTTGTCGCCCGGAAGAATGCGAATGAAGTGCTTCCGCATCTTGCCGGAGATGTGGGCCAGCACCTCGTGCTTGTTCTCCAGCTCGACCCGGAACATGGCGTTCGGCAGCGGTTCCACGACCACCGCCACGACCTCGATCGCCTCTTCCTTAGGCATTCATGAACTCCCCCCGCCCGAGCACACGATGGCCGTCGGCGGTGACGGCCACCGAGTACTCAAAATGGGCGGCGAGTTTACCGTCTTCCGTCCTTGCTGTCCAGCCGTCGTCGTCGACGGATACTCTCCAGCTGCCGCCAGTAATCATCGGCTCGATCGCGATCACCAGGCCGGGCCTGAGACGCTGACCGTGGCCCGGCCTGCCGTAGTTCGGGACCTGCGGCTCCTCGTGCAGCGCGCGCCCGATGCCGTGGCCGACGAACTCGCGCACGACGCCGAAGCCGGCGGCCTCGGCGATCCGCTGCACCGCCGCCCCGAGGTCGCCGAGACGGGCCTCGGGGCGCACCGCCGCGACCGCCTCCTCGAGGCACTCCCGGGTGACGTCCATGAGGCGCTGCGCCTCGTCGCTGACGGCGCCGATGCCGAAGGTGACCGCCGCGTCGCCGTAGAACCCGTCGAGCAGCACGCCGCAGTCGACGCTCAGGAGATCGCCCTCGCGCAGGCGCGTCGCGCCGTTCGGGATGCCGTGGACGATGACGTCGTTGACCGAGGTGCAGAGGGTGCCCGGATAGCCCCTGTAGCCCTTGAACGCCGGCGCGCCGCCGGCCGCGCGGATCATCTCCTCGGCGAGCCGGTCCAGCTCCCCCGTTGAGACCCCCGGCGCCGCCGCCCGCTCGACAGCCCGGAGCACTTCGTGAACCAGGGCGTTGGCCCGGTCCATCGTCTCCAGCTCGCGTTCGGACTTGAGGCTGATCATCGGCTCACCCACGCCTCCCGCGCACCCGACCGCGGCGCATGAAGCCGTCGTAGTGGCGCATCACCAGCTGCGACTCGATCTGGTTGACCGTGTCCATGGCGACACCGACCACGATCAGCAGCGAGGTGCCGCCGAAGAAGAACTTGACGCCGAGGCCCTGGGTGAACCACGCCGGCAGGATCGCGTCGAGGGACGGCCCGATGAAGGGAATGGTCGCCACCTTGAAGCCGGCGATCAGGATCTCCGGCAGGATGGCGACCAGCGCCAGGTAGATCGCGCCGACCAGGGTGATCCGGGTCAGGATCTTGTCGATGAACTCGGCGGTGCGCTTGCCCGGCCGGATGCCGGGAATGAAACCGCCGTACTTGCGCATGTTCTCGGCCGTGTCCTCGGGGTTGAAGATGATCGAGGTGTAGAAGTAGCAGAAGAA
>CAZMED010000580.1:0-1841 GCA_964565045.1 uncultured Thermoanaerobaculia bacterium
ACGAGCCCGGCCGCGAAGACCGAGGCGTCAGAATACGACCCAAGGTCCGGCAGTTGGAGGTTGAGCACCAGCAGCGTCATGGCGACGGCGAAGACGCCGTCGCTCAAGGCGCTGATGCGGCCGGGATCGAATACCGCGCGCGTCACACGCCCGTCTTCCAAGGCCGACGGCCGTGGGTCAGAGGCGAGCGGCGGCATCGTGCCCCCGTCGCTCACCAGTTCGGGTCCTTCCGGCATTTCCCGAGACAGAGGAGCTTGAGCTGGTTGGTGAAGAAAATCGCGCCGATCTCGAAGCGCGGGCTGCCGCCGCCGCTGAAGCTGTTGCCGTAGGTTGCGGCCAACACCAATCTCGGGCTCTCCCAGCGCACGCCCACCCTGTACGAGGGCTCGGCGTAGGCCTCGCCGGCGGTGCCGAAGACCTCACCGACGATGGCCGACTGCGGAATGATCTTGTAGATCGCAGCCCGCGAGCACCAGGTCATCCCCCACGCGTTCTCGCCGGACTGGTCCTTGTCCCGGTTGACCATGACGCCCGGCAGCAGGTCCCAGGTCACGTCGCCGTCTCGAAACGCGAGCGTGTACGACGAGTTCACGAACCACGACTGAAAGGTGTCTGTCACCGTCCCCGCCTCCAGGTGGCTCGGATCGACGCCGGTGCCCACACTCACGGACCACCCGGCGTTGCCGGCCTCGTTCTCCGTCAAGCGGTGCTTGACGTAGAAGATCCCGGAGTAGCGCCCCTCGGTCAGGTCCAGCGGCTTGTCGACGAAGTGGGTCACACCGAGGTTGAACTCGGTGTCGGGCAGCAGGGCGGCGACGGCCAGCGCCGTCGAGTACTCCTGACCCACCGTCAGCACGAAGGTCGCGACTCCATGCGGGGCGGTCCACTGGTTGTCGCCGTTGAACTGCTGGGCTGAGCTCGGGTGCGGCACGAAGATCGTGCATGCCGCAGCGAGCACCACCGCGTTCGCCGTTTGCCGCCTCACCCATGTCCGGCCGAATACAAGCTTCTTCACCACCGTCTCCTCCCCCTTCAAAATCCGTACTTCACCATCGTCTGGATCCGGGTGGCGCTCCCATCGGCGCCGTCGGCGTTCTCGCGCCTGCCCCACATCAGCTCGATGCAGGTGCTGAGCTTCTCGCGGGGCGTCCAGATCAGGTTCAGATGACCCACCCCGCCGCGGCCGAGGTCGGTGCGAGGTCCTCCCTCAGGGTCCCGGCCCAGCCCGCGTCGCACAGTCAGCGGGCCGGTCACAGCCAGGTAAGCCGCCATGACCAGCTCGACCGTGCGCAGGGTCTCGCGAGGTGCCGCCAAGATGCCGACAGCGGTAGCCGGCGCCAGCAAGCCTCGCGCTCGCCCGTGCGCACTGTCCTGGACCCGAAAATGTCCCCACAAAATGCTGACCGCGCTGATCATCTGCATCAGAGCAGCGGTGCCGTCAGCCGTGCCACCGACACCGCGAGCCTGCGGGTGAACGAAAAACTCTGCAGATCGGTCGGGTCCCACGGCGTTGCGTGCGCCATGTCGTTCTCGAGCATCGCCTCGAGCTGACCACCGAAGTCTTTGTCGACAACGAGGGCATTGATCTCGAACTGGAGCCGGAACGACCGGTTGTCGAAGTTGGGGCTGCCGACGGAGGAGATGTCGTCGTCGATCAGCAGTACCTTCTGGTGGGGGAAGCCGTCGGTGTAGCGCAGAAAGGTGATCTCGACGTCGGCGAGCTCGTTGGCGTACCAGCGCGCCGCCAGGTCGACCAGCGGGTTGTCGCCCTTCTCGGGCACGATGATGCGGACGTCGACCCCGCGCAGGGCGGCCAGCCGCAGCGCCGCCATCACCGCCTC
>CAZMED010000581.1:0-1838 GCA_964565045.1 uncultured Thermoanaerobaculia bacterium
AAGGGGGCGACCGCGAGCGACTTGGCGACCGCGTAGGGGATGCCGCCCTTGATGGGGTAGTAGCCCTCCGCGGTGCGGCACAGCTCGCAGTCCCAGGTGATGTCGAGGTCCATCTCCCTGGCCCTGGCCCGCACCTCCGCGAAGGAGGCGCCGCGCGACCACTCGAGCCACTCCTCCACCGAGAGCTCGAAGCTCCGGCCCTCGTCGACGTGGAACCGCATGGCGTCGGCCACCGCCTGGCCGAGGGTCTTGAGCCCGGCCTCGGCTTCCCAGCGGTCGGCGAAGCGGTCGACGACCTTGTTGAGGATGGGGTCGATGGGGCTGGTGTCGGACGCGTTCCGCCCGGCCAGCAGTCCGCGGATCTCGTCGATGAGGCCGGCCTTCTCGAGCCAGCGGTCGGCCTCGTCCCACGCCGCCGCGGGCAGCTCGTAGAGCAGGTGGCCGTTGATCTCCTCGGCCCCCAGCTCGTGGAAGGCCTTGAGAATCGACAGGCTGCACGCCCGCCAGCTGGGGACATCGGGGTTCGTGGCGCCGAGGATGAAGGGCTGGTCCCGCTCGTCGCCGTTGCCGTCCAGAAAGGTGGCGGCCTCGGCGTCGGTGCGCGCGACGATGAGGCCCGGCACCCCCATGATGTCGAGCTGGAAGCGGGCGGCGTTGAGGCGCTTGATCTGCTCGTCGACCGGGATCAGGACCTTGCCCCCCTGGTGGCCGCACTTCTTGCAGCCCGGCTTCTGGTCCTCGATGTGGAAGCCCGGCACCCCAACCTCGACGAATCGTCGGATGAGGTTGCGGACGTGGGCGTCGCCCCCGTGGCCGGTGTCGGCGTCGGCGATGATGAAGGGGCGGAAGTCGACCTTGGGCGCCGCGGCACGCTCCTCGTCGGACATGCGGGAGCGCAGGTACTCCTGGTTCTTGTCGGCGGTCAGGAGGGCGCGGACGATGGGGGCGGCCTCGTCGGGGACCTGGCTCAGCGGGTAGCTGGCGAGGTCGGCCCCCGGGTCCTCCGTGATCGACCCCTTGGCCGAGGTGGCCCAGCCGCCGAGGTAGATGCCCTCGATGCCGGCGCGCTTCATCACCACTGCCTGGCCCGGCGAGTAGGGGCCGAAGGTGGTGATCGACCGCCCCTCGGCGAACAGCTCGCGCAGGCGGCTGTGGAAGCCCTCGGCGGCACGCCGGGCGACCGTGTAGTCCTGCTCGATGGTGCCCTGCTGCACCGCCACCTGGCGCGGGCTGTAGAGGCGCGTGATGCCTTTGAACCGGGGCCCCGTCATGAATCGACGGTTGGCCTCCACCCGTTCGGCGAGGGGCAGGTCACGGGTCTCGTCGGCAGCGGGGGCGGTGTCGGGGTTGGCGATGAGGCGCGAGCCGTCCTTCTTGAACGTGTCCATGAATCGCTGGATCCTCCGTCGGGCGGTCTGCAGGTCGTGGTTGTCGAGGTTGATGTTCAGCAGATCGATGTACCAGGGCAGCTTCACCTTCTCGAGCACGTAGGTCTCGACGATCTCGCGGGCGATCGGCAGGGTGGTGGTCTTCGACACGTCGTAGACGTCCTTGTCGCGCGCCGCGAGCAGCTTCGCGTGCTCCTCGGCGAGCAGGCGGCGGAAAATCTCGGGCGTGAAGGCGTCGCCGGCCGCGAGGCCGGTCTCGGCGTCGTCCTCGGTGAGCCGGGCGCGCTTGTGCACCCACTCCCAGAGGATCGAGAGCCGGATCTCCCCGGTGGCCATGTCCTCCATGAGGTAGAGGATGTCGTCGTTGCCGAAGAAGTCCGCCGGCTTCAGGGCCGCCGCCTGCAGGCCCTGGCCGAAGGCGTTGCCGTACTGCAGCGCGACGCTGATGAG
>CAZMED010000582.1:0-1828 GCA_964565045.1 uncultured Thermoanaerobaculia bacterium
GTGGCGTCGGCTGCGCGGCCTGCTTCTGGGGCTACTCCGGCGGCCCGCCCTCGACCGTGATCGTCAAGCTCTTCGCCGACGGCAGCGCCAACCTCAACATGGGCGCCTCCGACATCGGCACCGGCACCAAGACCTGGGCGGCGATGATCGTGGCCGAGGAGCTCGGGGTGGCCCTCGACAAGATCCAGATCGAGCACGCCGACACCGGCACCACCCAGTACGCCACGCCCTCGGGCGGCAGCAAGACCGTGCCTTCGGACTCGCCCGCAGTGCGTGCCGCCGCCTATCACGTCAAGCAGCAGCTCATCGAGTGGGCCGCCGAGCAGCTCGAGGTGGCCGCGGAAGAGCTCGAGCTGAAGAACGGCTCCATCGTCAGTCGCAGCGACTCTGCGAAGAAGGTGGCCGTTGCCGAGCTCCAGCGGCTCGGACGCCAGGGCGTGGCCGTGGGCACCGGCTACCGCGAGCCCAACCCCGAGGACACAGTGACCTGGCCCTTCGCGGCCCAGTTCTGCGAGGTGGAGGTCGACACCCGCACCGGCGAGGTGCGCGTGCTGCGCTTCCTCGGCGCCCATGACTCGGGGCGGGTCCTCAACCGCCTGACCTTCGACAACCAGGTCTTCGGCGGCATCGCCATGGGGGTCGGGCTCGCCATGACCGAGGAGCGGGTGCTCGACCGCCGCACCGGCAAGATGGTCAACATCAGCTTCCACGACTACAAGGTGCCGACCATGAAGGACGTGGCGCCGGCGCACGAGTGCCTGCCCATCGACGTCCCCGACACCGAGTTCAACACCACCGGCACCAAGGGCCTCGGCGAACCGGCCACCATTCCGACCGCGGCCGCCATCGCCAACGCCGTGGCGCACGCCACCGGCGTCCGGGTGGCCGACTCGCCGCTCAACCCCACCCGACTCGCCGCGCTGTTCGCCGAGCAGCGGAAGGAGGGATGACCATGCTCCCGAAGTTCTCCTACACGCGTCCGGCCACGATCGCTGAAGCAGCCGACGCGCTCGCCGCGGGCAAGGCCACCATCCACGGCGGCGGCACCGACCTCGTGGGATGCCTGCGGGACGGCGTCTTCAGCACCGACACCCTGGTCTCCCTGTCCGCCCTCAGCGAGCTCCGCGGCATCCGCACGGCGGGCGACGGCAGCCTGCACATCGGCGCCTTGGCCACGATCGCCGAGATCGCGGCCGACCGCATTGTCGCCGAGCGCTACCCCGGGCTCGCGGCCGCCGCCGCCGCGGTGGCCAGCCCCCAGCTCCGCAACCAGGGCACCATCGGCGGCAACCTCTGCCAGAAGCCGCGCTGCTGGTACTACCGCGGCGACTTCCACTGCCTGCGCAAGGGCGGCGAGAAGTGCTTCGCCTACACCGGGGAAAACCAGTACCACTGCATCTTCGGCGGCAACATGTGCTACATCGTCCACCCCTCCGACACGGCCCCGGCCCTCGCCGCTCTCGATGCCGTCTGCCGCGTCAGCGGTCCGGGCGCGAGCCGCTCGGTGGCGGTGGCGAGCCTGCACGTGCCGCCGTCGGACGACCCGCAGCGCGAGACCGTCCTCGAGCCGGACGAGATCATCACCGAGGTGGTCGTTCCGGCCCCCGCACCCGGCCTGCGCTCCTCCTACCGCAAGGTGCGCACCCGCGCCGCCTGGGACTTCGCGGTCGCCGGGGTGGCGCTCGCGCTGGTATTCGACGGCGACGAATGCATCGGCTGGGCCCAGTTCGGGCGGGCCGGGGAGCTGCCCGAGGTGCCAAGCCGCAGGGCCTACGAGGCAAGCGGTGTCGCGCCCTCCGACTGGCGCATCCCCTGCTTCTTCGTGGCC
>CAZMED010000583.1:0-1822 GCA_964565045.1 uncultured Thermoanaerobaculia bacterium
TCCCGAAGGACCGGATCTTCGCCTACCTCAACCTCGACGACACCGACCTCCGGGTGTACGAGAAGCTCTACCCGGTGCTCGAGCACGAGGTCCCGAAGCCCGATCTGGTCATCTACATGCAGGCCTCGGTCGAGGTCCTGATCGAACGCATCCGGCGCCGGGCGCGGGACTTCGAGCGCAACATCGAGCCCGGCTATCTCGAGCGCCTGAGCGATGCCTACTCGTATTACTTCTTCCACTACCGGGACACGCCGCTGCTGGTGGTGAACACCGACGACATCGATTTCGTCAACAACCCGGGCGATCTCGAGGCCTTCATCGAGCAGATCGTGCGCAGCCGCCGCGGCACCCAGGTCTACGTGCCGGTGGGGTCGCAACGGCCATAGCTCCGTCCCCGATCCCGGCGCATCGTTCGAACGTGCGAACGGATGTCCGGCATCGGAATCGGAGACGATCCGCAGAACAGAACGGACCGCCGCGGCACCCTGCTATAGTCCCCGCCGGAGGAGTTGATGCTCGCCCGCGACCTCTACCGCACCCACCCCGACCGCGTCCGCCGCATGCTCGAGGCGCGGCACACCGAGGCGCCTCTCGACCGGCTGCTCGAGGTCGACGCCGCGTGGCGCGGGGTGCTGGTGGAGGTGGAGGAGCTGAAGGCACGTCGCAACGCGGGCTCGAAGGTGATCGGCGGCCTCTACCGCGAAGGACGCACAACCGAGGCTGAGGCGCTGAAGTCGGAGATGGCGGCCCTCGGCGAATCGGTGAAGGAGCTCGAGAGCCGGGCGAGGACGCTGGAGCAGGAGCTCGGCGAGCTCGAGCTCACGATCCCCAACCTGGTCGACGCGAGCGTTCCTCCCGGTGCCGACGAGAGCGCCAACCGGCTCGAGCGCAGCTGGGGTGAGCCGCCGTCCTTCACCTTCGAGCCCAAGGCCCACTGGGACCTCGGACCGGGGCTCGGGATTCTCGACTTCGAGCGCGCCGCCAAGATCGCCGGCGGCCGCTTCGCGGTGCTCCGCGGGGCCGGCGCGGCGCTGGAACGGGCGCTGATCTCCTTCATGCTCGACCTTCACACCCGGCGCCACGGTTACACCGAGCTGATTCCGCCGTACCTGGTCAACTCGGCGTCGCTCGTCGGCACCGGGCAGCTGCCCAAGTTCGCGGACGACCTCTTCCGCGTCGATCACGGTGATCTCTACCTGGCGCCCACGGCCGAGGTCCCGGTCACCAATCTCCACCGCGACGAAACCCTCGAGGAGGAGGAGCTGCCGCTGCGGTACTGCGCCTTCACCCCCTGCTTCCGGGCCGAGGCGGGGTCCCACGGCCGCGACGTGCGGGGGCTGATCCGGCAGCACCAGTTCCACAAGGTCGAGCTCGTGCAGCTCGCCCACCCGGAGCGATCGGCGGAGCAGCTCGCGGAGCTCACCGGCCACGCCGAGGCGGTGCTCCGGGATCTCGGGCTGCACTACCGGGTCGTGAGCCTGGCCAGCGGCGACCTCGGCTTTTCCGCGGCCGTGACCTACGACCTCGAGGTATGGTTGCCGGCCATGGAGTGCTACCGCGAGATCTCCTCCTGCTCGAGCTTCACCGACTTCCAGGCCCGGCGCGCCCAACTCCGTTTCCGGCCCGCCGGCGGCGGCAAGGCCCGCCTGCTCCACACCCTCAACGGCTCCGCGCTCGCCGTCGGCCGCACCATGGTGGCGGTGCTCGAAAACTACCAGCAGTCCGATGGATCGGTCGTCATCCCCGAGGCCCTCCGACCCTACATGCACGGCCAGGAGATCATCGAACCAGGGTGCCAGGCTTTAGGATCTTAGGAAGTTCA
>CAZMED010000584.1:0-1822 GCA_964565045.1 uncultured Thermoanaerobaculia bacterium
GCGGCAACCTGTCCGACGTCGCGCGCGAGCTCGGCATCGGCCGCTCGACCCTGTACCGCAAGCTCGAGCAGTACGGGCTCCGCGACAAAAAATAGTCTTCAATTCTGAATTCTCAATTTTTAATTTTGAATTCCCGCCCGCCCCCCCCAGCTATCAGGGAGGGTGGAGGGGAATTAAGAATTAAGAATTGAGAACTGAGAATTCGAGCTCAGAGGACGTCCTCCCACCCGCGATCGCGCAGCTGCTCGACGAGCTCCTTGACCCGCTGTGCCTGTTCTTTGGGCACCACCAGCACCGCATCGGGGGTGGCCACGACCACCAGATCCCGGACCCCGGCCGCGGCCACCACCGGACCGGTGGAGACGAGCACGTTGTCGGCGGCGTCGAGGGTCAGGACCCGGCCGCGGCAGGCGTTGCCGGCGGCGCCGTCCGCCGGCAGCTCGTCGGCCAGGGCCGACCACGAGCCGACGTCCGACCACGGAAAGTCCACCGGCATGACCCAGCAGTCCTCGGCCCGCTCCATGATCCCGAAGTCGATCGAGGTCGCGGGCAGCCCGGGGTAGATCTCGGTCAGCGCTGCGGCCGCCCGTGGGCCGGACCACGAGTCGGCGATCGTCGCCAGGCCCTCACCGAGCGCCGGCAGGTGGGTGTCGATGGCGGCCATGAGATCGAGCGCACGCCAGGAGAAGATCCCGGCGTTCCACAGGAAGTCTCCGCCGGCGACATACCGGCGCGCGGTCTCGAGATCCGGCTTCTCCACGAAGCGCCGCAGACGGTGGATCGTCCACTCGCCGTCCCGAGCGTGGGCGGCGCCGCACTCGAGGTAGCCGTAGCCGGTCTCGGGGCGGGTCGGCGTGATGCCGAAGGTGAGCAGCCCGCCGTCGCGCGCGACCAGCGCCGCGCCGGCCGCGATGGCGGAGCGGAAGCGGTCCGCGTCGGAGATCAGGTGGTCGGCCGGCAGCACGACGCACACCGCCTCGGGGTCCTCGGCGAGCGCCGCGATCGCGGCGAGGCCGGCGCAGGCGGCCGTGTTGCGGCCCACGGGCTCGGCGAGGATGTTGCGCTCCGGAAGCTCGGGCAGCAGGGCGCGGGTGGCCGCGGCGGTGTCCCGGGTCGTCACCACCCAGGTGCGGTCGGCGGGCACGAGCCCGCCGAGCCGGTCGCAGGTCACCCGCAGCAGCGGCTCGTCGCTGACGAGGGACAGCAGCTGCTTGGGGCGGTCGCGGCGCGAGGCAGGCCAGAACCTGGTGCCGGAGCCGCCGGCCATGATCACGGCGTGAAGCATGCAGCCATCTTAGCCCTTTCCGATCCGAGCGCGTCTCTGTCTCGGCTTCAGCTTCAGTGACAGTGGCAGATGACAGTGGCAGTTTCAGTGGCAGTTTCAGTGACAGTTTCAGTGTCAGAGGGCCGCGTCCGTGGCCGCGAGCAGGCATCGCGACCGCGGCATGGCCAATCCGAGTCGCACATATCCAGAGACCGTCGCCTTTCGAGGCGTCGGCGCGAACCGTCGCAACCACGAAGGCACCAAGACACCAAGAAAGCCACCAAGGATTCTCTTCGTGAATATCTTGATGCCTTGGTGGTTCAGCCTCGGGCGGGTGGGCCTCGACCACCTGCAGGCTCTTCCATCCGCGATGACGATGCGTGCTGCGGTCGGGAGCCGTCGCTGTCCACTGCAGCTGCCACTGTCACTGCTACTGCCACTGAGACTGCAACTGCCACTGCTGCTGTTGACCCCGTCAACCTGCACCGCCGCATGCTCAGCGGGTGGGTGGGTGGAAATCCGAAGTCCGAAATCCGAAATCCGAAATGGGCGGGCGGG
>CAZMED010000585.1:0-1818 GCA_964565045.1 uncultured Thermoanaerobaculia bacterium
TCGAACTCGTCGTTCGGGAACTCGCGCCGCACCGCCTCCTGGAACTCAGGGGTGCGCGCGAGCTCGTCGAGGCTCCGCCAGTAGCTCGGGCCTGTGTTCATCGGTGGCATGTGTTGCAATCCTGGGGTGGGTTGATGTTGTTCTCCTCGCGCAGGCGTCGGCCGAGCAGGAGCTGGTCCTCGGCGGGCACCCAGTCGAGCTGGGTCACGAACTCGAGCGGCCGCAGGTGCGGCTCCGGGTTGCGGTGGCATCGCAGGCACCAGCCCATGCTCAGGGGCTCGACCTGGGTCACGACCTCCATGGCGTCGATGCGGCCGTGGCAGGAGACGCAGCCGACGCCGCGCCGGACGTGGGCGCTGTGGTTGAAGTACACGTAGTCGGGAAGATCGTGCACCCGGATCCACTCCACCGGCATTCCGGTCGCGTAGCTTTCGAAGACCGGAATCAGCCTCTCCGAATCGGCACGGATCGTCTTGTGGCAGTTCATGCAGGTCTGGGTGGGCGGTACCGACGCGTGGGCGGCCGTCTCGACCGAGGTGTGGCAGTAGCGGCAGTCCATCCCCAGCTGTCCGACGTGCAGCGCGTGACTGTACGGCACCGGCTGCAGCGGGGCGTAGCCGACGTCGGTCGCCTGGGGTGAAAAGCCGAACGTGACCACGACCGCGGCGTACAGGGCGCCGCCCACCACGGCGATGGCCACCGCCGGTCGCAAGATCCAGGTCCATTCGGGGAAAGTATAGATATTACTGGACTTGTCTTCCATCATGGGAACGAATCCTAACCTGCAAGCCGCGAACAAGTCAAGCCGAACCGGAGATGTAGAATACCCAGATGCAGCACCAGCAAATTGACCTTCGGTCCGATACGGTAACACACCCCACGGAAGCTATGCGCCGCGCCATGGCCGCCGCCGAGGTCGGCGATGATGTCTACGGCGAGGACCCGACCGTCAACCGCCTCGAGGCGCGGGCGGCGGAGCTGCTCGGCCGGCAGGCGGCGGTCCTCGTCCCCAGCGGCACGATGGGCAACCAGATCGCGATCCACGTGCACACGCACCCCGGCTCCGAGGTCGTGGCGGAGGCGGGCTCACACATCTTCAACTTCGAAATGGGCGCCATGGCGGCGTTGTCGGGCGCCCTGCCGCGCCCCATCCACACCGCCGACGGCCTCCTCGCACCGGAGCTGCTCGAGCGCGCGATCCAGCCAGCCGCCGGCTACCGCACGCCGACCTCGCTGATCGTGCTCGAGAACTCCCACAACCTCGCCGGCGGCCGCCTCACGCCGCCGGCCCGCATGCGCGAGCTGATCGCGGTCGCCAGACGCCACGACCTGCCGATTCACCTCGACGGCGCGCGCATCCACAACGCCGCAGCGGCGCTCGGGGTCCCCGCTTCCGAGCTCGCCGCCGGCTGCGACACGGTCATGTTCTGCCTCTCCAAGGGCCTCGGGGCCCCGGTCGGCTCGCTGCTGGTCGGCGACCGCGAGCTCATCGACGAGGCGCGGCGCGTGCGCAAGATGTTCGGCGGCGGCATGCGCCAGGCCGGAGTTCTCGCCGCCGCCGGGCTGGTGGCGCTTGACGAGACGCTGCCGCTGCTCGCCGAGGACAACCGGCGCGCCCACGAGCTCGCCGTCGGCCTGGCGGAGATCCCCGGCATCGTGCTCGACCCGGAAACCGTGGAAACGAACATCGTGTTCTTCAAGCTCGGCGACGGCGCGCCCCACGACGCCGCCGGGCTCGCCTCCCGCCTCGCCGGGTCCGGGCTCCTCTGCCATCCCCTCGGCGGCGACAGCATCCGCATGGTGACGCACTACCACATC
>CAZMED010000586.1:0-1815 GCA_964565045.1 uncultured Thermoanaerobaculia bacterium
TCCACCGCGCCGACCATCTTCATGCGCGCCTTGCCCTTCTTCTGCTTCTCGAGCAGCTTGCGCTTGCGGGTGATGTCGCCGCCGTAGCACTTGGCGGTCACGTCCTTGCGGAAGGCGTTGATGGTCGCACGGGCGATGATGTCGCCGCCTATCGCACCCTGGATCGCGATCTTGAACTGCTGCCGCGGGATGGTCTCGGCGAGCCGCTCGCAGTAGTGGAGCGCCCGCGCCCGCGCCTTGTCCCGGTGCACCAGCTGCGCCAGCGCGTCCACCGGCTCGCCGTTGACCAGGATGTCCACCTTGACGAGGTCCGTCGGGCGGTAGTCGAGCATCTCGTAGTCGAACGAGCCGTAGCCCTGGGTCACCGACTTGAGACGGTCGTAGAAGTCGAACAGCACCTCGGCGAGCGGCATCTCGGACGTCAGCTCGACCCGTCCCACCGCGAGGTAGTGGAAGGTCGTGTTCTCGGCCCGGCGCTCGCGGCACAGCTCCATGACCGGGCCTAAGTAGCGCTCGGGCATCATGACCGAGGCCTTGATGTACGGCTCGTCGGCGCCCTCGATCGTCCCCCGGTCCGGGTACAGGCTGGGGTTGTCCACCCACTGCTCGCGGCCGTCGGTCAGCTTCACCCGGTAGCGCACCGACGGCGCCGACAGGATCAGCGACAAATCGTACTCCCGCCGCAGCCGCTCCTGCACCACCTCGAGGTGGAGCAGACCCAGGAACCCGCAGCGGAAGCCGAAGCCGAGGGCGGCCGACGAATCCTTCTCGTAGGTCAGCGAGGCATCGTTGAGCTTCAGCTTCTCGATCGCTTTGGTAAGGTCCTGGTACTCGTCGGTGGACATGGGGTAGATCGACGAGAAGACCACCGGCTTGGCGTCCTTGTACCCCGGCAGCGGCGCCGCGGCGGGGGCGTCGGCGTCGGTGATCGTGTCGCCGACGTTGATGTCCGAGACCGCCTTGACGCCGGAGATGACGTAGCCGACCATGCCGGCCTCGAGCCTCTCGGTGGGCACCATCTTGATCTGCAGCAGCCCCACCTCCTCGACCGTGTACTCCTTGTCGGTGTGCATGAGGAGGATGCGCTGGCCGGGTCGCAGGGTCCCCTCCATCACCCGCACCAGCAGCACCGCGCCGCGGTAGGGATCGTACTCGGCGTCGAAGATGAGCGCCTGCAGGGGGCCTTCGGGGTCGCCCGAGGGCGGCGGCAGCCTGGTGACGACGGCCTCGAGCACGTCCTCGATGCCCTGGCCCGTCTTCGCTGAGCACAGCACGGCGCCGTCCGCGTCGAGGCCGAGGTCGTCGAGAATCTCCTCCTTCACACGCTCGACGTCGGCCGCCGGCAGATCGATCTTGTTGATCACCGGAACCATCTCGAGGTCGTGCTCGAGGGCCAGATAGAGGTTGGCCACGGTCTGCGCCTCGACGCCCTGCGCCGCGTCGATCAGCAGCAACGCCCCCTCGCAGGACATCAGCGAGCGCCGCACCTCGTGCGAAAAGTCCACGTGACCGGGGGTGTCGATCAGGTTCAGCCGGTAGGTCCGGCCGTCGCGCGCCGGGTAGCTCAAAGTCACCGTGTTCGACTTGATGGTGATGCCGCGCTCGCGCTCGATGTCCATCGAGTCGAGGATCTGGTCGCGGAACTCGCGCTCCTCCACCCCACCGCAGTACTGGATCAGCCGGTCGGCCAATGTCGACTTGCCGTGGTCGATGTGCGCGATGATGCAGAAGCTCCGAACGTCGTCCAAGAAATCTCCTTCGCGGGCGGGGCCGCGGCGCAAGATGTTAGCGCGGACCCGGCTCGCGCCACAACCG
>CAZMED010000587.1:0-1814 GCA_964565045.1 uncultured Thermoanaerobaculia bacterium
CTGAACTCCTTGCCCACTCGAAGGCCCTGGAAGCCGCAGGCACCGCCATCAAGCTCGTCATGAGGGTGCCGGCGCCTCTCAAGTCGATCGCCGACCAGGTGATCCGCTCCGCGAGCTCCGTGCCGGCCAACCTCGCGGAAGGTCATGGCCGGTCCGGAAGGGATCGGCAGCACTTCTGGCGGATCGCCTACGCCTCGGCCAAGGAAGTGGACAGCCACCTCCGCCTGCTGGCTCACGCCGGGGTCGTCGATGGACCCGGCACTGCCACCGTGTTGGCGACCCTCGATGAAGTCCGCGCCATGACCTGGCGGCTCCTCAACCCGAGGGGATGATCCGAACGTTCGAAAGGCGGCCGAGGCCGGGGGCCGCGACCCGTTGCGAAGGTGGGCGGTACAATGGCCCTTCGGAGGCGTGTGATGGGTCTCGACCGACAGCGTGGACTCGAGTGGCGCCCGCCGGGCGGCTCGCGGCGGGTGGTTGCCGTCGATGCGCACACCGCCGGCGAACCCTTGCGGGTGATCCTGGCCGGTTTTCCGGAGCTGCAGGGGAGCACGATCCTCGAGCAGCGGCGCGACGCCCGCCGCCATCACGACGCGCTGCGCACGGCGTTGATGTGGGAGCCCCGCGGCCACGCGGACATGTACGGTTGTCTTCTCGTGCCGCCGGTCAGCGAGAACGCGGACTTCGGCGTCGTCTTCCTGCACAACGAGGGCTACTCGACCATGTGCGGCCACGGCATCATCGCCGTCACCACGGTGGTGCTGGAGACCGGGATGTTGACGGCCGAGGGTTCCGAAGCCGCGGTGCGCATCGACACTCCGGCGGGCCAGGTGAGCGCGCGGGCGGCGCTGGACGACGGCCGGGTGACCCGGGTGGCCTTCCGCAACGTGCCCTCCTTCGTGCTCGCGAGCGACGAGGTGGTGCGGGTCCCCGGCGTCGGGGCGGTCCACTTCGACATCGCCTTCGGCGGCGCCTTCTACGCCTTCGTCGAAGCCGCGCAGGTAGGGCTCACGCTCGGACCGGAGTCCTACCGCCACCTGATCGACGCCGGCATGGCCATCAAGCGGGAGGTGGCCGAAAAGATGCCCGTCGTCCACCCCTTCGAGGAGGAGCTGAGCTTTCTCTACGGCACCATCTTCACCGGGCCGCCGCTGTCCGACAAGGCGGACTCGCGGAATGTCTGCATCTTCGCCAACGGCGAGGTGGACCGCTCGCCGACCGGGACCGGCGTCAGCGCGCGCGCGGCGCTGCACGCGGCGCGCGGCGAGCTCGATCTCGGTGGGTCGATGGTGGTCGAGAGCATCATCGGCAGCCGCTTCCGGGTCACCGCCGTCGAAGCGGTCGAGTTCGGCCCCCACCAGGCGATCATCCCCGAGGTCGAGGGTGCGGCGTTCATCACCGGGCGGCACGAGTTCCTGATCGATCAGGCGGACCCCCTGGCCGCGGGATTCGTGCTGCGATGAGCGGCACGGTCCGCTTTCTGTCCGCCGCGGACGTCGGCCGCGCGCTGTCGATGGAGGCGGCGATCGCGGCGGTTCGCGACGCTTTCGTGCACCTCTCGGTCGGCGACGCGCAGGTGCCGCTGCGCACGACGATCCCGCTCGGCGGGGCGGCGAGCGGCCTCTTCATGCCGGTGCACCTGCCCGGACTGGGCAAGCTGGGTCTCAAGGTGATCACCATCGTGCCCGGCAACCCGAGGCGGGGCCTGCCGACCACCCAGGCGCTGCTGATCGTCTTCGACGCCGCCACCGGTCGCGCGGAGGCGGTGATGGACGGCGAGGTGCTGACCGCGGTGCGCACCGGCGCGGCGACCG
>CAZMED010000588.1:0-1809 GCA_964565045.1 uncultured Thermoanaerobaculia bacterium
CTCGCGCGCCTGGTGGGCCGCAGCGAGCTCGGCGAGCTCCAGGCCCCCGGCCCGATCCCGGTGCCGGGCCGCAACGCCGATCAGCTCACGACCGCGGCCCTCGAACAGCGCCTGGAGATGCAGACCCTGGTCCACCAGCTCGAGGCCGCCGGCCTCTTCGTCAAGGTCGAGAAGGGCGCCTGGTACCCCGAGCTCGAAGCGGCGGCGCAGTACTTCCAGCAGAAGGCGGGCTTTCCGGCCAACGACTGGATGTCGCTGTCCCTGCAGCTGAAGGTGCCCGTCTACGACGGCGGCCTCACCAAGGCCAGGGTGGCCAAGGCCAGGGAGGACCTGCGCGAGGTGGAGCTCCTCGAGCAGACCCTCCGGCGCAGCATCACCGACCAGGTCAACGCCTCCCAGATTGGCTACGAGTCGGCGACGGCGGTGCTCGAGGCGGCCACCGAGCGCACGGAGGCCTCGCGGCTGGCCTACCGCCAGGTGGAGAGGGCCTACGAGGCCGGAGAGGCCTCGGCCACCGACCTGCTGGCGGCCACCGCCGAGGCCACCGACGCCGCGACCGCCCAGATCGTGGCCCGCGCCCAGCGCGAGTACCAGGCCATCGCCCTGCGGTACGCGGTGGGCCTGCCGCCGCTGCCCGACCTCGACCCCCAGCTCGTGTCCGACGAGACCCAGGAGTGAAGAACATGAAAGCCACTGCCTCCCGTTTCGCGATCCCGTTGCTGCTCACATCGCTGCCGATGCTGTTCGGCTGTCACGGCGGCGCCGACGACGGCGCCGAGGCGGCTGCCGAGCAGCTCGAGCAGGCGCTGGCGCCGCGCGAGGTCCGGTTGGTCGCCCCCGAGCTCCGCGAGGAGTACCCGTCGGTCGAGCTGGTGGGCGAGATCCGCGCCTTCGAGACGGTCGCCGTCTCGTCCGAGGTCGCCGGCAAGGTGGACCGGGTGCTGGTGGAGGTGGGCGATCGCGTCGCTGCCGGGGCGCCCCTGCTGGAGGTCGACCGCGACACCTTCCAGATCTACCTCGAGCAGGCCCGGGCCAACCTGGCCGCCGCGCGCGCCGACCTCGCCCTCGCCGAGAAGGAGCTCGATCGCAAGCGGGACCTGCGCTCCGACGAGACCATCTCGCAGGCCGCCTTCGACCAGGCCAACGCCGCCCACGACCAGGCGGTGGCCCGGGAGGCCGCGGCGCGGGCGGCACTGGCGCTCGCCGAGCGCAACTTCGAGCGCAGCGAGGTGCGGGCCCCCGCGGCCGGGGCGATCACCAAGCGCCACGTCGTGGCCGGGCAGTGGGCGGAGGTGGGCGTCGCCCTCCTCGAGCTCGCCGTCGGCGACCGCATCAAGGTCGCGGCGCGCGTGCCCGAGGGGTGGGCCCGCCGGCTCGCGGGCCTCGAGAGCTTCGACTTCACCGTCGGCGTCGGCGGCGCCGAGCGCACGGCGCGCGTGTTCAGCGTCCAGCCCGCCGTCGAGGAGGCCAGCCGCTCCTTCGAGATCATCGGCACCGCCGCCAACGACGGCAGCATGAAGCCGGGGATGTTCGCCACCGTCACCCTGACCTCGCCCGAGCCCGAGCGCAGTCTGTGGCTGCCGGCCTCGGCCGTCGCCACCTCCGACCTGCCCCAGGTCCTCATGGTCGAGGACGGGAAGATCGTCTACCGCAAGGTGCAGGTGGGCCGTCGCGACGAAGGGATGACCGAGATCGTGGGCGGGTTGTCCGCCGACGAACAGGTGATCGCCGACGTCGCCGGCCTCTCCCGCGGCATCCCGGTATCCATCGTCGGCGGGGCCGACAATGGATAGTTCTCAGTTCTCAGTT
>CAZMED010000589.1:0-1798 GCA_964565045.1 uncultured Thermoanaerobaculia bacterium
ACTCCCACGGCCATCAACTTCTTCTGCTACTGGGTGCTGCAGCTGCCGCTGGCCTGGGTGCTGGCCTATGTGGCGGGCCTGGGACCCCTCGGGGTCTTCGCCGCCATCACCATCGCCGAGTCCCTGATCGCGGTCATCGGCGTCGTCGTGTTCCGCCGCGGCCGCTGGAAACGGCGGACGGTGTAGGGTGGAAGAACCGCAGATCACGCAGATGAGCGCAGATGGATCTGATGTTGGATGCTGGATGCTGGATGCTGGATGCTGGATGCTGGATGCGACGAGATGGTCCAGTCGAGATTCTGGATTGTCAGGCGGAACCGCGCGACTGTTCGAAATTTCCAGCCTCGCACCTTGACGAAACCGGAGACGAGGTCTACCGTACCACCCCACTGACCGACCGGTCGGTCGGCTTGGAGAGCGGATCATGGCAGGCACCGTCGAACGCGGCAACAAACGTCCGTCCCTCGTCGAGGCGGCTGCCCGCATCTTCGCCGAGAAGGGCTACGCCTCCACCCGGGTGGCGGACATCGCCGCCCGCGCCGGGGTCGGCAAGGGCACGGTGTACGAGTACTTCGCCTCCAAGGAAGAGCTGCTCTTCGCGGTCTTCGAGTCCATCAACGAGGACATCACCTCGCGCCTCCACGCCGTGCTGGACGGCGAGGAGCCGGCGCGGGAACGGCTTGCGAAGGTGCTGCGGCTGGCCGCGCGGTTGATCTCCGAGCAGGTGGACCTGCAGCCCGTGGTCGTCGACTTCTGGGCCGCCTCGCGCGGCGGCGGCTTCGAGAGCCACTACCGGGAGGCGGTGCTCGCGAGCTACGCCGCGTACCGCACCCTCATCGCGGACTTCATCCGCAGCGGCCAGGCCGGCGGCGAGTTCCGCGCCGAGATCGATCCCGAGGCGGTGGCCGCCACAGTGGTCGCTGCGGCCGACGGGCTCGGCATGCAGCTCTACTTCGACCGCTCCATCGACCCCAACCGCATCACCGAGACCTTCGGCGACCTGTTGTACGAGAGTTTGACCCTGGAGACCGCATGAAACCGAACACCGATCCTGCCGGACGCCCGGCCCCACGGAGGATGTCCATGATTCGCAGCTCACGGCGGGGCGCGGTCGCGGCCGTGCTCGTGGCGTTCGGAGCCGTCATTGCCTCGGCGCAGACGGAGCCCGCCCCGGAGACCCTGAGAGGTCTCGTTCTCGAGGCCATCGCCTACCACGAGTCGGTGCAGCTCGCCGACAGCCGGGTGCGTCGGGCCGACGCCGACATCAAGCTCACCTCGTCGGCGCTGCTGCCTCGGCTCGAGCTCAACGGCGCCTACACCTTCTACGCCGACGAGCAGGTGATCGAGCTGTCCGAGGACGAGAGCTTCGTCATCCGCCCGTCGCAGGACTGGAGCGGCAGCGTCGACCTGCGGCAGACACTGTTCTACGGCCTGCGTGACTGGCGGGCCCGCGACATCGCGAAGCTCAACCGCGACATCGCCGAGCTCGACCGCGCCACGACCGTCAACGACCTCACCCTGCAGGTGGCGGCCGCCTTCTACGACGCGGTGTCGCTGGAGGAATGGGTGCAGGTGCGCCAGGTGGTGCTGGAGCAGAACCGGAAGCAGCTGCAGGTCGCGGAGCGGCGCTACGAGGTGGGCGAAATCCCGGTCGCCGACGTGGCGCGTCTGCGCGCGGAGGTGGCGGCCGCCAAGCAGCGGCTTGTCGTCTCCACAGGCGAGGCCGAGCTGGCCCGCAACCGCCTCGCGCGCCTGGTGGGCCGCAGCGAGCTCGGCGAGCTCCAGGCCCCCGGCCCGA
>CAZMED010000590.1:0-1790 GCA_964565045.1 uncultured Thermoanaerobaculia bacterium
TGATCCGCGCCTACGGCGGCAAGCCGATCCGCTTCGGCCGCGAGTACCTGATCCCCAAGCCCTTCGACTACCGGGTGCTGCTGTGGGAGGCGCCGGCGGTGGCCGAGGCCGCGATCGCGAGCGGCGTCGCCCGCAAGCCGTACGCTTCGAAGGAGGACTACGTCCGCGAGCTCGAGAACCGGCTGTCGCGGACCCGGCAGGTGATGCACGGCGTCTTCGACCAGGCCAAGATCGATCCGCGGCGCATCGTCTTTCCCGAGGGCGAGGCTCACAAGATCGTCCGCGCCGCCAAGATCCTCGCCGAGGAGGGAATCTGCCGCCCGGTGCTGCTGGGCTCGGCGGCCGTCATCGGGGAGCTCCTCGCGCAGCACGAGGTGCCCGCGGGTGCGGTGGAGGTGATCGACCCAAGCGCCGACCCGCGGCGCGAGGCCTACGCCGCCGCCCTCAGCGAGATGCGCTGGCGGCGTGGCGTGACGCCGGAGCGCTCGCACGCGCTGGTCCGCGACCCCGTCTACTTCGGCAACATGATGGTCCATCTCAAGGACGCCGACGGGCTGATCGCCGGTCTCACCATGTCCTACCCGGACAGCATCCGCCCGGCGCTGCAGATCCACAAGACCCGCGAGGGCATCCACCGCGCGGCCGGCATCTACCTGCTGCTCTTCGAGGACCGGATGCTGTTCGTCGCCGACACCACGGTCAACGAGGACCCCGACGCAGAGGGCCTGGCGGAGATCGCCTTCCTGTCCTCGCAGGTGGCCCAGATCTACTTCCAGGCCGAGCCCCGGATCGCCATGCTCTCGTACTCGAACTTCGGCTCCAACATCGACCCGCGGTCGCAGAAGGTCCGCGACGCCGTCGCCATCGCCGAGGAGCGATGGCCGGAGCTTGTGATCGAAGGCGAGATGCAGGCCGACACCGCGGTCGAACCCTCGATCGCCCGCGAGGCCTTCCCGCTGTCCCGCATCCAGGGCGACGCCAACGTCCTGGTGTGCCCGGACCTGGAGTCCGCCAACATCGCGTACAAGCTGCTGTGGCGGCTCGGTAAGGTGGAGGCCATCGGGCCGATCCTCAGCGGCATCAATGCGCCGGTGCACGTTCTGCAGCGCGGGGTCGATGTCAACGACATCGTCAACATGGCGGCGCTCTGCGTCCTCAAGGCGCAGCGCTGGGGCTGACGGAGCAGCCGCGGGTCAGGCCGGGACCGGGAATCGGACCGGGTCGAGCATTTGTTACACTTGAGCAAGTAATCACCCGACTCTGAGCCGATCGCTCACGTCATGGGAGGTATCCATGAAGGATACGCTCAAGGCCGTGCTCGCCCACAAGGGCGCCAAGGTCCACTGTGTCGTGCCCGACGCGACGGTGCTGGACGCCGTGCGCAAGATGAACGAGGAGCGCATCGGCGCCCTCCTGGTTCGCGACGGCACGGAGGTGGTGGGGATCTTCACCGAACGCGACGTCCTGTGCCGGGTCCTGGACAGCAAACGCTCCCCGGAAGCCACCCGCGTCCGCGAGGTGATGACGGAGGAGGTCGTCGCCGTCGGCCCCGACACCGGCGTCAAGCACGCCATGGCCATCATCACGGAACGGCGCTGCCGCCACCTGCCCGTGATGGAGGGTGGCGAGCTCAAGGGCATGGTCTCCATCGGCGACCTCACGCGCTGGGTGAGCCGCCACCAGGAGGGCCACATCCGGGACCTGGTGAACTTCATCACCGGCAAGTACCCGGTGTGACTGAGGAATGAGGAATGAGGAATGAGGAATTCCCACCCGACCTCCCGCGAGAC
>CAZMED010000591.1:0-1789 GCA_964565045.1 uncultured Thermoanaerobaculia bacterium
GCTTCCACAGCCCGACCGCGCGCCGCGCGAGGCCGGGCGCCGGCACCTCGGGTGCCCGGCCCGGCGCGACCACCTTCTCGAGCGTCTGCAGGTAGGCCCACAGGTCGAGCACGTCCTCGACCGGCATCAGGCGGTACGAGGGGTAGGGAAAGGCCGGGAAGTAGTGCCGCCGGTCGGGCGAGACCCCGCGCGTCATGGCGTCCACGAACTGTTCCGCCGTCCATTCCCCGAGGCCCGTCTCGGGGTCGGGCGTGAGGTTCCCGGGCCAGAAGGTGCCCACCGGCGTCTCGAACGGCGCCTCACCGGTGGGCAGTCCCGTCACCCCGGCGGTGGCCGACGACTTGTGGCAGGAGGCGCAACCGCCGGCGCGGTAGAGCACCTCGCCGTGCGCGACGTCAGGCTGGTGCTCCGGCAGGGCTCGCCCGCCGGGGCGGGCCGCCGTGAGGAGGTGCAGAACCACCACGACCACCCCGGCGGCGACCGCGAGGGCGGCAGCTACGGCTTTCGGGCGTGACCTCACGTCAGTTCTTGGGCAGGCGGTACAGGTCGTGGCAGCTCTTGCACCCGTTGCCCAGCTTCCCGAGAGCGGGCGGAAACGCTTCGGCCTCGGTCACCGACTGCATCTCGACCGCTGCCTGATGGGCGCCCGCCATGAGCTCCTCGAACTGTGCGCGGTCGCTCCAGATCTCAGCCTTGGCCCAGGTCTGGACCTCGCCCTCGGCGCTGCCGTCGGGGAACAGCTGCGACGCCTGCATCAAATGATCGGCGATCTTCGTCGCGTTGGCCTGGACCACCGCTGCGTCGAACGGCTGCTGCTTCTTGGCGATGGCGCCGAGTGCCATCATCCCGTCGCGAACACCCTCCATGGCCTTCTGGCGCTGCTGAATCGCCTCCGTCGCCGTCATCGCCGCCGCCGAGATCGCGACGGCCAGCACCGCCGCCATCGCGCACCAGACACCCCGCCTCGTCCTGCTCATGCTGATGTTCCTCCCCGTTCGTGTGGTTCGAATCGTCTGCGTTGCCACGGACGATAGCCGGACCGCGCCGGCGAATCAACCGTTTCGCGGCGGTTGCGAGCCAGTCACCCGGCCTCGATCGCAGCCGGCCGGGAACCGTTTGCTTGACAAATTCCATATTTGGATTCATTCTACATTCGTGAATGGCACGTCGGCCGATCTGCTGCGTGAGCACGGTGTCCATGTCACGGCCCAACGACTGGCCGTCATGGAGGCTGTGTCGCGTCACCCGCACTGCACCGCGGACGACGTCGCCGTCGCGGTGCGGGCCGAGATCGGCGCCATCTCCCGGCAGGCGGTGTACGACGCCCTCAGCCTGCTGGCCGACAAGGGGCTGATCCGGCGCATTCAGCCCGCATGGTCGCCGGCGCGCTTCGAGGACCGGGCGGGCGACAACCACCACCACCTGGTCTGCCGCACCTGCTTCCGGATGGTCGACGTCGACTGCGCAGTCGGTGCCGCGCCCTGCCTGACCCCGGCCGATGATGCGGGGTACGAGGTGGACGAGGCCGAGGTGATTTACTGGGGCCGCTGCCCCGAATGCGTCGCCCGGAGCCCGGCCGGGTCGGCACACGATGAGAAAACCGCGACCGCTGACTGCGTTCGCCACGGACCAGGCGGTCGCGCCGCCGAGTGAGCCCACGATCAACATCACAACGATCAACCACGGGGAGGAACGACATGGCAGACCATTCCAGCAAGTGCCCGGTGACGGGCGGAGGCAACCGGAGGCCGATGACCAACCGCGACTGGTGGCCGGACCAGCTCAACCT
>CAZMED010000592.1:0-1787 GCA_964565045.1 uncultured Thermoanaerobaculia bacterium
TCGCGGCGGTAGAGGTCCTGACGGATGAGCGAGGTGGCGACCTCCGGCAGCGCGGCCGGCGTGCGGTAGAACTCGGTGCGCGCCGAGGCGACGTCGATCTTGAGGCCGTCGGGCAGGGTCACGACGGCGGTCAGGAAAGGCTCGTGCGGGTGGTGGCGGCCGTCCATGGCCTCGGCGAGGGCGGCTGCGAAGGCGATGCCGTCGCCCTCCACCACCAGGTCGACGTCCTCGTTGGCGCGCTCCAGCAGGAGGTCGCGCACCATGCCGCCCACCAGATACACCGGCGCCCGTTGCCGGGTGGCGACCTCGCGCGCCGCCTCCAGCACGCGCTGCACCCACGGGGGCGAGACGTCGCGCAGCAACCGGGTGATGGGCTGGCTCACGGGGCGCGCCCCTGCCATCCGGTTGTCGAGCGCGGAGCCGGCCTCGTGCTGGTGCTCGAAAAGCCTCCGGAAGAGGTCCATCCGGGTGATGATCCCGACCGGCTTGCCGCCCTCGGCGACCAGGACGAACCGGTAGGAGCGCTCGAGGAACAGGTCGCGGAGCGCGTCGAGCGAGGTGGCGGCGTCGACGGTGGGAAGCTCGGGCTGCATTACCGAGCGCACCGGGCGCTCGCCCATGCCGTGGCTCAGGGCGCGGTCGAGGATCTGGCGCGTGACCTGGCCGACGAAGCCGCCTTCGGCCGCGTCCTCGACCGGCAGGGCGTTGACGCGCAGCTCGTTGAGCCGCTCCTTGGTGCGGCCGACCGACACGGTGTCCTCGATCGAGAAGATGTTGCGGGTCGCGATGTCGATGGCGGTGGGGGGCGGCGGCATCTCCACCGCCAGCGACTCGAGCAGGACCTCGCGCAGCTCCACCGGCATCATCCCGCTGATCCGCGCCGAAGCGGCGGTGGGGTGGCCGCCGCCGCCGAACTGCTGCGCCACGCGGCCGACGTGCAACCCGGGCAGACGCGACCTCAGGATGAGGTTGATGTTGGGCGGCCGCACCAGCAGGACCGCTCCGACCATGATCTCGAAGATCTCCACCCAGCGGTGGACGACGAAGGCCGCCTCTTCGTGGTAGCGGTCCACCTCGAGCATCGACAGCGCCACCGGCACCCCGGCGATCACCACCTGCTCGGTGGCCTCGACCATGCGGTTGAGGAGCTCGAGCTGTTCGGGCTGCAGCACCTTGAGGACCCAGCGCCGGACCCAGGCCAACGAGGCGCCCTGTTCCAGCAGCCAGGCGCCGGTGCGCAGGTCCTCGGCGGTGGTCTCGCGGTATGAGAGGCCACCGGTGTCCTCGTAGATGCCCATCAGCATCAGGGTCGCCTCGTTGAGCGTCGGTTTGATGCCGCGCTCCCGGTAGAGCCCGGCGATGATGGTGCAGGTGGCGCCCACCGGGCGCTGGAAGACCTCGGTCGCCTCCAGCGCGTCCTCCTCCTCCTCCATGTGGTGGTCGATGAGAGTCACCGGGCAACCGCTGCGCACGATGAGCTCGTGCAACTCGCCGAGGCGGGAAGGGCTGCGGGTGTCCACGACCACTGCGTGCTCGATGGGCTCGGCGCGCACCTGCTTGAGCTTGACCTCGGGATAGCCGAGCTCGGCCTCGGCCAGGAAACGGCGCACCGCCACCTCCTGGGAGCCCGGGAAGACCACCGCATGGTCCGGGAAGAGGCGCACCGCGCACACGGCCGCAGCGAAGGCGTCGAAGTCGGCCGAGAGGTGCGTGGTGATGATCTTCACGCGACCCATTGTAGGCAATTCGCGTTCTCCGGCGCGGGGCGCCGAAGAGCACGAATTGCA
>CAZMED010000593.1:0-1784 GCA_964565045.1 uncultured Thermoanaerobaculia bacterium
TCGCCGACCCCTCGCAGCCGGTCTTCACCCTCGACCACAACGTCCAGGACACGAGCGAGGAGAACCTCGCCAAGTACCGCCGCATCCAGGAGTTCGCCGAGAGCCAGGGGATCGTCTTCTTCCCCGCCGGCGCCGGCATCGGCCACCAGTTGATGGTCGAGCACGGCTTTGTCCACCCGGGATCGCTCGTGGTCGCCTCGGACTCGCACTCCAACATGTACGGTGCGTTGGCGGCCGTGGGCACGCCCGTGGTGCGCACCGACGCCGCGGCCCTGTGGGCGGGCGGCGTCACCTGGTGGCAGGTGCCGCGCACGGTCAAGGTCGTGCTCGAGGGGGCGCTGCGCCCCGGCTGCACCGGCAAAGACCTGATCATCACCCTGTGCGGCCTCTACAACTCCGGCGAGGTCCTCAACGCCGCCGTCGAGTTCCACGGCCCGGGAGTGGCCGGGCTCTCGATGTCCGAAAGGCTGACGATCGCCAACATGAGCACCGAGTGGGGCGCCCTGGTGGGGTGGTTCCCGTTCGACGCGGTGACCGCCGCCTACCTTCGCGGCCGCGCCGCGGCGCTCGCGGGGCGCGGTGTGGTCGGCCGGCTGACCGAGACCATGATCGCGGGCTGGGAGGCCGACCCGCCGCGGCCCGACGCCGACGCCTCGTACGCGGCCGAGATCGTGCTCGATCTGGAAGCCGTGTCGCCGCACGTCTCCGGCCCGGACACGGTCGCCGTCATGCGGCCGGTACGCGAGATCGCCGAGGATCGGGTCGCGATCCACAAGGCCTACCTGCTGTCGTGCGCCAACGCGCGCCTCGACGATCTGGTCGAGGCGGCCGCAGTGCTGAGCGGCCGTCGGGTCGCGGACGGCGTCGAGCTCTACGTCGCGGCGGCTTCGGCCGAGGTGCAGACAGCGGCCGAGGCGGCCGGCGCCTGGCGGACCCTGCTGGACGCCGGCGCGCGCCCGCTGCCCGCCGGCTGCGGGGCGTGCATCGGCCTCGGGGTCGGCCTGCTCGAGCCTGGCGAGGTCGGGATCTCGGCGACCAACCGCAACTTCAAGGGCCGCATGGGCTCGCGCGACGCCAAGGCCTACCTGGCGAGCCCGGCCGTGGTCGCCGCCTCGTCCGCCGCCGGTTTCATCACCGGTCCGGAAGACCTCGGCTCGTCGGCGCCGGAGTACGTCTTCACCGACCTCGGCTGGCGGCCGCTCGAGCGCGAGGTGGCGATCCGCGAGGGCTTCCCGGCGCGACTCGACGGGCGCGCGCTGCTGCTGCCGGTGGACAACCTCAACACCGACGGCATCTACGGCAAGGACGTGACCTACCGCGACGACCTCACCCCCGAGCAGATGGCGACGCACGCGATGGCCAACTACGATCCCCGGTTCCAGGAGATCGCCGCTGCCGGCGACATCATCGTCGCCGGCCGCAACTTCGGCACCGGCTCGTCGCGTGAGCAGGCGGCCACCGCCCTCGCGCACCGCGGCATCCGCATGGTGATCGCGGCCTCCTTCTCGCAGACCTACCTGCGCAACGCCTTCAACAACGCCTTCATCTGCCTCGAGAGCCCGGAGCTCGCAGACGCCATGCGGGCCGCGTTCGTCGACGAGGCGGCGTCCGGCCACAAGACCATCCCGGCCGGTGATCTCGCGGTCGACTTCCGCACCTCCAAGGCCACCTGGCAAGGTGGCACGTACGCCTTGTCGCCACTCGGCCCCGCGGCCCAGGAGCTGGTGCTGGCCGGAGGGCTCGAGGCGCTGACGAGAAAGAGGCTGGGACTCTAGAAGAATTTT
>CAZMED010000594.1:0-1780 GCA_964565045.1 uncultured Thermoanaerobaculia bacterium
TCCACCAGCAGGTACTCCGCGAGGGCCTTCAGCGTCTCCTCGTTCGCCCTCTCGGCGTACCCCGGCGTCTTGCCGGAAAGCTTCGGCATGCCGATGGCGTACTTCTCGGCCCGGTAGGCGAGGCGGGGATCGGCCTTGATCATGGCATCGGGGTCTTCGAGGTAGCTCACCAGCTGATCCGCCGTCCAGTGCTCGGCCAGTCCGGCCAGCGGCGGTCCGGACCGCTTGCCCTCGCGGTTCTCGCCGTGACAACTCCCGCAGTTGAGGTCCACATAGGCCCGCCAGCCGGCAAGCTGCACCTCGTCGAGGCCGGGGGGCGGCTGCGGGGCGGGCTCGCCGCACCCGACGGCTGCGGCCAGCGCGCCGGCGGTGACGGTGGCCATGATGCAACGGAGCGACGGACGCATGGGGCACCTCGATTCCGAGCGTGTCGGGTCGTCAGGTCGCGGATGATAGCAGGACCTTTGCACCGGGAGCCCCGTCACCACCTCACGTTGCCCCGACGATCCTACCGGACGCCGGAGATCGGGCATTGGAGGCTCGACGCCGGCTCGCTCCCGCCTCGCTCGCTGGCGGCGCCCTCAGGTGGAGGCGGAGTCGGGTTCGCGGTCATTGACATCTATGCAAATTCGGCATTGAATACTCAATTGACATAGTTCTCTGAATGAAATACACTCCTGCCATGATTCCGAGGACCCTGGAAGCCCGGCTGCGGACTCTCGCCGGCGAGTACCCGGTGGTCTTTCTCACCGGCCCCCGCCAGTCGGGCAAGACGACCCTGACGAGGACGACCTTCGACAGCTTCACCTATTTCTCCCTCGAGGACCTTCAGACGCGGGAAGAGGTGACGGAGGATCCGCGAGGGTTCCTCCGCCGGCTCGAGGGCTCCCGCGGGGCGATTCTCGACGAGGCGCAACGGACTCCAGACCTCTTCTCGTACATCCAGGGCTTCGTCGACGAGCGCCGCGGCGGCCCGCTGATCCTCACCGGATCGCAGCACTTCCTGCTGCTGGAGAAGATCAGCCAGTCATTGGCCGGACGTGCCGCCATCCTGGAGCTGCTGCCGTTTTCGGTGGCGGAGCTGTGCCGGCGTCCGGCCCTGACGCCCGCCGACTTCGAGGCCGGCCGGTTTCTGGACCCTGAACCGGGGTCGCTGCACCTTGACGAGCTGCTCTTCACCGGCACCTTTCCGCCCATCCACGACCGGAACCTGGAAGCCTCGACCTGGCTCGACGGCTACCTCAGGACCTATGTCGAGCGCGACGTCCGCACCATCTCCAACATCGGTGATCTCGACGCGTTCCTGCGCTTTCTCGGACTCTGCGCCGGCCGCTCCGGCCAGCTTCTGAACCGCTCGTCGCTCGGCGCCGATGCCGGGATCGATCAGGCGACGGTGCGCCGTTGGATCTCGGTGCTCGAGGCGAGCTACGTTGTCTTTACCCTCTCGCCGCACTTCGAGAACTTCTCGCGCCGTCTCGTGAAAACCCCGAAGCTGTACTTCACGGACACCGGACTCCTGTGCCGGCTGCTCGGCGTCCGCAACCCGGGCGATCTCCGCACCCACCCGCTTCGCGGCCCGATCTTCGAGACCTTCGTCGTCGGCGAGCTCCGCAAGCTGTACCTGCACCACGGGCAACGCCCGCCCCTCTACTTCTGGCGCGACTCCAACGGCAGGGAGGTGGACCTCCTGGTCGACGCCGGCAAGCGCCGGATTCCGATCGAGATCAAGTCGGGCGAAACCGTGTCCGGCGAATTTCTCAAGGGGCTGGACACCTACATC
>CAZMED010000595.1:0-1756 GCA_964565045.1 uncultured Thermoanaerobaculia bacterium
TGGTTGCGCTGCCTCCGGATCGACGTGAGATCCACCATCCAGCATCCAGAATCTGGGCGGGTGGGTGGGATCACCACTCCGGCACTGTCGCCCAGCCGGGGAAGGGACCGACCTCGATCTTCCAGCCGGTGGAGGACTCGGGGTCGCGGACGGCGCGGAGATTGGTGAGGCCCTTCAGCTTGGCGATCAGCTCGTCGTGCGGCAGGGTGTGGAGCGGTGGCTTCGAGAGATCGGGCATGGGCCACAGTCGCACCGTCTTGTCGTAACTCGAGGAGGCGATCCAGCGGCCGTCGGGCGAGAACTCGACCGCCGATACATGGACATCGTGCCCGAAGAGCAGATGCGGCTCCTCGCCCGAGACCGGACCCACACGGACCAGACCGTACTCACCACCGCCGGTGGCGAGCCACCTCTCCGAGGGATCCAGGCCCATGGCAAAGGCAACGGGACGGTCTCCGTGGGAGACGATTTGTCGGACCTCTCCGGTTTCGAGGTTCGTGAAAAAGAGCTCGACTCCAGACTGGTAATCCGACCCCTTGGGCTTCAAGGTGAGTTGAGACTTCCGCTGTCTACCGATCACTCTGTACCACTCCCGGCCCCCTTCCGCCAGAACGTCGATGGTGCCATCCTCGAGATCGAAGATCTTCTCGACAACTTCATCAGCGTCGACGTGGCGGCCGACCCAGAGGAGACGGCGGTCTTCGACAAAGCCCAGATACGTGGTCTGGAAAATGTCCTGGCCGAGCGCGTGACTCGCCCCGGAATCGAGATCCCAGACGCGGATGACCATTGCTTCCCGTGGCACCCTCGCCTCATAGTCCTCCAGCGTATTCGGTGCGGCGGCCAGCAGGCTGCCGTCAGGGCTGAAGGCCAAGAAAGACTGGGCCACACCCCTGGGCACGCGACCTTCCAGAGTTCGTTCGGCCCCCCCTGAAAGGGGCAAGACCAGTACTTCCCCCCGCTGCGTCGAGATCGCGACCTGTGTGCCCGACGGGTCCACCGCGAGCAGGGCATTGTAGAGTAAATTCGGAACGCGTTCGAGCAGCACCGTCGAGTCGCCGCCGTTCTGCCCGTCGAGCGGCCACACCCGAACCTGTCCCGCCGAGTTCCCAGGTCCTTCGTTCGTCACTGTGACCAGCCGCGATCCGTCGAGGGTGAATTTCACGTCGAACACTCGTCCACCGGGCTGGAGGACCCGTGGGAACTCCCGGTTCACGGGCCAAAAACCGACGCTGACGAAATTCGAGGCGACAAGCCACTCTCCGCTGGGGTGGAAAGCCATTGTGTCGGGGTTTGCATAACTCTTTTCCGATCGGCGGAATCCCAGGGGGGAAACTTGCCGAGGTGCGGTCAGGTCCCACAGCCAGACGGTCGGTTGGCCGTCGAGGTACCCGTGCGCAGCAAGCCTTCTTCCGGGCGAGTCGAATTCGAGTTGGATTACGGGGTCGCCAACCCCCTCCGAACTGAGCGAGATCGGCCTTTTCGAGCCTTTGGAGGTCGGCCGGAGGAGCACGTCCCCCGATGAGTCCCACATGGCGATATTCTCGACGCCGGGCTGAATCGCCGCTGCGGATGGGCCATCGGGCAACTCACCGATCACCCTGGGAGGGCGGCCCCAATCCTCGAGTGAGCGTAACAACATTCCGTTGCCCCTTGTGTAGGCGAGCCATCTTCCGCCGTCATCTATGGAATCGAAACGCGACCACCATGGGTCCATCACGCCCCCGTATGACGAGGCGCCCTCCTCGAACGGCAG
>CAZMED010000596.1:0-1755 GCA_964565045.1 uncultured Thermoanaerobaculia bacterium
GACGAAGAGCTGCGGCTGCTCGAGGTCGAGGTTGGTGTCGAGGTCGACGAAGCCGGGCTCGGCCTCGAGGCGCTCCACGACCCGCCGGCTCACCCGGTCGAGGACGTCGAGCTCGGGACCGCGGATCGAGTAGGCGAGGGCCTTCTCGCCGCCCTCGCCCGAGACGTTGTAGAAGCTGAACTCGATGACGAAGGAGCGCAGTCCCTCGACGGCCTGCAGCTCACGCCGCAGGCGCTGCACCACCTCGGCCTGGGCGGCCTCCCGCTGGTGCGGCTTGTACATGCGCAGGAACATGATGCCGGAGTTGACCTGGCCGCGCTCCTCCATGTCGACGGCGGCGAAGCCGGAGCGGATCTCGGGCTGCGAGAGCACGATGCGCTCGGCCTCCTGCATGCGCCGGTCCATGGCCTCCAGCGAGGTGCCCACCGGCGCCTCCATCATGATCATGAAGGAGGACATGTCCTCCGACGGCGCGAACTCGGCGCCGATAAAGGGCGTCAGGAAAAGGCTCGCGATGAAAATGCCGGTGGCGCTGGCCAGGGTCAGGCCCTTGTGCTTCAGCACCCAGTCGAGGCCGCGGGCGTAGGCCCGCTCGAGCCGCCGGAAGCCGCCCTCGAGCACCTCGTAGAGCCGCCCGTGCTTGGGCTGCACCTTGAGGATGCGCGAGCACAACATCGGGGTCAGCGTCAGGGCCACGAAGAGCGAGATCAGGATCGCCGCCGCCACCGAGATGCCGAACTCGAAGAGGAACTGGCCGATCATGCCCTTCATGTAGGCCACCGGGATGAAGACCGCGGCGATGGAGAAGGTCGCCGACATGGCCGCGAGGGCGATCTCGCGGGTGCCGTTGTGGGCGGCGGTGAAGGGGTCCTCGCCCTCCTCCTGGTGGCGGAAGATGTTTTCCAGCACGATGATGGCGTCGTCGATGACCACGCCCACCGACAGCGCCAGCGCCAGGGTGGTGAGGTTGTTGAGCGAGAAGCCGAAGATGCGCATGAAGCCGAAGGTGGCGATGAGCGAGGTCGGAATGGCGAGCGAGACGATGAAGGTCGAACGCCACGAGCGCAGGAAGACGAAGACCACCAAGATCGCCAGCACCGCGCCGTAGACGATGTCCACCTGCACGTTCGCGATGGACTTCTCCACGTACTCGGCGCCGTCGAAGGCGATGTCGTAGTAGAGGCCTTCCGGAAAGTCCCTGGACAGCTCCTCCATGCGCTCGCGAGCGCCGCGGTTGACGTCCACCAGGTTGGCTCCCGCGCGCGGCGCGATGCCGAGGCCGAGGGTCGGCGTCAGGTTGTAACGGCCGAGACCGCGCTCGTCCTCGATGCCGAGCTGTGCGAAGCCGACGTCGGAGAGGCGGATGGGGCGCCCGTCGACGGTGGTGATGATGAGCTCGTTGAAGTCCTCCACGTCCTCGAAGAGGCCCATGTTGCGCACCGCGAGCTCGGTCATGGGGCCTTCGATGAAGCCGCCCGGCAGCTCGAGGTTCTCGCGGCCGAGCGCGAAGATGACGTCGTTCACCGCCAGCCCGTGGGCGGCGAGGCGGTCGCGGTCGATCCACAGCCGCATCATGGGCTCGCGGAAGCCGGCCACGAAGACGTTGCCGACCCCCTCCACCGCCTGCAGCTTCGGCTTCACCACCTGGTCGGTGTAGTCCGAGAGCTCGCGGGCGTCGAGCCCGGCGAGCGCCATCCACAGCATGGGCTGCGAGTTGACGTCGAACTTCTGGACGATGGGCGGCTCGGCGTCGAG
>CAZMED010000597.1:0-1749 GCA_964565045.1 uncultured Thermoanaerobaculia bacterium
GCCATCTGCCGCTGTCACTGAACATGAATCCGGGCACGGAGACGGAGACGGACACGGGCACGGATCGAAACCGATGCCGACAACTCATGCAACTCCGGATGAGCCGAAGGATTGAGGCCTCCGGCGCCGGACGGGGTCAGGGCTCGAGGCGCTCGAGATCGGCCGCGGCGCCGCAGGCCGCGAAGAGCTCGCGAGCCCGTCGGCGGTCGGTCCCGGCAGCCGCGTCCTCGCCGATCTCGGCGCGCAGCGCCAGGGTCCGACCGAGCTCGATCCGGCTGCCGAGCCCGTCGAGGATCTCCACCGCGGTGTCGAGCTCCGCGCGCGCCGCTGCGGCGTCGCCACGCGCCAGGTGCAGCCGCGCGCTCACCCGCGACGCGAGGGCCTCGAAGTGAGACATGCCCGCCTTGCGAGCCATCTCGAGTGTGCGCAGATTGCGCGCCTCGGCCTCGTCGAGGCGCTGCTCCGCAATCAGCGACTCGCAGATCACGGCGCTCAGCCAGACCGGGTTGACCCGTTCGTCGGTCCCTTCCAGGACCTTCTCGTCCTCGAGCGCGTCATCGATTGCCGCCCGGTGGTCGCCGGCGCGCTGGGCGACGTAGGCGCGAACCCGCAGTGCCTCCGCGTGGCCGCTCTTGAGGCCGAGCGCCCCGGCGCGCTCGAGCCAGCGGCCCGCGAGCGCGACGGCCTCCTCGAGGCGACCCGCGTCGGCCGCGATCAGCGCCTTCCAGCTGCCGAGAAAGACGGCCAGCCGCTCGTCGCCGAGTCGGTCGGCGAGCTCGATGCCCTCGTCGGCGCAGGCCTCGGCGGCGGCGAGCTCGCCGAGGCCGATGCGGGCGTAGGTGGCGCCGAGGTGGTTCCAGGCCCGGCGGTCCGAGGAGCAGGCCTTGCGGCCGAGCTCGTGGTGGCGGACGGAGTGCTCGAGCGCCTCGCGCCAGCGGCCGCGCATGAAGGCGTTCTCCATGTGGAACTCGACGCCGATGGACTCGACATTGGGGTTGTCGTTCGCCACGCCGAGGTCGATGCAGCGCTGCGCCCAGCGGTTGCTCTCCTCGAACTCGATCAGGTGCTGGTAGGCGCCGGCGAGGTAGCCGTAGATCCAACCCAGGAGCATCGCATCGCCCACCCGCTCGGCGGGCTCGACCGCCTGGTGGAGCAGCTCGGCGGCCTTCGCGGACTGGCCGTGGTAGTGGTGGAAGCGGGCCTCGATCATGGTCGCCCGCGCGACCTCGGCGGGCTGGGTCTCGGGGTCGAGGGCGGCCCGCGCCTCGGCGACGTAGGCGAGGGCGCGGCGGTCGCCCACCACCACGTAGCACTCGCCGATCAGGCACTTGAGCCGCACCGACTCCGTCGGATCGGTCGTGGCGGCCAGCGCCTGCTCGTAGAGGCGTGCCGCGGCCAACGGCTCGCCCTTGAGGGCGTAGACCTCGCCCATGGCGGCGTCGATCCGCGGCAGCTGGTCGGCGCGGTCCGAGGCCTCGGCGCACTCGCGCGCCCGTTCATAGAGCCGCAGCGAGTCGCCGTAGGCGTAGAGCCTGGCGGCGTCCGCCGCGGCCTCCATGGCGTACTCGAAGCCGCGTTCGAGGCAGCCGCCTTCCATGGCGTGGTGGGCGAGGTCCTCGACCGCCACCCGACCTCCCCGTTCGCGAAGCGTCTCGAGGGCGTTGGCGACGCGGTAGTGGAGACGGCGGCGGCGGATCGGGTTGAGCTCGTGGTAGAGCACCTCGCGGATCTTGTCGTGGGTGAAGGCGA
>CAZMED010000598.1:0-1740 GCA_964565045.1 uncultured Thermoanaerobaculia bacterium
TTGATGTCGAGCTTCATGAACGAGTTTTCCCTTCCTTCATGATCGAGTTCCAATCGACTTCGAGGCGGGTTTCGAAGATGTCGTCCAGGCGCATTCGCACTTCTTGTCCGTCGTCGCGGAGGATCCTCGCCGTTTCGTCCTCGAGTCCCAGGAGCTGGCCGACGACCGTGCGGTGCTCGCGGTAGGAGGCCTTCGGGCGCACCTTGACGCGGCGTCCTGCGAACCTCTCGTAGTCCTCGCGGCGGTACAGCTTGCGGTCGAGACCGGGCGACGACACCTCGAGGGCGTAGCGATGTTGGATCGGGTCCTCGACGTCGAGCATGGCCGAGGCCTGCCGCGACACCGTCGCGCAGGTCTCGAGATCGACGCCATCGGGACCGTCGACCACCAATCGCAGGATGGTCTTCGAGCCCGAACCGACGATCTCGGTCGCCAGCAGCTCGAGCCCTTCCTCCGCGGCGATGGCGGCGAGCTGATCCTGCAGTGCCTGGTCCAGTTTCATTTCCCTCTCCGCTGCAGAAAAAAAAGTGGGCCTCGGGCCCACTTTCAGTTCGAAAGCAGCAGCGCGCTTTATAGCACAGGTGGGCGACACCCCGCAAGTGCGCGCTCCCTCGACTCGGGCGGTGGGACTCCGGGCTCCGTCGCCCGGGATGCTGACGTTAGAATGGCCTCATGTCGTGGATGGTGAGGGAGATCGAGGCGCTGGGGGGGGCGGTTCCGTTCGATCGGTACATGGAGCTGGCGTTGTACCACCCGGCACACGGCTACTACTCGGCCGATCGGCCCCGGTACGGGCGGGGGGGCGACTACCTGACGGCGCCGACCGCTTCCGAGTGGTACCCGCGGGTGCTGGCGCGGCTGTCGCGCCGTCTGGTCGAGAGCTCCGGTCCACTGCGGCTGGTGGACGTCGCCGCGGGCGACGGCAGCTTCCTCGCCGGATTTCTCGAGGCCCTCGGCCCGGCGTCTGCGGGCGCCCTCGTCGAGCCGGTCGCCGTCGAGCGCTCACCCGCCATGCGGCGCCTGATATCGAAGCGCCTCGGGGGCTCGGCGGTTGCGGTGGCCGCGGAGCTGGCGGAGGTCGAGCGGCGCCCGACCGCAATGGTTCTGCACGCGTCGGAGCTCTACGACTCGCAGCCGGTCGCGCGCGCCATCGGTCGCGCGGGCAGCCTCGCCGAGCTCTGGGTGGCGGCCGGCGGCGGGGGGCTGGCCTGGGAGGAGCGGCCGCCGCGGGAGGAGGTCGTAGCCTACTTCGCGCGCCACGGGGTCGCGCTCGAGGAGGGCCAGATCGGCGAGGCGGCCCTCGCGGCGTCCGGGCTTCACCGTCTGATGCTGCGGGCGGCCGGCGGCGCCGGGCTGTGCCTGGTTCTCGACTACGGCTACGAGGCGCGCCGGCTTTACGACCCCCGCGGCCGCCGCGGCGGCTCGCTCGCCACCTTCGCCGCCCACCGCCTCGGCCGCGACCCGCTGCAGGACCCCGGCTGCGTCGACCTCACCGCGCACGTCAACTGGGACGACTTGAGGCGGGCCGCCCGCGACGAGGGCTGGACCGAGGTCGGTCTGTGGCCGCTGGCCGAGTTCCTGGTTCGCGCCGGGATCGCCGACGAGCTCGAGGCGCGGGGTTTCGGCATCGAAGCCGAGCTCGACGCCGCCACCGTCAGCGCCCGCCAGGAAATCAAACGCCTCCTCGACCCCGACGGCATGGGCTCCGATCTCAAGGTGCTCGTTCAAGCCAGGGGCGAG
>CAZMED010000599.1:0-1734 GCA_964565045.1 uncultured Thermoanaerobaculia bacterium
TCCGACGGGCTGGTGATCGAGCGCGAGGAGGCGGCCCTGGCCGCTCTCAAGGCGGAGATGGGCATCGCCGGCTCCGGGCAGGGCGGGCGCTCCGTCGAGGACCTCGCCGGTGTCTTCCGGAGCTGGCGGTCCAAGGTGGCCGCGTTGCTCGAGCTCATCGGGCTCGGCTACTCGGACACCAACTTCAGCGTCGACGAGCAGTCGCTGGTGACGGTTGCGGCCGACCGCATGGGTCTGACGGCGGAGGAGCTCGACGAGCTCGAGGAGTGGGTGCGGGAGCACGTCAGCCTGGTGCGGCGGGCGCTGATCCTCATGCGCGAGTGAGCGCGGGCGCCGGCGATCACTCGACCGCGAGGCGCACGATGTCGCCGCGGAAGCGCCAGGCGACGCGAGCCAGCAGGAAGGCCGCGACGGCGCCGAGGCCGACCACCAGCCCCCACCACAGGCCGGCCGGCCCGAGGCCGAGCGGGAACGCGAGCAGCAGGCTGGCGGGCAGCCCGAAGCCCCAGAAGCCGATCAGATTCACGACCAGCGGCGCCCGGGTGTCGCCCGCGCCGCGCAGCGCGCCCGCCGACACCACCTGCAGGCCGTCGAAGATCTGGAAGAAGCCGGCGATCGGAATCAGCAGGGCCGCGAGGGCCACCACCTCGGCTGCCGAAGTGTAGGCGGCGGCGAGAGCCCGCGGCGCGGCGATGAAGGCCGCCCCGGTCGCCGACATGAAGCCCGCACCGATCAGCAGGCCGGCGCTCGCGGCGCGGCGGGCGCCGTCGCTGTCGCCGGCGCCGATGGCGAGTCCGACCCGGATCGAGGTCGCCTGGGCCACGCCGAGGGGCACCATGAAGGTCAGCGAGGCGAGGTTGATGGTCACCTGGTGGGCCGCCATCTGCACCGTGCCGAGGCCGCCCATGACCAGCGCGATGACGGCGAACGCCACCATCTCGAGCTGCACCTGGAAGCCGATGGGCAGCCCCAGCCGGACCGTTCGCCACAGCGGGCGCCACTGCAGGACCGCGCGGTCGAGCGGCGCGAGCAGCGGTCCGAGGTCGCGGCGGGCGATCAGGAGCAGGCCGAGCAACAGCAGTGTGCGCGCCGCCGTCGTGGCCCAGGCGGAGCCCTGCGGACCGAGCTGCGGCAGCGGGCCGACGCCGAACACCAGCAGCCAGTCGGCGACGGCGTTGAAGAGGTTGACGGCGACGATGGTGATGACGATCGGGCGCAGCCGGCCCATGGCCTGCAGCGCCTGGCGAAGGACGAAGAAGCCGTAGTACGGCAGCAGCCCGGGGATGCAGATGCGGATGTAACGCGCCGCGATGGGGACGATCTCGTCGGGCTGCCGCAGCACGGTGAGAATGGCCTCGCTCGGCAGCAACAGCAGGGCACTCGGGATCAGCAGGCCGGCAGCGATGATCAGGCCGCGCTGCACCGCGCGCCGCGCCGCCGGGCGGTCGCCGGCACCCAGGGCCTGGGCCACCAGCGGGTCGACGGCGAGCAGGGTGCCGAGGACGAAGGACGACACCGCCATGATCGCCACGTGGCCGAGGGCGACCGCGGCCAGGGCCTCCGGCGAGAAGTGGCCGACCACCATCGTGTCGACGACACCGAGCAGCATGATGCCGAGCTGCACGACCACCACCGGCGCCGCGAGGCGGAACATCGCGGCGAGGTCGGTGCGCTGCGGGGGCTGGAAGGGCGAAGCCATCCTGCGACTCCAGCCGGGGAGGATAGCAGGGCGGT
>CAZMED010000600.1:0-1720 GCA_964565045.1 uncultured Thermoanaerobaculia bacterium
GCAGATGCCGCGGACCCTCGGCGACAGCTTCGTCCACGTCTCCAAGCTGACCCGGATCGTCGAGGTGGACGAGCCGGTCCTCGAGCTTCCGATGTCGAGCGAGGTCTCCGAGGTGGCGCGCCAGATCGGCGAGAACATCGCCTCGCTGATCCCCGACGAAGCCACCATCCAGATGGGCATCGGCGAGATCCCGGACGCGGTGCTCGACTTCCTCAAGGACAAGAGGCACCTCGGGGTCCACACCGAGATGTTCTCCGACGGGCTGGTGGATCTCTTCGAGGCCGGGGTCGTGACCAACGAGCGTAAGACCCTGCACCGCGGCAAGATCGTGGCCTCGTTCGTGATCGGCACGAGGCGCGCCTTCGACTTCGTCGACAACAACCCATTCATGGAGTTCCACCCCAACGAGTACGTCAACGACCCCTTCGTGGTGTCGCGCAACGACGCCATGGTGGCGATCAACTCCGCGCTGTCGATCGACATCACCGGGCAGGTCTGCGCCGATTCCATCGGCACCCGCGTGTACTCGGGCTTCGGCGGCCAGCTCGACTTCATCCGCGGCGCGGCGCGCTCCAAGGGCGGGGTGCCGATCATCGCCCTGCCCTCGACCGCGAAGGACGGCACCGTGTCGCGCCTGGTCAACACTCTCACGCCCGGCTCGGGAGTGGTCACGACCCGCGCCGACGTGCACTACGTGGTCACCGAGTTCGGCGTCGCCGACCTCTACGGACGCAGCCTGCGCGAGCGGGCCCGAAACCTCATCGACATCGCCCACCCCGACTTCCGCGAAGAACTTGAACGCGCGGCGAGCGCTCGTAAAATACTTTAGAATTAAGAATTAAGAATTAAGAACTGAGAATTGGGAACCGCAAATGAGCCTGCCGGGATTCAAGGTCGAGACGGCGACGGTGCGCTTCGAGCCATCGGGCCGCGAGGTGAAGGTGGTGCACGACTCCCTGCTCATGGACGCCGTCTTCCAGGCCTCCCTGCCGCTCGGCCAGTCCTGCGACGGGGTGGCGCTGTGTGGTTTCTGTCGGCTCAAGATATTGGACGGGCTCGCCAACCTGACGCCCGTGCACCTCGAAGAGCGGAAGATCCTCGCCGCCCAACACGCCGGCGCCGACGAGCGTCTCGCCTGCTGCGCCCGGATCCTCGGCCCGGTCACCGTGACCACCGATTACTGGTGAAGAGGTGAAGAGTGAAGAAGTGAAGGGTGAAGCGTCAAGGACCGGCTTGACCTCTTAACCCCTGAACCCCTTGACCAGCGTCTGTCGCGTCTCCGTGTTCGGATTCAGGTGCAGTGACAGTGGCAGATGGCAGTGACAGTGGCAGTCTCAGTGACAGTTTCAGTGGCAGTTTCAGTTTCCGGCCGTCGGACGGCCGGAGACCGCCGTGTCGGGACTCCGCGTCGAACCCGAGTGTTCGCCCCGGAGTCCCGCCCCGGCGGCCCGCGCTCTCGGAGAGCGCAGGCCTCGCCAGTTCTCATCTTCAATCAACAGGATGGAGATGGGGCCGTCTCTCCCACTGACAGTGGGAAGGGCGAGAGGCAGAACCGCCGTGCCCCGGGCACGGCGGTTCTGCCGCTACGATGCGGGAGAGCGACCATGCGCTGCACCAGCCCCTTTGCGTCTTTGCGACTTTGCGTTTTCGGGTGGGCGGGCGGCCCTGCGCCTCTGCGCCTCTGCGCCTCTGCGCCTCTGCGCCTCTGCGCCTCTGCGCC
>CAZMED010000601.1:0-1714 GCA_964565045.1 uncultured Thermoanaerobaculia bacterium
CCGGGATCGGCCGGATCGCGGCGTGTTAGGCTGCGCGCCATGCGGCAGCAGCTTCTGAGCAAGGAGTCGTCCGAGATCCGGACCATGTTCGGGCGCATCGCCGGTCGCTACGATCTGCTCAACCGCGTGCTGTCGTTGGGGCTGGACGTGAGCTGGCGGCGGACCGTGGCGCGACGCGTGTCGGCGCTCGAGCCGCGGCTGGTCCTCGACCTGTGCACGGGCACCGGCGACCTGGCACTGGCTCTCGGCGGGGCCTCGGTGGGCGCTGACTTCTCGCTGCCCATGCTCGCGCTCGCTCGGCGCAAAGCGCGGCGGGGTGGCCACGCGCTGCCGCTGTGCGCCGCCGACGCCCTCGGGCTGCCCTTCGCCGACCGGAGCTTCGACGCCGTGACCGCGGCGTTCGGGGTGCGCAACTTCGCGGTGCTCGAGCACGGGCTTGCCGAGATGGTGCGAGTACTGCGGCCGGGCGGGACCCTGCTGGTGCTGGAGTTCTCTCGGCCGCGGGGGCCCGCGGCCCCGCTGCTCGGCTTGTGGGCGCGGACCGTGCCGCCGCGCGTCGGCCGCTGGCTGTCGGGCGACCACGAGGCCTACAGCTATCTCCCGGCGTCGGTCAGCACCTTCCCGGAGGGGACGGCGATGGCCCGCGCCCTCGAGGCGGCCGGCCTGGTCTCGGTGTCGGTGAACCCGTTGACCGGCGGCGTGGTTTCGTTGTACGAAGGCCGCCGACCGCACGAGGAGGCGCGATGAGCCGCGATACGAAAACTCTCGATGGGGCGCGGATCGCGGGCGAGATCCGCGACGAGGTGAGAGGCGCCGTCGACTCGCTGGCCGCACACGGGATCGTGCCGCGCCTCGATGCGGTGCTGGTCGGGGACGACCCGGCGTCCCAGGTCTACGTGGGTTCCAAGGCCAAGACGCTTGCCGGGCTGGGGATGGGCTCCGAGACCCACCGCCTTCCCGCGACGACCGCCCAGGCGGAGATCGAGGCCCTGATCGACCGACTCAACGCCGACCCCGGGGTGGACGGCATCCTGGTCCAGCTTCCGCTGCCGGCGTCCATCGACGCAGCTTCGATTCTGCGCCGGGTCGATCCGGCCAAGGACGTCGACGGGTTCCACCCCGTCAACGTCGGCCTTCTGCAGCAGGGGCGCCCGGGGCTCAGGCCCTGCACCCCGGCCGGCGTCATGGAGATGCTGCGCCGCGAGGGCATCGTCCTCGAGGGCCGGAGAGCGGTCGTCGTCGGCCGCTCGGACATCGTCGGCAAGCCGATGGCCATGCTGCTCCTGCACGCGCATGCGACGGTCACCATCTGCCACTCGCGCACCCGCGAGCTGGCCGCGGTGACCCGCGAGGCCGAGATCCTGGTGGCCGCAGCCGGCGTCCCGGCCCTGATCGGACCGGATCACGTCGCGGAAGGCGCCGTCGTGGTTGACGTCGGTATGCACCGCCTGAGCGACCGCGCAGAGGTCGAGCGGCTGTACTCCGGCAGCCCGAAGAAGCTGACGACCTTCGAAAAGAAGGGCGCGGTGCTGACCGGTGACGTGGACTTCGAACGCGTGCTGCCGAAGGCATCGCGCATCACGCCGGTGCCGGGGGGCGTCGGCCCGCTCACGATCGCGATGCTGACGGCGAACACCGTCGCAGCGGCGAAGGCGCGGCGCGGGATGTAGGCCACCATTCGAATTAGGAATTAGGAATTAGGAATTAGGAATTA
>CAZMED010000602.1:0-1704 GCA_964565045.1 uncultured Thermoanaerobaculia bacterium
GCCTGGTCGTTGCCCAGGATCGAGATCAGAACAATGAGATACGTGGTACCGACCACGTCGGGTTTCGCGGGGGTTGACAAACAGAGGTTCACGCCATAAACTTAGTTTATGGTATAAACCTTCGAGGAGGTCGCAACGATGGCAACACGGTCCAATCCCCTCGAGACCCGGCTGTTTCAGACCTTCTGGAATGACGGCCTGCTCGACCTTCTGTGCGGGCTCGGGCTCCTGACGATCGCCCTGTCCTGGTTCGGGGGCCTCGGCCCGCTCGCGTGGGTGCTCGCGCCGCTGTGGATCGTGATGTGGCGGCCGCTGCGGAACCGCCTCGTCGAGCCGCGCGCAGGTTTCGTCCGGTTCTCCCAGGAGCGGCAGCGACGGATCGAGCACGATCTGAAGAGGACCCTCGCCGTCGGAGTCGGCGCCCTGGTTCTCGTCGCCCTTGGCGGCCTGACCATGGCCAAGGCCGCTCCCGGCGCAGGGACCTTGATCGCGGGACTTCCCGCGGCGCTGGTCGCGCTCGCGGCGGTGACCACCGGGTTCCTCACCGGAGCTCGCCGCTTTCACTTCTACTCGCTCGCGCTGCTGGCCGGAGCGGGCGCCGTCGGCCTCCTGGCCGGCGAGCCGGAGGTTCCGATTCTGGCCGGCGGTCTCATCGTCTCGGCGACGGGGGCGTTCCTGTTGGCACGCTTCCTTCGCGACAGCGAAGCCTACGGCGATGGGAGCTGACCCGGTGAGACCCGGGCTCGAGCCGACGATCCCGGAGATCGACGTCCGGATTCACGAGCCGGCCCGGCTTCGCGTCCTCGCCCTTCTGTCGACGGTCGACGAGGCGGACTTCATGTATGTCCTCCGGCAGACAGGCCTCAGCAAGGGCAACCTCTCAGTCCAGATGTCACGACTTGAAGAATATGGCTTCGTCCAGGTCGTCCGGACGCTCGACGGACGACGCCCCCGAACGACGTATCTGCTTTCGACGGAGGGTCGCCGCGCGCTTCGCGAGTACCGGAGGACTCTCCAGACCCTGCTCGACTCGCTGCCCGGTTGAAAAGGAGATCCCATGGGGAAAGGCCGGTTTTCGTACGTTGTCCGTGCCGTTCTCGCGTCGTGCGTGCTCTTCTACGCTTTCAGGTTGAGCTCGCCCGGCCGGACTCTGGTCGACTACACGGTTCTCCTGCTCGTCACGTCAGCGATCCTCTGGAATCTGGTCCAACTGGCGCGTCGTTTCATACGAGAGGGTCGGCCCGGGGACGTGTGGCACCTGCTGCGAACCGTCCTGTTCTGGGTCGTCGGCATCAAGAGCACCGTACTCAGGCCTGCACCGCTGCAGTCCTGGGAGGGGGCGCTGGGGCTGCTCATGCTGGTCCTGGCGGCGCTCGACACCGTGTGGATTCACCGCAAGGAGCGTGAGATGCTGGCCCGGCCAAGCCGCCCACAGGAGCAATCCTCGTGAACACGATCGAATCGGTGACGGGCTCGTGGCGATCTTCGGCGACTCATGGCCCGCCTCGAGGTCCTCAGCCCTCGCCGCATCGTCTCGTCCGTGCGGCCGCCCCCGCACTCGGACCCGACCGCCGCACGGGGGCGGGGATGGCGCCGCGGCGCAGAGCCCCTGCCGCTAGCGCCGGCGCCAGGCGAAGTAGCGCCGGAGGAGCTTCGCCCGGCCCTCGGTGAGCCTGGTTTTGTTGTACAGGTCGCCGGCCTTGC
>CAZMED010000603.1:0-1699 GCA_964565045.1 uncultured Thermoanaerobaculia bacterium
TCATCGCAGCCATCGCATTGAACTCGAGCCATCGCAACCATCGCAGGAATGCGGAGAGGTCGCAGAGGCCACTTCGATCCCTACGAACAAACCCGCATCGATCGTGGGCGACTGTCCGCTGCCACGGTCACTGTCTCTGCCACTGTTACTGCCCTCACCCCTCCCCGCCGCCGCCCCTGCTGCGTCACAATGAGACGGCACCCTGGCAGTGGGAGGCGACCATGAGCGCAACACAGCAACGACTCCGGCTGGCCCTGGTCTTCGGCGGCCGCTCCGGCGAGCACGACGTGAGCGTGGTCTCGGCGCGGTCGGTGGCCCGCGCCCTCGACCGCGACCGCTACCAGGTCGTGCCCATGGCCATCGATCGGGCCGGGCGCTGGGCCGACCCCGCCACCGCAGCACGGGTTCTCGCCGAGTCCGGCGACCGCACCGACCGGGTGGTCGCCTTCCACGGCACCGAGCGCCTCGACCGTCGGCTGGCCGACGAGCCCTTCGACGTGGCGATCCCGGTCCTCCACGGCCCCTACGGCGAGGACGGCACCATCCAGGGCCTGTTCGAGATGATCGACCTGCCCTATGTGGGCTGCGACCCGACCGCGTCGGCGGTGTGCATGGACAAGGCGCTGACCAAGCGCTTGCTGTCCCAGGCCGGCCTGGCGACGCCGCCCTGGGTCGAGATCGGCCACCGCTCGTGGTCGAGCTCCCGCGAAGCACTCACCGTGCGCTGCCTGGAGCTCGGCGTGCCGTTGTTCGTCAAACCCGCCCGTCTCGGGTCGTCGGTGGGCATCTCCAAGGTGGTCGACCCCGCGGGGCTGGCGCCAGCCGTCGAGCTCGCCCTCGGCCACGGCGGGACGGCGCTGGTCGAGCGCGGCCTCGACGCCCGCGAGATCGAGATCGCGGTGCTCGGCAACGACCAGCCGCGAGCGTCGGTACCGGGCGAGGTGGTCCCGGGCCACGACTTCTACGACTACGAGGACAAGTACCTGGACGACGCCTGCCAGCTCCTGGCCCCGGCCCCTCTCGAGGCCGATCAGACCGACGCGGCGCGAAAGCTGGCGCTGGCCGTCTACCGGTGTCTGGGCTGCGCCGGCATGGCCCGGGTCGACCTCTTCCTCGAGAAGACCACCGGCGCGTTGTGGGTCAACGAGGTCAACACCATCCCCGGCTTCACCTCAATCTCCATGTACCCCCGGCTGTGGGAGCTCAGCGGGGTCCCCTACCCCGCCCTCCTCGACGAGCTGGTGCGGCTCGCGCTCGAGCGCGCCGGGATCGCTTGACGCGCCTGCCGGCAGGCACTATGTTCGCGCTCGTGAAATCTTTCGCTTGTGGGCCCGCCCACAACCGTCCCCCGGAGGCACTGCCATGAAGAAGATCACCCGCGAGGAGGCGCTCGCCTACCACACCGGCAAACGACACGGCAAGACCGAGGTCGTCGCCACCAAGCCGTGTGCGACCCAGCGCGACCTGTCGCTCGCCTACTCCCCCGGCGTCGCCGAGCCCTGCCTCGAGATCGCCAGGGATGCCGAGCTCGCCTACGAGTACACCAACAAGGGCAACCTGGTGGCGGTGGTGTCCAACGGCACCGCCGTGCTCGGCCTCGGCGACATCGGCGCCCTCGCCGGCAAGCCGGTGATGGAGGGCAAGGGCGTCCTCTTCAAGCGCTTCGCCGACATCGACGTGTTCGACATCGAGGTCGACA
>CAZMED010000604.1:0-1690 GCA_964565045.1 uncultured Thermoanaerobaculia bacterium
GGGTGGAACTCAAAACTCAAAACTCAAAACTCAAACCTGAATGACCGGGTGGGCGGGTGGAACGTTCAACGTTCCAACGTTCGAACGTTCGAACGACGCGCCCCCTACTCCCAGAGCGCTTCTGGATACTCCCCCGCCGCGACCAGCTCGCGGAGCACGGCCGCGGTCGCCGCGCGGTCCTCGCGCGAGGTCATGCCGCACCAGCGCCCGCCCGCATCGAGCACCGCGACCCGGGCCTCCCCGGCTTGCACCGCCTCGGCGACCGCCACCGGCAGGTAGTACTCGTCCCGCGCGCCGGGGCCGGCCTCGAGGAAGGCCCTGAATCCGCGCTCGAGGTGGTCGAGCAGCTCCGGCGTGAAGGCCCACAGGTTCATCGAGACCAGCGCGTCGAGCGGCTCGCGGCGCTCGGTCCCCGCGCCGTCGACCCAACGGGCGCCGTCGCCGGCGCGCTCGATGGCGGCGATCTCCTGCAGCCCGGCCAGCCGGCCGCCGCCGTCCCGCATGCACAGCGCCCGCGACACGGCCCCGGTCTCGGGCAGCGTGTCGGCCAGCCGGTAGCCCACCATCGCCCACTGCGGCGGCCGGTCCCCGGCGGTCCGCTCGAGGTGGCGGCCCAACGCCGCGACGGCACGCCGTCCGTAGAAGTCGTCGGCGTTGGCGACCACGAACGGCCCGTCGAGGTGCGGCGCCGCCGCCAGGAGCGCGTGCCCGGTTCCCCACGGCTTGCTCCGATCGGCCGGCACCTCGAATCGCCCGGGCACCATGCCGATCTCCTGGTGGACGAGCTGCACCTCGGCGCGGCGCCCGGCGCCCGCCTCGACGTGCGCCCGGATCTCGTCCTCGGTTTCACGCCGGATCACCAGCACCACGCGGCCGAAGCCCGCACGGAGGGCGTCGTAGATCGTGTAGTCCATGAGCGCCGCGCCGCCCGGCCCCACCGGGTCGAGCTGCTTGAGCCCGCCGTAGCGCGAGCCCACGCCGGCGGCCAGGACGACCAGAGCCGGCTTCACAGCTGCACTTCGGTCCCGAGGCCGAGGCGCTCGGCCTCCGCCAGGACCAGCCCCGCCACCGCCAGGTCCTGAACCGCGTTCCCGACCGACTTGAAGAGAGTGATCTCGTGGTCATCCGCCCGGCCGGGCGCGGTGCCGGCCACCAACTCGCCGAGCTCGGCAGGCCTCACGTCGCCTGCCAGGTGGCCCTCGTTGATGGCCATGATCAGATCGCCGGCCTCGGCCAGGCAGGCCGACCGCGAGTCGACGGCGATGCGCGCGCGCCCCACCGTCCGGCCGGGAATCTCCCGCGTGTCGGGCTTGAAGGCGCCGATCGCGTTGATGTGCGTGCCCGGCGCGAGGTCGGCGTCGGAGAACACCGGCCGGGACGACGAGGTGGCGGTGCAGATCACGTCCGCCTCGCGGATTCCCGACACCCGGTGCAGCACCCGCACCGGGATGCCGAGCGACTCCGCAAGGTGGTCCGCGAAGCGCAGCGCGGTTTCCTGATTCTCGTCGTAGACCAGCGCCTCGCGCACCTGGCGCACGCGGCACACGGCCTCGAGCTGGCGGTGGCCCTGGACCCCGCCGCCGATCACCGCCGCGACCGCGGCATCGGCGCGGGCCATGGCGTCGGTGGCGACCCCGGTCGCCGCGCCGGTGCGCACCGCGGTCAGCACCTCGCCGTCCATCACCGCCTC
>CAZMED010000605.1:0-1687 GCA_964565045.1 uncultured Thermoanaerobaculia bacterium
TCGCGGCCGCCGTCGGCTGGGCGCTGGCCGCCGTCGGACTCGGCGCCGCCGCGCTGCTGCTGTGGCAGCAGCTGGGCCGTCCCGCCGAGCGGGTGCTGCGGACCTCGGTCCCCCCGCCCGACGGCACCACGTTCCACCTCTCGGGCATCAACGCGGGGCCGGCCGCACTGTCCCCCGACGGCACCAGGATCGTCTTTTCCGCACGCGACGTGGACGGGGCCGTCCGACTTTATCTTCGCGTGCTGGACCAGCCCGAGGCCCGCGTCCTGTCGGGAACCGAGACCGCACAGTACCCCTTCTGGTCGCCCGACTCGCGCTGGATCGGCTTCTTCGCGCAGCAGGACGAGTCCATGAAGAAGGTGGATGCGGCGGGAGGTCCGCCGATCACCCTGTGCGCCGCGCCCAACGGCAAGGGCGGCTCGTGGGGCAGAGACGACGTGATCGTCTTCACACCCAACGCGACCACGCCGCTGCACCGGGTGTCCGCCTCCGGGGGTGAGCCGAAACCCGTCACCGAGATCGACCGCAGCCGCCACAACTCCCACCGCCACCCCCGGTTCCTGCCCGACGGGCGGCACTTCCTCTACATCGCCCGCGGCATCAGTGCCGCCGAGAGCGTCATCAAGGTGGGCTCGCTCGACGGCGGCGTCGACCGCGAGCTCACGGCCGCCACCGTCCAAGCGGAGTTCGCCGGCGGGTTCCTGTTCTTCGTCCGCGATCGCTCCCTGATGGCGCAGCCTTTCGACCCGAAGAGGCTCGTGCTCGAGGGCGAGGCCAGGCCCATTGGCGAGGCGGTCCTGACCATCCCCGCGGCCGCCCTCGGGATCTACACCGTGTCGCCGGCCGGGCTGCTGGCCTACCACACGGGAAGCGTCGAGGCGGCGGTGGCGCCGGCCTGGTACGACAGGACCGGGCGCGAGATCTCCACCCTCGGCGATCCGGGCGAGTACAACAGCGTCGTCCTGTCGCCCGACGGCAGGACCGCCGCCTTCACCGTGATCATGGGCTCCAGCGGCACCTTCGACATCTGGCTCTACGACCTCGAACGCGACCTCAAGTCCAGGTTCACCTTCGACGACGGCATGGACTGGATGCCTGCGTGGGCGCCCGACGGGGGAAGCCTCGCCTTCGCCTCGGACCGCTCGGGGAGCTTCGACCTCTACCGCATGGCCATTGGGGGCGTGCGCGGCCCCGAGCTGCTGGTCGCGTCCGACCGCGACCTGACCACCCGCTCGTGGTCGCCGGACGGTCGCTGGGTGATCTACGCCAAAGAGGAGGAGGAGACCTCCTTCGACATCTGGGCGGCGCCGGCGGACGGCGACGGCGACCCCCGAGTGGTGCGGGCGCAGCCCGGTCTCGACGTGCCGGGTTCCGTGTCGCCCGACGGGCGCTGGCTGTCGTACATCTCGGACGAGTCGGGGACCTTCGAGGTCTACATCACGCCGTTTCCGGATGCGAGCCGCCGCTGGCAGGCCTCCACCGCGAGCGGCATCTACCACGCCTGGTGCGAGGGCGGGCGCGAGCTCGTCTACCAGCAGGTGGACGGACGTCTGATGTCGCTCGAGGTGGAGCTCGGCGCCGACTCGGTGCGGCTCGGCCAATCGACACCCCTGTTCGACATCGCGCCGCCCGAGCCCACCGGGCCGGCCTTCGCGCCGAGCCCGGACTGTCAGCGCTTCCTGGTCAT
>CAZMED010000606.1:0-1687 GCA_964565045.1 uncultured Thermoanaerobaculia bacterium
GTCAGCCAGCCGGCCGCTGCGGGCAGGTGCTCGATGCCGCGCTCGAAGAGCCGCGCCGGCCCCCATCGTCCGACCCACTCGAGGAGCTTGCCGAAACCGGCCAGCCGCGGGTGGATGATCAGGTAGACGCCGAAGCCTGCGGCGAGCGTCAGCAGGCTCAGGCCCATGACGGCGAGGGCGTCGGTGTTGAGGCCGTGCCAGAGCTTCAGGTCCATGAGCACCGGCCGGCCCGCGATCGCGGTCGCGGCTCCCGAGCCGAGCGCGTTCTCGAAGGCCTGGGGAACGAGCACGCCGAGGCCGGCGATCGCCAGCAGCATCGGACCGACGACCATCGACAGCGGGGCCTCGTGCGCGGCCTTCGGGGTCGGCCGGAGTGGGCCGCAGAACGGACGGACCGCCACCATGAGCGCGGTCGCCACCAGGGCCACGTTGGCGATCACCGCCGCCGCCACGAGCCACGCTCCGAGGGTCTCGAGGTCGAGCTTGGTCTTGTACAGGATCTCCTTGCCGACGAAACCGAACATGGGCGGAGCGCCGGCCTTGGACAGCGCCGCCAGCAGTCCGGCGGCCGCGGTCCACGGCATCAGGCGCCGCAGACCCCCGAGCGTGGTGATGTCGCGGGTCCCGGTCTCGTGGTCGATGCTGCCGGCGACCATGAACAGGGCCGCCTTGTACAAGGCGTGGGCGACCAGGAAGACGACCGCCGTCTTGATGGCGAGATCGCTTCCGACACCGAGGAGCATGGTCAGGATGCCGAGCACCGCCACCGTCGAGTAGGCGAGGATCCTCTTGAGGTCGCGCTGCGGCAAAGCCATCGCCGCGCCGGTGATCATGGTCGCGAGGCCGAGACCGGTGACCGTCCACCGCCACTCGGCGGTGCCGCCGAGCAGCGGGTGGAAGCGGGCCAACAGAAACACACCGGCCTTCACCATGGTCGCCGAGTGCAGGTAGGCCGACACCGGGGTCGGGGCCGCCATCGCCGCCGGCAGCCAGAAGTGGAAGGGCACCTGGGCCGATTTCGTGGCCGCGGCGACCACCACGAGAATCAGGATCGCACCGTACAGCGTATGGGTCCGCAGGTCGACGGACCCGAGCCCCGACAGACTGGAGGCTTCGGTCAGGGAAAGTCCGAGGTCGCCGCCGGCCGCCACCGCCATCAACAGAGCGGCGAGCAGCAGCAGGCCGCCGGCGGCGGTGATGACCAGCGCCTTGAGCGCCGCGGCCCGCGCCTCGGCCCGCTGGTGGTCGAAGCCCACCAGCATGAAGGAGCACACCGAGGTCAGCTCCCAGAACACGAAGAGTGCGATCACATCATCGGCGAGGACCAGGCCGAGCATGGAGCCGAGAAAGACCAGCAGCGTGGCCAGCAGCCGACCGAGCCGGCGGTCGTCGCCCAGGTAGCCGCCGGCGTAGATCAGGATCAGGGCGCCGATCCCGGTGATCAGCACACCGAAGGTGGCCGACAGGCCATCGAGCCGGAAGCTCAGCGAGACACCGAGGCCCGGGACCCAGGACAGTCGCTCGAGGACCTGCTCGCCGGGGCCGAGCGGCAGCGCGCGTACGATCGGCACCGCGGACAGCAGCGGCGCCGGGGCGAGCAGCCAGCCCGTGTGACGGCCGAAACGTCGAGCGAGCCACGGCGCCGCGAAGGCGGCGGCGAAGGGGAGCAGGACGCCGAGCAGCATTG
>CAZMED010000607.1:0-1677 GCA_964565045.1 uncultured Thermoanaerobaculia bacterium
GGCCACGCAGCGCTCGAGGAGGGCCTGCGTCGAGCTGTCGTGACCCGAGAGGTCGACCGCCTCGCCGGCGAGCAGGCGCTTCTCCTCGGCGAGGATGGTGCCCGCCAGCACCTTGCCCAGCTCCACCCCCCACTGGTCGAAGCTGTTGATCCGCCACACCACGCCCTGGACGAAGATCGCGTGCTCGTACAGGGCCATCAGCATGCCGAGGGAGCGCGGCGTGAGGCGGTCGAGGAGGATGGTGGTGCTGGGACGGTTGCCCTCGAAGACCCGGTGCGGCACCAGTGCTGCCGCCGCCTCGTCGCCGACGCCCTTCGCGCGCAGCTCCGACGCCACCTCGTCCGCGCTGCGGCCGCGCATCAGGGCCTCGGTCTGGGCGAGCAGGTTGGCCAGCAGCTTGTCGTGGTGGTCGGTGATCCGGTGGGCGGGGTTGACGACTCCGATGAAGTCGCAGGGCACCAGCTCGGTGCCCTGGTGGATGAGCTGGAAAAAGGCGTGCTGGCCGTTGGTGCCGGGCTCGCCCCACACCACCGGTCCCGTGCGGTAGCCGACCCGCTGGCCCTCGCGGTCGGTGGACTTGCCGTTGGACTCCATGTCGGCCTGCTGCAGGTAGGCGGGAAGCCGCCGCAGGTACTGGTCGTAGGGCAGCACGGCCCGCGTCGCGGCCCCGAAGAAGTCCCGGTACCACACGCCGAGCATCCCCATCAGGACCGGGATGTTCTCCTCGAGCGGCGCCTCGAGGAAGTGGCGGTCGATCTCGTACGCGCCTCCGAGCAGCTCCGCGAAGCGTTCGAAGCCCACGGCGAGGGCCACCGGCAGGCCGATGGCCGACCAGCTGGAGTAGCGGCCGCCGACCCAGTCCCAGAACCTGAAGATATTGCCGGCGTCGATACCGAAATCGGTCACCGCCTCGACATTGGTGGAGATGGCGACGAAGTGGCGCGCCACTGCGCGCTCGTCGCGGAGGCCGTCGACGAGCCACCTCCGGGCGGTGTGGGCGTTGGTCATGGTCTCCTGGGTGGTGAAGCTCTTGGAGGCGACCACGAAGAGAGTGCGAGCGGGGTCGAGGCCGCGCGTCGCCGCGACGAAGTCCGTGGCATCGACGTTGGAGACGAAGCGCACGTCAGGTCCGTCGTGGTACGCGCCCAGGGCCTCGCAGATCATCGCCGGACCGAGGTCGGAGCCGCCGATGCCGAGGTTGACGACGGTGGCGACCGGCTCGCCGGTGAACCCGGTCCACCCGCCCTGCCGCACCGCCTCCGAGAAAGCCCGCACCTGCTCGAGCACGGCGTTCACCTCCGGCATCACGTCTTCGCCGTCGACCAGGATCGGGCGGTCGCTCACGTTGCGGAGGGCGACGTGGAGGACCGCCCGGCCCTCGGTCCAGTTGAGCTTCTCGCCGCCGAACATGGCCCGCCGCGCCTCCGGCACCCCGCTCGCGCGGGCGAGCTCGAGGAGCAGGCGCACCGTGGTGTCGTCGATGCGGTGCTTCGAGTAGTCGAAGAGCAGGCCGTCGAGCTCGACCGAGAAGCGCCCGAAGCGCTCCGGATCGGCGTCGAATCGGTCGCGCATGCGGACGCCCGCGATCTCCCGATGATGCTTTGCCAGAGCCTGCCAGGGCGGCGTTTCGTTGAGCGGTGTGCCGGCCCGCACCGCGCGGTCGATTTCGCTGTCGAA
>CAZMED010000608.1:0-1671 GCA_964565045.1 uncultured Thermoanaerobaculia bacterium
GCGGCCAGGCTTGGCTGGTGCTCTTTGTCCGTTCCGAGCCCGAGCCCGTTACCGTTGCCGTTACCGATCCCATGAGCCCGAGGGTCAGCATTTCGAATGCGAATCTCAGGTTGGTCTCTCAGCGACTCGACCTCGTATGCCGATGACCTCTTGGCTCGAAGGCGAGTCCAGCTCCCTCGCAGAGTCGCCCTGCGGACATCGTTGGCAAGGTCAGTATCTGAGAAGAACCGTATCTTCGGTAACGGGAACGGCAACGGGCTCGGGCTCGGGCTTTGACTGAGCCTGCAGCTGTCACTGCCGTCGGCCGCCGCCACGGCACGTGACGCCTCCGCCGTTCGTCCTCGATCTCACGCGATCCCGGATGGACCCCCGTGCCGCGGCGCCGTCAGCGGTTGTTCTTGCGCTTGACCACCTCGCGCACCATCCTGCCGAAGGCGCGCTCGCGGGCGCGGAGCTCGTGGCGCCGCGATTCGTCACGCCGCAGCTCGAGGTTTTCGGCCTCGCGGCGCAGGCGCAGGAAGCTCGCCAGGCGCGCCGGATCGAGGGACCCCTCCGCGACCGCCTCCCGCACCGCGCAGCCGGGCTCGGCCTCGTGCCGGCAGTCGGCGAATCGGCAGCCCAGCGCGGCCTCCTCGATCTCCGGGAAGACCGCGGCCACCGCCTCGGCGTCGAGCCACAACCCGAGCTCGCGGACGCCCGGCGTGTCGATCAGGCAGCCACCGCCGGGCAGCACCACCAGCTCGCGGTGGGTGGTGGTGTGGCGGCCCCTGAGGTCGCTCTCCCGGACCGTGGCGACCGCGAAGCGCTCCTCGCCGAGCAGGCGGTTGGTGAGGGTGGACTTGCCGACGCCTGACGGGCCCAACAGCACCGCCGTGGTGCCCGGCCCGAGCCTTCGGACGAGCTCGTCGACGCCAGCGCCGGTGACCGCCGACACCGTCAGGATGTCCGCGAACGGCGCGCCCTCGCGGGCGCGCGCCGCACCGGCCTCGGGATCCGCGCACAGATCCGCCTTGGTCAGGACGACGACCGGCGTCGCGCCGGCGTCCCAGGCCAGGGCCGTCGCGCGCTCGATGCGGCGCGGGTTGGGGCCGCGCTCCAGCGACTCCACCACCAGCACCATGTCCACATTGGCCGCCGCCACCTGCTCGAGCTCGGGCTCGCCCGGACGGCGGCGCGCGAGCGCTCCGGTGCGGGGCAGGATGACCCGCACCACCGCACCGCCGCTCTCGAGGTCCACGCCCACCCAGTCGCCGACGGCAGCCGGGCCCGCCTCGCCGTCCGCACTCAGCCGTCCGGCGATCGACGCACTGAAGCGCCCGTCCGCCGACTGCACGGTCACGGCGCCCCGGTCGACCCGCACGACGCGGGCGGGGGTCAGATTCGCTGTCTCGAAGGTCGCGAAGAGCGACTCGAATCGGTCGTTCCAACCGATGTCCTGCAGCTTCATGTCTGTCTCCTGGTGTTCTCACGTGGCTGCGGGCGCACCCGCAGCGGCATCGAAGCATCGGGAAAACAATCGGGGCCGTACCGCGGACCCGCAGGTCCGGTGGGGATCGCCCCTCAGGCGACAGTGGCGGCAGTGGTCGACGTCATAGGCGGTCATGATAGCACGAGGCCGCGCGGCACCGCGCACCGGTCAATTTCGGATTTGGGATTTCGGATTTCGGATTT
>CAZMED010000609.1:0-1666 GCA_964565045.1 uncultured Thermoanaerobaculia bacterium
GTATAGAATTCGGCAATCGATTGCCTGTAATTGACTTACGGGGAAACGAGGCGCTTGGAATTGGAACGTGACGAGGGACTTTGCCCGCCCGGCGCGCGGGACGCGGCCAGCGGACTGCTCCACTCCGACATTCGGGAGGAGCTGGAGCGGATCCTCGGTCACCGCGAGTTTCACGCCACGGACAAGATGCGGGCCTTCCTCCGCTTCGTGGTCGAGGAGACCCTCGCCGGCCGCAAGCACCGGATCAAGGGCTACACCATCGCGACCCAGGTGTTCGGGCGTGGCGACGATTTCGATGCGGCGCAGGACCCCATCGTCAGCATCCAGGCCGGACGCCTACGCCGGGCGCTGGAGCGCTACTACCTGGTGGCGGGGGGCCGTGACCTGGTCCACATCGACATGCCCAAGGGACGCTACGTGCCTCGCTTCACGGCTCAGGAGACCGCCGTCCCGGCCGCCGGCACACGCTCCCCAGAACCTGCCGAGCAGCCTCAGCTGCCGACCGGACCGACTCTCGCCGTTGCACCCCTAGAAAGCCTGACTCCGGACTCCGACCAGCAGTTCCTGACCACCGGCCTCACCAACGAGCTGGTCACCGAGCTCAACCGGTTCCAGGACATCGTGGTCATTCCCTGCGACCGGGCCGTCGACACGACCGAAGAATCGAGCTCGACTCGGGAGCAGCCCGGCACTCCCGGCGCCCGCTTCCTGCTCCGGGGTACGGTCCGCACAGATCCTGAGACCTTCCGGGTCTCGATGCAGCTCACCGACGCGGCCGACGGGCGCCAGCTCTGGGCGGAGTCCTACACCCACCCGCTCGAGGCCGGCCGGCTCATCGCAACCCAGGAGGAGATCGCCCGCAGCGTGGTCGCCGCCATCGGCAGCGAGTACGGGATCATCGCGCGCCGGCTGGCAGCCGAGTCACGCAAGAAACCGCCCGCGGAGCTGGACACCTACGAGGCCATGCTGCGCTACTACACCCACCAGATCACGCCGTCTCCGGAGTCGGGGCAGGCGTGTCTCGTCGCGCTGCAGCGGGCGGCGGAACGAGAGCCGGAGTACGGCCCCGTGTGGTCGGCGCTGGCGACCCTGCACTGCCAGATGTACTCGATGGATGTTCCGGGCATCGCCAACCCCCTCGAGACCGCCCTCCGCTACGCGCGGCGGGGCGTGTCCCTGGAACCGGGCTCGCAGCTCGCACGACTCATTCTGGCCTACGCCAGTTGTCTCGCCGATGACTCCGAAGCCTTCGAGCAGGAATCCGAAACCGCACTCGCCCTCAACCCCAACTCGCCCTACACCATGGGTGCCATCGGCTACCTCCGCGTACTGCGCGGCGACATCGAGCGCGGCCTGCCGATGCTCGAGCGGGCCATGGCCGTCAACCCCTGCCACCCCAACTGGTTTCACGCCGGGCGCGTCATCCACCTGATCTCCGACCAGCGCTACGAGGAGGCCCTCGCCGAGCTCGAGAAGCACGACCCCTTCTTCGCCTTCTGGCTGTCGGTGGTGCGCGCCTCGATTCTCGGCAACCTCGGCCGTGTCAACGAGGCGCGGGCCCAGCTCCACCTGGTGGAGGAGCAGAAACCCGACTTCGCGCCCCGCGCGCGTGAGCTGTTGCGGCGCAGCCTCAAGTTCGATGCGATCATCGACGACCTGATCGGCG
>CAZMED010000610.1:0-1655 GCA_964565045.1 uncultured Thermoanaerobaculia bacterium
TGGAGCCGGTGATCGGCGACTGCATCCTCGAGTCGCAGACCATGTTCATGAACGCCGCGCGGACCCTGCGCGTGCACTGCGTCGCGGGCATCACCGCCAACGAGGACGTCTGCCGAGAGTACATCGAACGCAGCATCGGCGTCGTCACCGCCCTGAACCCGGTCCTCGGCTACGACACCACGACCGCCCTCGCCAAGGAGGCCCTCGCCACCGGGCGCGGGATCGTGGAGCTGGTGCGCGAGAAGGGGCTCCTCAGCGAGGAGGAGATCGCCGCGGTGCTCGACCCTGCCAAGATGATCGGGCGCCGCCGCAGCCGCTGAGCCCGGCGGCGGTGCGGTTCAGCCGAGCGCGCCGTCGAGAACCTCGATCAGCCGCTCGATCTCTTCGAGGGTGTTGTAGTGCACGAGGCTGACCCTGACCACGCCGTCGTCGGGATCCAGCCCGAGGGCCTCGCACAGGTGGTAGGCGTACATGTGGCCGTGGCGGATGCCGATGCCCGAGCGGTCGACGGCGCGGGTGATCTCGGCCGAGCTCCGGCTGCCGTGCACGAAGCTGATGGTGCCGACGCGTTCCGCCCCGTCGCTCTCGGGGCCGATGATCGTGATCTCGTCGCGGGACTTCAGATAGTGCAGGAGGCGGGCCTGCAGCGGCAGCTCGCAGGCCGTCATCCGGGCGAAGGCGCGCTCGATTCCGGCTCGCCCGAGCGTGTCTGCCGATCCGGAGCCGGCCAGGAACGCGAGGTGGTCGCGCAGCCCGAGCAGGCCGGCGCAGCCCTCGTGGCTCGCGCCGCCGAGCTCGAACTTGTAGGGCAGGTCGTGGTCGGGTACGAAAAAGTGGTTGGGGCCCCGAAGCTCTTCGAGTGCGTCGCGCCGGCCCCACAGGGCCGCCATGTGAGGTCCGTAGACCTTGTAGGCGGAGTAGGCGTACCAGTCGACGTCCCAGGCGGCGACGTCCATCGCCCGGTGGGGGGCGTAGGCGACGCCGTCTACGACCACTCGCGCGCCGGCGGCGTGCGCCTTCGCGGTGACGGCCGCGACGTCGACGATCTCCCCGAGCAGGTTGGAGACGTGGGGGAAGGCCACCAGGGCGACGCGGTCGTCGAGGAGCTCGTCCAGCGCCTCGATGGGGCAGCTGAAGCTCTCGGTGTCCATCTTCCACCAGCGCAGCTCGCAGCCCGAGGCCGCGAGGTGCTTCCAGGGCCCGACGTTGGCCTCGTGGCCCGTCTCGGCCACCACGACGGCGCGACCCGGCCCGAGCGCCTCCCGGTAGCAGTTCGCGAGCATGCGCAGCAGGGCCGAGGTCGACGAGCCGAGGATCGCGGCGCCCTCGCCGCCGTTCATCAGCAGTCGCACGAAGCTGTGGGCCTCGTCGACCAGGGCCGTGGCGCGCTGCGACATCGGGTAGCCGGCGCCGAGCTGCACGTAGCTCGAGAGCATGTAGTCGCGGATGGCGTCGGCCACCACCGCCGGCACCTGGGAGCCGCCGGCGTTCTCGAGGAAGATCGTGTCGCCGTCGAGCGCCGGGAACCGGTCGCGAATCGCTCGTCTCTCGTCGTCCGTGACGTGGGTGTTCACATCGTCCTCCGATCGAGCGTCGGCCGCGCCCCGACTCCGGGCAATTATGGGGGATCCGGCACGTCCGGTCGAGGAATCGGC
>CAZMED010000611.1:0-1653 GCA_964565045.1 uncultured Thermoanaerobaculia bacterium
CTCGACCCCAACTCGCCCAACGAGCTCTACATCGGCCAGCGCAAGCTGGTGAGGGACTGGTCATGAGCAAGTACCTGAAGTTCGCGACCCCGGCCACCGCCCAGGCCGAGGACCTCAAGAGCCGCTACGGACTCAAGAACCACGGCCTGGTCCACCTCGACCGGGTGTACTGGAACCTGCCGGTGCCGGCGCTCTACGAGGAGGCCTCGTTCCGCCAGGAGGGGTTGATGGCGCACGGCGGCCCCTTCGTGGTCAACACCGGCAAGTGGTCGGCGCGCGCCGCCCAGGACAAGTACATCGTCCGCGAGGCCACGACCCAGAACGAGATCTGGTGGGGGGAGTACAACCGGCCCTACGCCCCGGAGAACTTCTCCTCGCTGCTGGCCCGGGTGCAGGCCTTCCTGCAGGACGAGGAGCTCTTCGTCCAGGACTGCTACGTGGGCGCCGACCCCGAGTACCGGATGCCGATCCGCATCATCGCCGAGTACGCCTGGCACGCGCTGTTCGCGCGCAACATGTTCATCACGCCAGCGAACCAGGACGAGTACCAGAGCCACGTCCCCGACTTCACGATCATCGCCGTGCCGTCGTTCCGGGTCGACCCGCGCGTCGACGGCACCCGCTCGGAGACGGCGATCGTCCTCAACTTCGCCGAGCGGCTGGGCCTGATCTGCAACTCGAGCTACGGCGGCGAGATCAAGAAGAGCGTCTTCACGGTGATGAACTTCCTGCTGCCGCTCCGAGAGGTCCTCGCCATGCACTGCTCGGCCAACGTCGGAGCGGGCGGCGACGCCGCGCTCTTTTTCGGCCTCTCCGGCACCGGCAAGACCACCCTGTCGGCGGACCCGAAGCGGCGCCTCATCGGCGACGACGAGCACGGCTGGTCGGACACCGGCGTCTTCAACTTCGAGGGCGGCTGCTACGCCAAGGTCATCCGCCTGTCGGCCGACAACGAGCCCGAGATCCATGCCACCACGCGGCGCTTCGGCACCATCCTCGAGAACGTGGTCCAGGACCGCACCTCGCGAAGGCTCGACCTCGACGACGACCGCTTCACCGAGAACACCCGCGCCGCATACCCCCTGGAGTTCATCCCCAACGTGGTGCCCGAGGGGATGGTCCACTCGCACCCCAAGAACGTCATCCTCCTGACCTGCGACGCGCAGGGCGTGCTGCCGCCGATCGCCCGGCTCGGTCCGGAGCACACGGTCTACCACTTCATCTCCGGCTACACCTCGAAGATCGCGGGCACCGAGATCGGCCTCGGCATCGAGCCCGAGATCGCCTTCTCGGCCTGCTTCGGCGCGCCCTTCATGGTCCACCACCCCTTCACCTACGCCGACATGCTGCGCGCCAAGATGCAGAAGCACGGCGCCACCTGCTGGCTGGTGAACACGGGCTGGGTGGGCGGCGGCTGGGGAGTGGGCAAGCGGATCTCCATCCGCCACACCCGCAACCTGCTCAACGCCGCGCTCGAAGGCGCGCTCGACACGGTGGAGTATCGCCGCGACCGGCTGTTCGGTTTCGAGGTTCCGCTGTCCTGCCCCGAGGTGCCGGAGGAGGTGCTCGACCCCTCCACCTCGTGGGGCAACAAGGACGAGTACTGGAAGCGCTACGACGCCCTCGCCGCGCGCTACATCGAGAACTTCAAGA
>CAZMED010000612.1:0-1649 GCA_964565045.1 uncultured Thermoanaerobaculia bacterium
AGACCTTGCCGGTGCGCGCCGAGCGGGTCGGCAGCACGCAGTCGAAGAGGTCGACCCCGCAGGCGATCGCTGCGAGCAGGTCCTCGGGGTAGCCCACCCCCATCAGGTAGCGCGGCCTCTCGTCGGGCAGCATCGGCGCCGCCATCGCCACCGCCTCGTGAAGCGCCGCCGTCGGCTCGCCGACCGCGAGCCCGCCGACCGCGAAGCCGTCGAAGGGGTGCTCGGCGAGGGCCTCGCTCGAGCGCCGCCGGAGCGCCTCGTCGAGCGAGCCCTGCTGGATCGCGAACAGCCCGCCCGACCACGCAGCGTCCTGCCGCTGCCGCAGCCTGGAGGCCCGCGCGAGACCGCGCCGCGCCCAGTCGACGCTGCGCATGGTCGAGGCCTCGGCCGTGGGCCGGTCCACCGGGTAGGGCAGGCACTCGTCGAGGACCATCGCCACGTCGACCCCGAAATCCGCCTGGGCGTCGACCACGTTCTCCGGCGTCAGGCGGTGCTCGGCGCCGTCGATGTGGGAGCGGAAGCTCACCCCGTCGGCGTCGAGCCGCCGCCGCGCCGCGAGCGAGAACACCTGGAAGCCGCCCGAGTCCGTCAGCACCGGTCCGGGCCAGGCCAGCACCCGGTGCAGCCCGCCGAGGCGGCGGATGCGCTCGACGCCCGGCCGCAGCAGGAGGTGGTAGGTGTTGGCGAGCACCATCTCCGGCGCCAGCCGCTCGAGCTCCCACGCGGCGATGCCCTTGACCGTACCCGCGGTGCCCACCGGCATGAAGGCGGGCGTGCGCACCTTCCCGTGCGGGGTGCCGAGCTCGGCGGCGCGCGCGGCGCTGTCAGGATCCCGGGCGGCGACCGAAAAGGGCAGCATCGATGAACTGAGCGGTCGGTCCGGCGCCGGGCTCAGCCGAGCCCCGCCGAGGCGTCGATCGTCTGCAGCTCGACCTCGGGCCCGAGATCGAGCAGGAAGCGCGATGGGTCGAGCTCCGGGTTGAGGACCATGTTCTTGAACTCGAAGCGGGTGCTGTCGCCGTCGGCCTCGTTGTACTCGACCACCACCGGCAGGAACAGCGTCCGGTCGACCTCGAGCCGCACCGAGCGCAGCTTCTTCTTGAGCATCGCGTCGACCGGGCGCAAGCTCAGGCGGTAGGGCGCCTGGCCGCCGGGGTCGGCGAGGGTGACGGCGAAGTGGGTGGTGAGGTCGTCCAGCGGCTGGGTCCCCGCGAGCACGCGCATGAAACGCCGCTGCGAGTCCGACACCTTGACGCGCTCGGCCCGTGCCTGCTGGGGATGGAAGGTGGTGAGGACGTCGTCCGAGAAGACCACCACCATCGGGTTCGGCCGGCGGTAGTTCCAGCGCACCCTGTCCGGCGCTGCGAACAGGAACTCGCCCGTCGACACCGCCTCCTCGAGGAGCAGCTCGCTGCTCTTGTGGAGCACGAAGTCGGCCTTGAGCGAGCGCACCGCCTGCTGCTGCTCCACCACGCGCGCGATCAGGGCCTCGAGCTTGGCCCCGCCCTCGAGCGTATCGATCGCGTCAACCGGCGGCGCCGGCCTGGCGGCGGCGCCCGCAACCACACATGCGACGACGGCCGATGCGATGAGAAGGGATCCGCGCACGGAGCTGACTCTAACACACCCGCGCGTCCCGCTGACGCGCG
>CAZMED010000613.1:0-1646 GCA_964565045.1 uncultured Thermoanaerobaculia bacterium
AACTCAAAACTCAAAACTCAAAACTCAAAACTGACGAGGGGCGCGAACGCATCGTCACGAGCCGTCGCTTGACATCCGCCTCCGGCTCCGCTCTCCTATGGGCCCTATGGCGAAACCGCTGATCATCGTCGAGTCGCCGGCCAAGGCGCGGACCATCTCCCGCTTCCTGGGTTCGGACTACGTGGTCGAATCGTCCATCGGCCACATCCGCGACCTGCCGCCCTCGGCCTCGGAGATCCCGCCCAAGTACAAGAAGGAGCCCTGGGCCAGGCTCGGCATCGACGTCGAACGTGACTTCGCGCCGCTCTACATCATCCCGAAGGAGAAGAAGAGCCAGGTCGCGACCCTGAAGAAGAAGCTCGGCGACGCGTCCGAGCTCTACCTCGCCACTGACGAGGACCGCGAGGGCGAGGCCATCGCCTGGCACCTGGTCGAGGTCCTGAAGCCTGCGATCCCGGTCAAACGCATGGTCTTCCACGAGATCACCGATGCCGCGATCACCCGCGCGATGGAGTCGCCGCGCGACATCGACAGCCGGCTGGTGGCGGCGCAGGAGACGCGGCGCATCCTCGACCGTCTGGTCGGCTACGAGGTGTCGCCCGTGCTCTGGCGCAAGCTGGCGCCAAAGCTCTCCGCCGGCCGCGTGCAGTCGGTCGCCACCCGGCTCATCGTCGCCCGCGAAGAGGCGCGCATGCGTTTCGTGGAGTCGGTCTTTGCAGGCCTGGAGGCGACGCTTTCGACCGCCGACGACGCCAGCTTCTCGGCCCGTCTGGCCGAGCTCGGCGAGCGCAGGATCGCGATCGGCAAGGACTTCGACGCCGACACCGGCGAGCTCAAGGGAAACGCGCTGGTTCTCGACGCCGAACGGGCGGGCGCCCTCGCCTCCGAGCTCCGCGACTCCGACTTCACGGTCACGGAGGTCGTCGACAAGCCCTTCACCAACCGGCCCTACCCGCCCTTCATGACCTCCACCCTGCAGCAGGAGGCGGGGCGCAAGCTGCATTTCAACGCCCGCCGCACGATGCGGGTCGCGCAGAGCCTGTACGAGAACGGTTACATCACCTACATGCGGACCGACTCGCTGACCCTTTCGCACGAGGCCATCGAGGCCTCGCGCAGCCAGGTGCGGGAGCTCTACGGCCATCAGTACCTACCGGAGCAGCCGCGGGTCTACCGCTCGAAGTCGAAGAGCGCGCAGGAGGCGCACGAGGCGATCCGCCCCGCCGGAGCCCGCTTCCGCAAGCCCTCCGATCTGCGCGGCGCGCTCGACGCCGACCAGTTCAAGCTCTACGAGCTGATCTGGAAGCGCACCCTGGCGTCGCAGATGAAGGACGCCGTCGGCACCCGAACCCAGGTCCGTATCCAGGCCCCGACCGCGAACGACGGCGCCGCGGTCTTCACGACCTCGGGCAAGGTCATCCGCTTCGCCGGCTTCCTGCGTGCCTACGTCGAGGGCTCGGACGACCCGTCGGCCGAGCTCGCCGACCAGGAGAAGGTGCTGCCGCCCCTGGCCACCGGGCAGCGGTTGCGGCTCTCCGAGCTCGAGCCGACCAACCACACGACGCAGCCGCCGGCGCGCTACACCGAGGCGAGCCTGGTCAAGGAGCTCGAGGCGCGCGGCATCGGCCGCCCCTCGACCTACGCCA
>CAZMED010000614.1:0-1630 GCA_964565045.1 uncultured Thermoanaerobaculia bacterium
TCGTCTTCGGCCAGATCTTCATGTGGAACGGCTACACCGGCGTGCACTGGAACGTCATCACCGACATCGAGCCGTCCGAGGGCTACCGCCTCGTCTACCACACCTTCCCGGGCGGCATCCATTCGGGGGCCGACTTCTACCTCAACGAAGCGGGGATCGCCTTCGGCGAGACCACCGTCATGCAGACGCCCTACGAGCCCGACTCCACCCCGCAGTCCAACCGCGCCCGCAAGGCCGCCCAGTACGCGGCCTCGATCGACGACGTGGAGCGGATCCTGTGGGAGGGCAACAACGGCATGTACACCAACGACTGGCCGATCGCCGACTTCGAGACCGGCGAGGTGGCGATCCTCCTCCTCGGCACCCACGCCAAGAAGCTGTGGCGCACCTCCGAGGACATGAGCCCCTTCGGAACGCCGGGCTTCCTGTGGGCCAACAACAACAACCGCGATCCCGAGGTGCGCAAGGAGTACGTGGCGCAGCCCGACGACCGCCCCTTCGACCTCATGTTCGCGCCCTGGAACCGCGACATCGCCTTCAACGAGTTCTACCGCGAGCACGCGGGATCAATCGACGCCAACGCGGCGGTCCGTCTCTGGGCCTCGTCGCCGATCAACCGCGCCCATGCCTGCGACGGCAAGATCACCACCACCGAGATGGCCGAGAAGATGGTCTTCCTGGCCCACTTCGGCAAGGTGACGCTGCGCGAGAAGTTCCCGACGAAGGGCTGGCGGATCCTTCCCGATCTGCCGGGGGCCGACCCCCACCTCAGCCTCGGCTACTCGGTGGTGAGCCCTGTCTTCGTCGCCGACAAGCTGAAGGCGGCGCGGCGGGCGAAGCCGAAGGCCGGCGTGAAAGAGCCGGCGCTCGAGCTCGGCGAGCTCGCGCCGCAGTTCGAGATCGCGAAGAAGGATCTCTGGCGCGGCACGGTCGAACCGGCCTCGCCCGCCGAGAGCTGGTTCGTCAGCGCCACCGCCGCCTATTGGCGGATGCTCGAGGGGCTCGACGACGACGATCCCGCGAAGGCGGCGCAGCAGCTCGCGGACGAGCTCGCGGCGCTCGAGGCGCGCTACCTCTACACCGTGTCGCGCGAGCTCGACCTGGCGGCGCTCGAGGCCCACCGCGCCTACGACCGGTACGGCCCCTACCTGCTGCCGCGGATCAAGGGCGTCTTCGCCCTCCACCAGCTGCGGCTGCTGCTCGGCAACGAGACCTTCCTCCGTGTCATGAAAACCGTCCACGAACGCTTCCGCGGCCGCACCATGACCACCGACCAGTTCCTCGCCACCGCCGAGGAGGTCGCGGGGCTGCCGCTCGAGCCCTTCGTGCGCCAGTGGCTCGAGCGCCCCGGGCTGCCGTCGCTCGAGCCACAGGTCAAGCTGCAGAAGGTCAAGCGGGGCGGCTGGGACGTCGTGCTCGAGGTCGAGCAGGACGGCGAGCCCTACCACTTCATGACCCACCTCGAGGTCACCGCGGGCGGCGAGCGGACGATGCACGCCGTGGAAATCGTGGGCGACCGCGAGGTGACGCTGCACGTCGAGGCGCGGCCGAGCCGGGTCGTCTTCGACGCCCTGCACGACGTGCCTGCGGCCCACGACAGCTTCTACACCTGGGCCAACATCATCGACGA
>CAZMED010000615.1:0-1630 GCA_964565045.1 uncultured Thermoanaerobaculia bacterium
CAGGGCCCCTGCAGCGACGGGATGTCCGAGACAGTCCACCCCTACTCGGTCAACGTCTCGCTGCCGGATGGGCGTCACCTCGGCGGTTGCTGCCGTGTGCCGGCACAGGCGGCCGCCGCGACCCTGGAAAACGCAGCCTGGCGGCTGACGGGGCTGCCGGGCCTGGAGCTCCCGGGGGCGGGTGAGCGGGAGGCCGTGACGGTGCGCCTTGCGGACGGTCGCGTCTCCGGCTTCTCGGGCTGCAATCGGCTCATGGGGTCGTACACCCTCGACGGCGACATGCTCGTCCTCGGTCAGCTGGGTGGGACCATGATGGCGTGTCCGGAGCCGGCACGGTCGATCGAGGATCAGTTCCTGAGAGCGTTCTCCGGAACCATGCAGGTCGCGGTCGAAGGCGACCGCCTGACGCTGATGCCGGAGTCGGGGGGCGACGCGCTGCGGTTCGAGCGCGAGGCGCCACCGCGGCTCGAGGGCGTTCGGTGGGAGGTCACCGGCTACAACAACGGTCGCCAGGCCGTGGTGGGCCCGATGGCCGGCACCCGACTGACCCTGGAATTTGAGAATGGGCAGGTCTCGGGCGACAGCGGCTGCAATCGGTTCCACGGATCGTTCGCGGTGGCGGGCAACGCCCTCACGATCGGGCCGCTGGCGACGACCCGCATGGCCTGCGATGACGAGTCGATGGTCCAGGAGCGGGAGTTCCTCGCGGCCCTCGAGAGCGCCGCGGCCTGGGACATCGTGCGCGGAATGCTGGATGTCCATCGCGCCGACGGTGAGCGGGCGCTGTGGGCCATTCGGTTCAGCGAGTAGGGATCGTTGGGGGAACGCCGGTGGTGGTTCGTCCAGGCGGCGTCGGCTTCATCCGTAGCGGTCGGCACGAGGGCCGTACCGAACGGAAGCGAACCAGTGAGCGACCGCGTCTTTAAAGGTTCTTTGATACCACTTTCCTGACTCTGCAGCGGAGAGGGCCCATTCTTAACTGACTTTGCGTCCCAACGAACCAGAGAATGGAGGCTGTCATGGAAGCAAATCTGGGCGCACGCGTTCACAAGCTCGTGGAGCTGGGCTGGGAGCCCCTCGCGACGACCGAGACGACGGCGGCGTTGGTTGGCCGGCGGCCGTTCAACTGGTGGCTGTTCCTGTTCGTGATCTTCGTCTTTCCGGTGTTCGGCGGGGTGCTGTACCTGGTCTTTTACCTGGCGACATCGCGGGCGACGGTCTTTCTCCACGTGGAGAGCGATGGCGTGGTGACTGCGGGCGACACGTGGCTCGTCGCGTGGCAGGAGGCCCGACGAGACGCCCATATCGAGAAGCAGAAGCAGATCAAGGAACGCGGCTTTCTCGCGGTGATGTGGCCGCATCTGCTGGTCTCGCTCATATTGTTGGCCGGCTGGCTCGTGCTGCTGAAGTGGTACTTCGGCTCTGCCGCCTAGCCTGTCGAAGTGAACGGGGACAACTGTACAATCCCACCGATGAGTGAAAGGAGACTGAAATGAAACGAGCCCTTCTTGTCGCGATGATGATCGCTTTTGCGGCCGGCTGCTCCACCATGTCCGTCAACACCGACTACTCGATCGACGCCGACTTCTCGCAGTACCGGACCTTCCAGTACCAGAACTCGGACAACGAC
>CAZMED010000616.1:0-1627 GCA_964565045.1 uncultured Thermoanaerobaculia bacterium
ACCCAGTTCTGGGACGGGCGCTCGCCGAGCCTCGAGGACCAGGCCCTGCACCCCTTCGTCAACCCGGTCGAGATGGGCCTGCCTGACCACGAGCCGATCCTCGAGGTGATCCGCTCCGACGCCGACTACCTGAAGGCCTTCGAAGAGGTCTTCGGGGTCGCGGCCGAGGACATCACCATGGACGAGGTCACCAAGGCCATCGCCGCCTTCGAAAGGACCCAGATCGCCGGCGACTCGCCCTTCGACCGCTGGTACTTCGCGGGCGACAAGGGCGCCCTCACCGAGCAGCAGGTGCGCGGCTTCGACATCTTCATCAACCAGGGGCGCTGCGTCTCCTGCCACATCGTGGAAGAGACCCAGGCACTCTTCACCGACAACCGATTCCACAACATCGGTGTCGGCATCAACACGATCCAGGACGAGGTCCCCGAGCTCGCGCTGGAGTTCCTCGAAGCCGACATGAACCTCGCCGAGGTGGACATCGAGGTCCTGACCGACCCCAAGACGTCGGAGATCGGACGCTTCGCCATCAGCCACGGCTTCGACGACCTCGGCTCGTTCAAGACGCCGACCCTGCGTAACATCGCGGTCACCGCCCCCTACATGCACGACGGCAGCGTCGCCGACCTGCGCGCCGCGGTGGTGCACTACAACAACGGCGGCGTCACCAACGAGGGCGACCCGGTGAACGACTTCCTGTCGGGCGGCATCCGCCCCCTCAACCTCACCGACGAGCAGATCGACGACCTGGTGGCCTTCATGGAGGCGCTCACCAGCCCGCAGTTCGCACCGCAGGCCGAAACAATGGCCGTGGCCGAGTCGAGGAGGCAGCAATGACTGACAACCGATTGACACGCCGGGGATTCCTCAAGGGCGTCGGCGCCACCGCCGCCGTGAGCACCCTGCCGGTGAGCATGGTGGAGCTGGCGTTCGCCGACCCGGCCAAGAACTTCACCTTCGCCTACATCTCCGATGCTCACATTCAGCACATCATGGGTGACCGCTTCGTCCGCAACTGGGACCGCGGCCTGATCCGCGCGGTGGCCGAGACCAACCTGCTGCGTCCGAAACCGGACTTCGTCATGTTCGGCGGCGACCTCGCCCAGCTCGGCACGAAGGCCGAGCTCGACCACGGCGCCGAGATGCTGGCCAAGCTGAACTACACAACCCACATGGTGATGGGCGAGCACGACTACTACCTGGACCTCGGCGAGTACTGGTCCGAGCTCTTCGGGCCCCACTGGTACAGCTTCGACCACAAGGGCGTGCACTTCGTGGTCCTCAACTCGATCCTCACCTACGACGAGTGGACCTTCGAGCGCTGGCCCACCGCCGAGCAGCGGATGCTGGAGATGGCCGGCCTCGACAACCCCAACGGCTCGCCCTTCATGGTCGGCGAGAAGCAGCGTCAGTGGCTCGCCAAGGACCTCGCGGCGGTCTCCAAGGACACTCCGGTGCTGGTGTTCTCCCACTCCCCCATCCAGAAGATCTACAAAGGCTGGAACTTCTGGACCGAGGACGCGGAGGAGGTGCAGGCCCTGCTGGCGCCCTTCGCCAACCCCACCGTGGTCTACGGCCACGTCCACCAGATCCAGTACAACCAGATCGGCAACATCAGCTTCCACGC
>CAZMED010000617.1:0-1626 GCA_964565045.1 uncultured Thermoanaerobaculia bacterium
GCGTGTCCACCGCGATGGTCGGCTCGCCGAAGGCGGTGTTGAGCACCACGTTGGCGGTCTTCCGTCCGACGCCTGGCAGCGCCTCCAGCGCGGCCCTCTCGCGCGGCACCTCGCCGCCGTGCTGCTCCAGCAGCAGGCGCGACATCGCCACCACGTTCTTCGCCTTGGCCGACCACAGCCCGATGGTCCGGATGAACGGCGCCAGGCCTTCCTCGCCGAGCGCGGCGATCGCCTCCGGCGTCCGCGCCACCGGGAACAGCCGCGCGGTGGCCTGGTTCACGCCCTTGTCGGTCGCTTGCGCAGAGAGGATCACGGCCACCAGGAGCTCGAAGGGCGTCTCGTAGCGCAGCTCCGTGGTCGGGTGGGGGTCGACCTCACGAAGCCGCTCGAACATCAGCCTGCGTTTTTCCGCATTCATGGGCTGCCCCCGCCCGCCAGGTCCCGGCCGCCGAGGCGCGCCGCCAGCGCCTCCCGCCACCGCTGCGCGTTGCGCGCGAGGCGGTCGCGGCGGCGATCGTAGAGGTACCGGAAGTGCCGGGCACGTGCCGCGATGGCGGTCGCGTCGAGCGGCGTCCCGGGCAGGCCGGGTGCGGGAATCATCTCGATGCAGTCGACCGGGCAGGCCGGGATGCACAGTTCGCAGCCCGTACAGTCGGCGGTGACGACGGCGTGCATCCACTTCCTGGCGCCGGCAATGGCGTCCGTGGGGCAGGCATCGATGCACTTCGCGCAGCCGATGCAGTCGGCCTCGATCACCCGCGCTACGCGAGGGGGTTCCTCGCGGCCACAGGCCGGGTCGAGGGGCGGCGGCGTCGTGCCCAGCAGGGACGCCAGGGCATGCAGTACCGGCGTCCCGCCGGGAGGGCAGCGGTTGATGGCGGCCTCGCCCGCGGCGAGCGCCTCCGCATAGGGACGGCAGCCGTCGAAGCCGCAGCGCCTGCACTGCGTCTGCGGCAGCAGGGCGTCGATGCGATCGGCGGGCGGTGCCGGGGAGGAGTCCTGCATCGTGTCGTTCGCCTCGCGGCGGGGGTCACTTGACCTGCATGCCGGGCGCGGCGCCCTGGTCCGGGGAGACCAGGAAGATGTCGCTGCCGCCCGGGCCGGCCGCGAGCACCATTCCCTCGGACACCCCGAAGCGCATCTTGCGGGGCTTGAGGTTCGCGAGCAGCACCACGTGGCGGCCCACGAGCGCCCCCGGTTCGTAGGCCTGGCGGATCCCGGCGAACACGGTGCGGGTCGACCCGTCGGTGTCCACGACCAGCTTCACCAGCTTGTCGGCGCCCTCGACGGCCTCGGCGGAGACGACCCGCGCGATCCGCAGGTCGAGCTTCGCGAAATCGTCGATGGAGACCTCCGCGAGCCCGGCGGGTGCCGGGGCCGGGCGGGCCGCCTCCTGTCCCGCCGCCGGCTCCGTCGCCACCAGCTTCTGGACTTCCTTCAGGTCGAGGCGCGTGGCCAGCGGCTCGTAGGGCCGGATGGTGCGGCCCAGCAGCGGCGAGGCCACCGAGGCCCAGTCGCCGTCCGCGGCGTCGAGGAAGTGCTCGGCCCGTTCCGCCATGCCCGGCAGCACCGGCTTGAGCCAGGTCATCAGCAGCCGGAACAGGTTGAGTCCCTGGGTCGCGACCG
>CAZMED010000618.1:0-1622 GCA_964565045.1 uncultured Thermoanaerobaculia bacterium
GTGGGCGGGTGGAAATCCGAAATCCGAAATCCGAAATCCGAAATGGGCGAGCGGGGGCGCGGAGAGGCGCTACTATGGCCGCCCATGATCGAGACCCCGCTGCGACCGACCGTCGACCTTGCCTGCGGCTGGGAGTTCCGCCGCGGCCGCGTCGGCCGCCAGTGGCTCTCGGGGAGCGGCGTGGCGGACGAGGAGGTCACGCTCCCCCACACCTGGAACGAGCGCGACACCTTCCAGATCGGCCGCACCAGCTACTCCGGTTGGGGCGCCTATCGGCGGCGCATCGCGGTGCCGGCGTGCGAGAGCCCCGTCCCCCTGGAGTGGCAGGTCCGCGCCGGCGGCTTCCACGGCACCGGCGATGTCTGGCTGGACGGCCGGCGTCTGGCGTCGGTGAACGGCCAGTACCTGGGCGCGGCCGTCCGGCTGCCGACAGGGGTCGGTGACGCCGAGCGACTGCTGGCCATCCGGCTCGACAACCGCTGCCGGCGGAACGAACTGCCGGGGCGTTGGCGGCACACGATGCTGGAGCGGTACCGACTCCCCGACCACCTGCTGCACGGCGGGCTCAGCGGCGGCGTCGTCCTGCAGGGTCTGCCGAGCTGCCGCTTCGACCTCGACCGGGTCGAGCTCGTGTCGGAGCGCCGATCCTCGGGCGGCGAGCGGATCACCATCCGCTGGGCGGTGGAGGGCGCGGAGGCCGCCCGCGGCCCCGTCGCGGCGGACTGGACCGTGACGGATCCGTCCGGCACGACCGTGGGTACGGCCGCCGTGTCCGTCGCGGGCGGCGTTGGGGCACCGCATGCGGTCGCGCTCGACGTGGACGCGCCGCGGTGCTGGCGGCCCGGGGACCCGGCCCTGTACTGGGCGGAGGGCCGGCTTTCCGTCGCCGGGGCGGCAGTCGACGTGGTCCGCGTCCGGTTCGGCATCACCCGCGCCGAGTTCCGGCCGCGCGAGGGGTTCTTCCTCGACGGCGAGCGGGTCGAGCTCCGCGGCTGCAACCGGCACCAGGCCATACCCGGCTTCGGCAGTGCCCTGCCCGACGAGCTGCAGCGGCGGGACGCCGAGCTCCTCGAGGAGCTGGGCTGCAACTTCGTCCGCCTCTCCCACTACCCGCAGTCGCCGGTCTTTCTCGACGCCTGCGACGAGCTCGGCATCATGGTCTACGCCGAGATCGCCGCCTGGAAGAGCGTCAGCTCGGCCGCCGGTTGGCTTCGGGCGGCGCGGCGGCAGATGCGCGGGATGGTCCTGCGCGACCGCCACCACCCGTGTGTGGTGCTGTGGGGCATGGGCAACGAGTCGCGCTCGCGAACGGCGTACCTGGAGCTGCGGTCCGTGGTCCGTGAGCTCGACCCGGCCCGTCCCGTCACCTACGCGGAGAACCACTTCTACCGGGCGCGTCGGCAGCGGACGCTGGGCATCCCCGACGTGTGGGGCATCAACTACGAGATCCCGGCGGCTGAGGCGGGCGCCGGGTCGTGCCGGCTCGAGAACGTGGTCTTCTCGGAGTACGCCAACTACTCGCAGGCCTTCAAGGGCGACGATCTCGGTGAGCTCACCCAGGTGGCCATCCTGGAGCACGAGTGGGAGCAGTTCGCCGACCTGCCCTTCGTGGCCGGCCACGC
>CAZMED010000619.1:0-1622 GCA_964565045.1 uncultured Thermoanaerobaculia bacterium
ATTCCTAATTCCTACTTCCGATCGAGCTCCAGCTCGATCGGACAGTGGTCAGAGCCCAATACGTCGGCGTGGATGCGCGCGTCCACGACCCGCTCCTCGAGGTCCGGCGAGATGAAGAAGTAGTCGATCCGCCAGCCCACGTTGCGCTCGCGCACCCCCGGGCGGTTGCTCCACCACGTGTAGGCGCCGGTCCGCTCCGGGTTGAGCTTGCGGTAGATGTCGACGTAGCCGTGGTCGAGGAAGCGGCTCACCCAGGCCCGCTCCTCGGGCAGAAAGCCGGTGTTCTTCTGGTTGGATTTCGGGTTGGCGAGGTCGATCTCCTCGTGGGCGGTGTTGACGTCGCCGCAGATGACGATGCTGCGGCCGGCGCGGCGCTGCGCCTCGGCGTGCTGCAGCACGGCCTCCGAGAAGCCGAGCTTGTAGGGCACGCGGCTGAGGTCGTGGCCGCCGTTGGGGAAGTAGCCGGTGTAGAAGAGAAAGTCTTCGTAGTCGGCGATGATGAGGCGCCCTTCGGTGTCGTAATCCGGGTCGTCGAGGCCGCCGAGCGTCACGCTGCGGGGCTCGATCTTCGAGTACAGGGCGACGCCCGAGTAGCCCTTACGGACCGCGGGGTGGATGTGGACGAGGTAGCCGTCGGGGCTGTGGACGGCGGCATCGACCTGCTCGGGCAGGGCGCGGGTCTCCTGGAGGCCGAGAATGTCCGGTTTCGCGGCCGCGAGCCAGTCGAGAAAGCCCTTCTTGGCGACCGAGCGCAGACCGTTGACGTTCCAGCTGAAGAGTCGGATCGATGGTTTCGGGCTCACGCAGTCTCTCCCTTGAAGAGGATGTGATGGGCGTCGTCGAGGCTCGCGATCTCGTAGCCGAGGCTGCGGGCGAGCCGGTGCTCGCGCGGGGTGTTGAAGCCCCAGCCCGCCAGCACCGGCCGCACCCCGAGCACCGCGGTCTTCTGCAGATGGTTGACCTTGTCGTCGACGAAGGTCATGGCCGTGAAAGGAACTGCGGCGCGTTCGGCGAGCACCTGGAGGTGGAGGGTCTTGTCGGTGCCGGTCTCCTTGTCGAGCACGAGCTCGGGTTCGAACACTCCGTCGAGGCCGAGCGTTTCGAGCAGCAGCCGAACGGAACGCCCATCCTTCGCGGTGGCCACCGCAAGGCGCGTGCGGCCGAGTTGGCGCCGCAGGGTCGCCGCAAGGCCCGGGTAGGGGAGGTGGAGGCCGAGCCAGGCCCCGGGATCGGCGGCCCGCAGCGCGTCGCGGGCCTCGTAGAATCGGCGGTGGAAGGCGTCGCGCCAGCTCGCGTCGAGGCTCCCGTAGACGGCGTCATACTGCTCCTGGCCGGTGACCGGGATGCGGCGCTCGAGGGCCCACAGCGCGACGCCGAAGTCCTCGGCGCGGTTGCCGAGGGGCAGCAGGTCCGCGAACCGTCGGTACAGGGGATCGCCGCGGAAGCCTTCGTCGCCCGCCAGGGCGCGGTTTCGGAGCACCTGCAGTGGGGGCAGCAGGCTCGAGCCGGGAGCGTGCGCGGCAAGGGCATCGACCGCGACCACGAAGACCTCGCGGGACGAGTCGCACAGCACACCATCGAAGTCGAGAGCGAGAACGCGCATCGGCGAAGTGTAACCGGTC
>CAZMED010000620.1:0-1618 GCA_964565045.1 uncultured Thermoanaerobaculia bacterium
GGCGGATCGGGGAAGGGCAGGACGTCCTGGGCCGCGACAGCGCCGGCAGCGAGCACCAAAAGAACGGTCAGGACGCCGAGCGGCGCCGATCGTCGACTCTGTCTCATGGTTCTTCCTCCTCTGGGTTCACGGGTGAACGGTCGCGCGTGAGCGCGGATGCGGCCAACGAAAATACCTTTGAGCATTGAATGTTCCTCCCTACCTGACGAGCACCTGGTAGGTCACCAGGAGCTGGTCGAAGTCGCCACCGAACTCGGTCCTCACGCCGAAGAAGTAGCCGGCCTTGATGGCGTGACGGCCGCCGAACGGCACCACCACCACCGCGCCGATCCTCGAGTTGCGCTGCACGTCCACGAGCTCGTCGCCGCCGATGGTCTGGCGGCCGCCGATGAAGTAGTTGGCGTCGAGGGACGCCCAGAAGCCCGGGCTGAAGCGGTGGATGAGGTGGGCCTGGAAGTTGTAGATGGGGTCCTGCTCACGGGTTCCGGGCAGGTAGTCGTCGTCGTCGGTGAAGACCCAGACGCCGGCATCGAGCTCGAGCAACCACTTGCGGTGTAGCGGCACGATGGATCCGAGCTCGAGCCTGGCCGCCCAGCGGTTGGCCCCCACGTTGATCAGCCGCTGGTGGTCGTAACGCCCGGTGGGTGCGAGCACCTTGAGGCTCGCGCCGAGGATCGGGCGGGGAGCCGCTCGCAGTGCCTGAAAGTCTGCCGGCGTCATGGACGGCGCCCCGAGCAGGTTGACCGAGAGCGAGACCCCGAGATCACCCAGGCCCGAAAAGTCGCGCCGCGCCGGCGTGTCCTCGAGGATCCCACGCGTCGAACCCCACGAGTACGGCAGCTCGACGACGGCGTTCGCGGTTCTGCCCCACAGGCTGAAGGTCTGGAGGTAGCCCACGATCGCACTGCGGATCTTGGAGTCGACGCCGAAGATCGGAATCGAGGGATCGAAGAGGACGTCGCCCGACACCTGCGAGTAGCCGGCGATCGCCACCTTGGTTCCCTCGGGCGCCGGCCAGTAGGCGCGGGGCGTCAGGTCCTGAGCGGCGATCTGCGGCGCCCACGCAGAGCAGACCGCCATGACCGACGCTGCCAGCATTGCCCCGATGCCGCAGCCGTCGAGACGCGGTGCCGGCGCCGGCCCGTGGATCGAGCGGGTCACTTCGGGCCTCCCGGCGGGCCGTACGAGCCGGTCTCCATCGCCTGCAGCCAGACCTCGATCTCGGCGGCGAGCTCGGCGAGCAGCTCGGTGTACTCGCGCGAACGCTGCTCGGTAATCTCGTCCTGCTGCCGCTGCCAGCTCTCCAGCGCAACCCGACAACGGCGGTAGTCGTCGCAGAGCTCCCGGAACGGGCGGTTCCCGCGGTAGGCCTGGTCGACGAGCCGGTCACGCCCCGGAAACGCCTCGTGGAGGAGTCGCAGGGTGTCGGGAGCCCGTGTCATGGCCCAAGACCACTCTGCGGATCATGGCTCGGCCGAGCCCTCGCCTGCTCGAATGTGCGCATGCGAGCAATCTCGCGTACGAGGCCCGGCATGAAAACTGTTTTAGGGTAGCGAAGATATAGTATAGAATTCGGCAATCGATTGCCTGTAATTGACTTACGGGGAAACGAGGCGCT
>CAZMED010000621.1:0-1618 GCA_964565045.1 uncultured Thermoanaerobaculia bacterium
AGAGAATGGCCATGCGGATCGCCACGCCGTTGGTCACCTGGTCGAGGATCACCGAGCGCGGGCCGTCGGCGACCCTCGAGTCGATCTCGACGCCGCGGTTCATCGGCCCCGGGTGCATCACGATGGCCTGCTCCGCGGCGAGATCGAGCCGCTCGGGCGTCAAAGCGAAGAAATCGTAGTACTCGCGCATCGAGGGGAAGTTGACCCGCTTCTGGCGTTCGAGCTGGATGCGCAGCATCATCACCACGTCCGCCCCCTCGAGGGCCGGCTCGAGCCGCACGAAGGACCGCACGCCGAGCTCCTCCACTTCGAGCGGCAGCAGCGAGGCCGGCGCCACGAATCGCACCTCGGCGCCCATTTTGTCGAGCAGAAAGGCATTCGAGCGCGCGACCCGGGAGTGGCGGATGTCACCCGCGATGACGACCTTGAGGCCCTCCAGGCGGCCGAAGCGCCGGCGCATCGTGAAGGCGTCGAGCAGGGCCTGCGTGGGGTGCTCGTTGATACCGTCGCCGGCATTGATGATCGAAGCCGGCACGACCTCCGCCAGCCGGTGCGGGGCCCCCGAGTTGGGGTGGCGGATGACGATGAAGTCGGGCGCCATGGCCATCAGGTTGCGGGCGGTGTCGAACAAGGTCTCGCCCTTGCTCACCGACGAGCCGGAGGCCGCGAAGTTCAGGGTGTCCGCCGACAGCCTCTTCTCCGCGACCTCGAAGGAGAACCGGGTCCTGGTCGACGGCTCCATGAAAAGGTTGATCACCGTGGAGCCGCGCAGCGCCGGCACCTTCTTGATCGGCCGCCGCGCCACCTCCAGCAACTCCTCGGCGGTGTCGAGAATGAGTTGAATCTCGCCCGCGACCAGGTGCTGGATGCCAACAACGTCCTTGCGCGTGAGGGCGGTCGCCGCTTCAACCGGCATTCTTGACCTCCCTTCCGAGCCACACGCCGTCGACGCCGTCGGTCTCGCGGAAACGGACCTGGACGTCTTCGTCCCGGGCCGTCTCCAGGTTCCTTCCGATCACGTCGGCGGCGATCGGGAGCTCGCGGTGCCCCCGGTCCACCAGCACCGCCAGCCGCACGGCCAGCGGACGCCCGTAGTCGATCAGGGTGTCGAGGGCGGCGCGGATCGTCCGGCCGGTGAAGAGCACGTCGTCCACCAGGTAGATCGTCCGGTCGTCGATCGACCGCGGCAGGACCGTCTGCTTCAGCACCGGCTGCTGGTGCGCCGGCCGCCAGGGGCCCACGTCGTCGCGGTAGAGGGTGATGTCGAGCCGGCCCACCGCCACGGCCTTCCCGGTGACCTCCTCGAGCGCCTGGGCCAGCCTTCCGGCCAGCGGCACACCGCGGGTGTGGATTCCGACCAGCGTGACGTCGTCGCCGTCGCGCTCGAGGATCTCGGCGGCCATCCGGGCGACCGTACGGGCCATGGCCGCCGCATCCAGAACCTCCTGGAGCACCGTTCGCGCCGATTTAGCTGCCATCGTCCCGTCCCTGCCGCCGCCGACAAAAAAGGCCTCCCGGTGGGGAAGCGTCGTCGTGGATACCTGGGTCTGGAACTCCCATCTGCGGCATGGTAGCACAGCGAAAAAGCTGCGCTTTTTCGAATGAGGAATTAGGAATT
>CAZMED010000622.1:0-1617 GCA_964565045.1 uncultured Thermoanaerobaculia bacterium
AGGAATGAGGAATGAGGAATGCCGCCCACCCACCCGCAGCAATCACCGGGGGGCGGGGGTGGGAATTCCTAATTCCTAATTCCTAACTCCTAATTTTTCAGTAGCTTGACGCTCCCCGACGACGTGTCCACGTCGATGTCGACGGCGCCCGGGCCGCCGTCGAGCTTGAGGTGGTCCTTGCTCATCGAGCCGGGGAAGTCGGAGTGGATGCTGCCCGAGCTCACGTCCACGGATCCCCGCAGCGGGGTGCCGGCCGGAAGCCGCAGGGTGACGCCGCCGGAGCTCGCACCGGCCCGGACCGTGGCGCCGGCCGGGATCGCGTCCCACTGCGAGCTGATGCTCCCCGACGAGGCCTCGAGGTGGGCATCGCCCAGCAGGCCTTCCAGCGTGATGCGGCCGGAGGAGGTCTCGACCCGCGCTTCGCGGGCGCCGCCGCTGAGGTTCACGCTGCCGGAGGAGGCGTCGGCGGTGAAGACGTCCACCGGTCGATCGAGTGTCGCCCGCACCGAGCCCGAGGAGATCTCGCAGTGCAGCTCGCGCATGGCCCCTTCGACCGTGAGCCCCCCGGACGAGGCGTCGAAGCGGACGACGGCATCACCGAGATCGCCCGTGACCCGTGCGCCGCCCGAGGACGAGTCGATCGTCAGGTCCATGCCCGGCGGCATCTGGATGGAGACCCTGCCCCTGGCGGAGACCGATTTCCAGCTCCACCCACCGGAGCGGGTGGAACGGACGATCAACCTTCCGCCCTCGTCGATGAACTGCGGCTGCAGGTCGTTGGCGGCATTCTTCGAGCGGCTGCCGCTGCCCTTGACCTCGATCTCGACGGCGACGTCGACGGTCGTCCCGGGCCGGACGGTGACCTCGACCGAATGGAACGAGACGTCCACCAGGAGACTGGCGCCCGGGCGGGCCTCGAAGCGGTGCTCCTGGTAGATTTCGATGTCGGCGGCGGCACCACCGGCGAAGGCCGTCGCGACGATGAGCGCCATCAGCACGCGTGTCCGCATTGTGACCTCCACTCCTTCAACTGCGAAACCCTGGTCCGGGTGTTTTCGCTGCAAACGTACTACTGAATCTTGAACGAGAAGTTGCGGCCGTCGGGGTTGCTGACCTTGACCTTGATGGATGAAGAGACGGCCCGCTCGACGGCCGTTGTCCGACCGAGCAGGCACTCGGCGACCGCCCACGGCATGCTGGCTTCGATCTTCCCCGGACCTTCGCCCCAAAGCTCGAGATCGAGCCGGCCGCCGCGCCGACGGGCGTCGAGCGTGGTCTCGCCGTCGCGACGGGTCGCGCGGGATCGCGCGCCGCCGCGATCGAGCTCGGTGAGCACCTCGCGGAGCCCGTCGTCGATCTCGCCGTCGCACTCGAGGCGCGAGCCGAGGATTCCCTCCACGGCTGCGCGGGCCACGGCCTCGGAGATCTCGAGGCGGATCTCGTCGCCGCCCACCTCGAGCTCGACGTCTGACCGCGGCTCGCTGCTCGCGCAACCGTATGCGACCGCTGCGAGCATTGCCACTGCCGACACCCGCATGATCAACCAGTCTGGCAGCATGTTGTTCCTCCCGCCAATCCTGACAACGGCATCGCGCGCCGAAAGTTCGCGATCACCTC
>CAZMED010000623.1:0-1616 GCA_964565045.1 uncultured Thermoanaerobaculia bacterium
ATGCCGGCCCGGTCGAGGGCCTTGCGCGCGGCCTTCACGGCCATCTCGTTGGGATGGACCGCCGGGTCGGCGACGTACTTGCGCTCGATGCCGAGCTTCTCGCGAACCACCCATTCCGGCAGGCCGCTCTCACGGGCGACGTCGGCGGCCGTCAGGTAACGCTCGGGAAACCAGGTGCCCGTCGCCACGATGCCCATCGTCGTCATCGCTCGGCCCCCCGTCGCTGGCGGCCCTCGCCGGCGCTCATGGTCGACCGTCCGGGTCCATCCCGTGCCCGATCAGGTCGATCACGGCAGCGGCCACGTCCTCCGGCGTCCGGCTCTCGTCCCACGCACCGAAGCGCATGCCGAGGAACACGTCGAGCCCGATGATCGCCCAGGACCATGCCTCATAGTCGCCCTCGCGGATCTCGCCCCGGCGGCGTGCCCTGTCCAGGTTGGCCCGGTAGGAGCGGGCGAAGCCGTCGTAGTGGGCCTTGAAGGCGTCGTGGGCGACGAACTCGGCTTCCGACATGATCCGGTAGATACCCTTGTGCTCCCGGACGAAATCGATGTAGGCGGCGAGGCCGAGGCGTTCGGCCTCCAGCCTATTCCTGGCGGCTGCGACCGCCTCCCGGACCCGCTGCCGGGTGCGCTCACCGATGTAGGAGACGAGGGCGGCGAAGATTTCCTGCTTGCTCTCGAAGTACGTGTAGAAGCTGCCCAGCGCGACCCCGGCCCTTTCGGTGATGCCGCTGATCGCCGTGTCGTGGAAGCCCTTCTCGCCGAACTCGACCTCGGCCGCCTCCAGCAACCGGTCGCGCGTCTTCCTGCCGCGCGCGGTCTTGGGGATCCGGCCATAAGTTGAAACTTGATTCATGTTTCACAATCTTGCATGATCCGGCGCAGATGGCAAGGCGTCGTCATGCGCCGGGCGTTATGGGATCGTGAACCACCGTCGCGGCATCGCAAGCCACACTCGAACACACCACTGCCGAAGGGGAGTTGCATGAAACAGATGCGCGGTTCCAGGAACTTGCTGATCGCGGCCGCCGTGGCCGCTGCGTTGCCGGCACCCGTGCTCGCCCAGGCGCCCGGCGTGGCGGCGCTGGAAGAGATCGTGGTCACGTCGCGGCGCGTGGAGGAGTCGCTGCAGGACGTGCCCGCGGCCGTCTCGGCGTTCTCCGAGGAGACCATCGAGCGGATCCAGGCCACCGACAGCACGGGCCTGCAGGGCATCGTGCCGAACCTGAACATCGTGCAGGGTCGCGGTTCGTCGAACGCGACCAACATCTACATCCGCGGCATCGGCCAGCCCGACGCGCTCCAGACCTTCGACCCGGCGGTCGGCTTCTACGTGGACGACGTGTACTTCTCGCGAATCCGCGGCACGCAGCTCGACCTCTACGACATCGCTCGGATCGAGGTCCTGCGCGGGCCGCAGGGCACGCTGTACGGCAAGAACACGATCGGCGGCGCGCTGCGCGTGATCACCCGGCGGCCCGGCCCGGAGTTCGAGGGCCTGGCGCAGGCCACGTTCGGCGACTATGACCAGGCCGAGGGCCGGCTGCTGCTCTCCGGCCCGCTGACCGACACGCTCTCCGGCGGCATCGCGCTGTTCAGGGCGAAGCGCGATGG
>CAZMED010000624.1:0-1616 GCA_964565045.1 uncultured Thermoanaerobaculia bacterium
CCGCTACTTCGACTACCACCACAGCCCGGCCGACACCCTCGACAAGGTGGACCCGCACCACCTCGCCGCCAACGTGGCGGCGGTGGCGGGCCTGCTGTGGGGCCTCGCCAACGACGACGAGACCCTCCCGAGGTCATCCGACTGATCGTGCCGCAGCCGAGGCCCGAGTTCGCGGAAATGCCCTTCAGCCGAGAGAGTGGCGGTCGTTCGAGGGTGTGACCGAGAATCGATGCGTTCTGTCCCGGCGGCCTGAGCGGGAGCTCCGGACCCGGCGCCCCGGCGCGAGGTCTCACGAGACGGCGCTGCCGACCGCCGACCCCTGTTGTGCCCAAGTGCGCAAACGTCATCTTGGACAGCGTGCCGATCGGCAGCTACCATCGCCACTCGTGAAAGGAGCGTTTCATGCTGATCGCCGTTCCCTCAGACACGACCGACGGCCTCGATGCTGCCGTTTCCGAGCACTTCGGCCATTGTGCCGCGTTCACGCTCGTGGACGTCGCCGGTGACACCATCGGCGAAGTTACCATCCTCGAAAACTCGGCCCACGAGCAGGGAGGGTGCATGGCGCCCGTCATCCTGCTCAAAGAACGCGGGGTCGAGGTGCTCCTCGCCGGCGGCATGGGCGGACGCCCGCTCGCCGGGTTTCAACAGGTCGGCATCGAGGTACGACACAAGGAAAACGCGAGAACAGTCCGAGAGGCGGTCGAGCTCTTCGTCTCCGGCGGCTGCCCTGCGTTCGGCGAGGCGCAGACCTGCGGTGGCGGCGAGGGAGGGTGCGGCGCGCATGACCACCACCACCACCACCACGAACCCGAGACGGTCCCCATCGACGGTACGGCGGACATCCGCGACGGGCGCATGGTCACCGTCGAGTACGAGCTCAAGGACGCCGACGGCGTACTCCTGAGCTCCTCCTCCGAGACCGGTGCCATGCGTTTCATCTTCGGCGCCGGGCAGGTCCTTCCCGCCCTCGAGCAGGCGCTCGCGGGACTCGAGCCGGAGGCGCACGTGACCACGGCGATTCCGGCTGCCGAAGGCTTCGGAGAGCGGGATGAATCCCGCGTCGTCGAGGTGCCGCGGTCGCAGCTTCCACCCGACCTTGCCGTCGGCGCGGTGGTCGCGGCTCAGGACCAACAGGGCCGGCGATTCCCGTTGAAAGTCATCGCCCTCGACGACAGCGTGGTCCGTTTGGACGGCAACCACCCGCTGGCCGGCAGAGACCTGGTGTTCGACATGACCGTGAAGAACGTCGAGGCCGTCAAGGCACCATGAGGTCAGGCGCTCGGCGCTTCACCGGGGGACGAGGCGGCTCAATCGTGGCCTTCGGCCTCGAGCGGGACATCTCCGGGCCGTCTCACAACCAGCGGCCGCCGCCGACGCTGACGAAGCCGTGGTTCCCCACCGGCACGCCGACGCTCATGCCGACGCCGACGCGGCCGGAGCACCCGGCGAGGACCAAACAGTACCCAAGCAGCAGGACGAGCCCGAGCGCGTTGGCCAGTTTTCGCATCGTGTCGTCTCCTTCGCTCAACTCGTTGTCTTCTGCAGGGCGAGGACCGCGCCGGACGGGTCGGTCACCAGGGCCATCGTTCCCTCCCGCACTTCGGGCGTCGGCT
>CAZMED010000625.1:0-1615 GCA_964565045.1 uncultured Thermoanaerobaculia bacterium
TCGATCGGCGCCATCGCCGAGGGCCTCATGGGGCGGCGCGCCAAGTCCCTCATGCACGCCATCATCTTCTTCGCCATCGCCCTCGCCATGGGCGTGTTCGCCTACGTGGTCGGGCTGCTGTTCTCGGCGGACTACTACCCCGAGTCGGTGGTGCCTTCGGGCGTGATCCTGGTCCTGGCCCTGCTCATCGGCTGGCTGGTGAGGCGGCGCCGGCAGCAGCTCATGCCGCTGATCGCCGTCGCCTTCGTCATCACCCTGGTGGTGGTGGCGCTGTCGCCTCATTTCCCCGTCCGCTGGGCGTCCTCGTCCGGCTGGACCTGGGTCCTGCTCGCCTACGCCTGGCTCGCCTCGGTGCTGCCGGTGTGGTCGCTGCTGCAGCCCCGCGACTTCCTCAACTCGCTGCTGCTCTACGTCGGCCTCGGCCTGACCTACGTCGGCTTCTTCGTCCTCCGCCCCGAGTTCGCGTCCCCGGTGGTCGACGCGCACCCGCCGGGGGCGCCGCCCATGTTCCCCTTCGTCTTCATCGTCATCGCCTGCGGCGCCGCCTCGGGGTTCCACTCCCTGGTCTCGTCGGGGACCACCGCCAAGCAGCTCGACCGGGAGCCGCAGGCCCGCCCCATCGGCTACGGCGCGATGATCGCCGAGTCGCTGCTCGGCCTCGCGGCGGTCCTCGCCTGCACCGCCGGCTTCGTCTCCGCCGAGAGCTGGAAGCACCACTACGGCGACTGGGCGTCGATCCAGGGCCTGGGCTCGAGCATGGCCGCCTTCATCGAGGGCGCGACCCGCTTCGTGTCGACCGTCGGGCTGCCCGAGCAGACCGCCCGCACGCTGATCGCGGTGGTGGTGGTGAGCTTCGCCCTCACGACCCTCGACTCGGCCACCCGGCTGCTGCGCTACAACATCGAGGAGATCGCCGCCTCGGTCCGCTTCCGGCCTCTCGGCAATCGTTTCCTGTCGTCGACCCTGGCGGTGGCCGCGATCTCGTTCTTCGCCTTCTACCGCGTCGAGGGCCAGTCGGCAGGGCTCGTGCTGTGGCAGCTCTTCGGCTCGACCAACCAGCTGCTGGCCGGGCTCGCCCTGCTCACCGTCTCGCTCTACCTGCTGCAGCGGCGGCGCATGGCGCTGCCGTACCTCATACCCATGGTCTTCATGATGGTCACGACCCTGAGCGCGATGGCGATCAAGCTCGCGGCCTTCTGGCGCGACGGCAACACCACTCTGCTGGTCGTCGGCGGTTCGATCACCGTCATCGCGCTGTGGCTGGTGGTCGAGGCGGCCCTGGCCATCCGGCGCTACACCCGGACGCCGCCGGAGACCCGCCTCGACATCGCGTTACCCGGCTGATAGGCGTTGGAACGTTCGAACGTTGTCACGTTGGAACGTTGAAACGTTGAGCTCCCACGGGAGACCGTGAGATGGGCGCTGGATGATTTCGGATTTCGGATTTCGGATTTCGGATTTCCCACCCACCCACGGAGCCTGCAGTCTTGTGGATCCAAACGGGAAAACAGTGGCAGGAGCAGTGGCAGCCGCAGTGGCCGGAGACAGTGGCAGCGACAGTGGCAGCGCCAGTGGACAGCGACAGTGTCCAAGCGGGCGCGTGAACTCGGCCCCG
>CAZMED010000626.1:0-1603 GCA_964565045.1 uncultured Thermoanaerobaculia bacterium
TGGCGTCAATTGCCGAAGAGTCCGAGGAGCTGCAGAAGCTGCGGCGGGACATCACGCGGCAGCTGGCCGACACCTCGGTTCTCGAGGAGATCGAGGTCTCGATGGGCGACCTCGAGTCGACTCTGCTGCCCCTGCTCCAAGCGAAGTCCGCCCGGCTCCAGGCCGATGCGCGTCTGTCCGAGCTGCTGGACGTCGACACCTCGGCGCGGCAGCTCGAAGAGCACCTGGCGCAGGCCACCGGAGTTCTCTCTGCTGAGATCCGCAGCGTCGAAAAAGATCTCCACGGGCTCGCCGAGCTCGATGAGCGCTGGTCTCAGCTCGCTGCAACCGCCATCGACGACGACGCACCGGCGCTGCTTCTGGACCGCGTCGATGAGGCTCTGCAGCTGGCGGCCGGCCTCGAGCATTCGCTCAGAATCCGCCGCAATCGGGCGCTCGAGCTCCTCGACCGGTGTCTGACATCTCAGACCACGGTCGGTGACCTGCGCGAGACATTGAGCCACGATATCGACCGCATCCACCGCGAGATGCTGGCCGCGGCGTCGCAGCCTCTGTGGCGAATCGAGGTGCAGCGCCCGGAGGCCGCAGCGGACATCTTGCGGCGCACCGCCGGGAGCGACCTGTTCCGGACCCTCGAGTACGCCCTGACCGCCGGCGGCCGCATCATGCTGGTCTTCCCGATCACCCTGGCCGCCGGCTTAACGGTGTCGATGCTGGTGCGGCGGCGGCTCCGGCACCAGGCGACGGCCGACGAGCCGCTCGAGTTGGCGCCCGTGCTCGCCCATCCCCTGAGCGCGTCGCTGCTGCTGGCGCTGGCGGCGACCAGGCTCCTTGCACCGCCGGGACCGCAGATCGTCGACCACCTCTTCTGGGCGCTGATGGCGCTGCCGGCAGCACACCTCGCGAGCACGATTTTCGGCCCTGCCTCGCGGCTGCCGATCATCCTCATCACCGCCACCGTCCTGCTGTGGCCTTTCAGGGCCTACGTGGAGGCCATCCCGGTGGTCGACCGTCTGCTGCTCCTCGCCGAGGGCGCGGCCGGCGCTGTCGCGGTCCTGCTGATCCTGGGGAGGGGGCTCGTGCCGGACCGCCCGAGCGGCGGTTGGCGCACCGCCGTCCGCACACTGCTGTGGATCGAGATGGCCGTGCTGATCGTCTCGTTGTTCGCCGGCGTCATCGGCGAGATCGGCCTCGCGAGGCTGCTTCGCGACGGCGCGGTGGTCTCCCTGGGCCTCGCGATGATCCTCTACGGCGTCGCCCGCGCGCTGCTGCGGATCGCCACCGATGTGCTGCGTGGTCCGGTCGGTGACCGCCTCATGATGGTGCGGGCGTACCCGGCGGTGGTCCTGCGGACCATCCGTGGCACCGTGATCGCGGGGACCTTCGCGGCGTGGGCGTGGCTGAGCCTGCAGGCCTTCCAGCTCGCGCGGCCCCTGCAGGCCGGAGCGAAGGCCCTGCTCGACGCCGGGATCGAGGTGGGCTGGTTCGCCCTCACCATCGGCGAGGTGTTGTCCTTCGCGGCGGTGGTCGCGGCCGCCTTCCTGCTCGCCAGGATCGTCTGCTTCGTGCTCGACGAGGAGTTCCTGCCGCGTCTGCCGCTGGC
>CAZMED010000627.1:0-1599 GCA_964565045.1 uncultured Thermoanaerobaculia bacterium
TGTCGAGGAAGATCTCGCCCACCGAGCCGTTCTCGTACTCGCCGGTGCGGATGTACACCTTGTGGCCGCCGACCGAGGCCTTCTGGGTGAAGCCGGTGCGGCGCCCGGGCAACCGGTTGCGCCGCGCCTGGTAGCGGATGACCACCCGCTCGGCCATCGCCTCGGCCACCTTGACCGGGTCGCCCGACTCGACCGCCTCGACCATCGCCTCCTCCTCCTCGAGGTCCATGGCGATGCTCAGCGGCTGGCTGAGCTTGGAGCCGTCGCGGTACAGGGCCACCGCCTTGAGCATCTTCTGCCACGCCAGGTAGTAGGCGCGCTTGATGTCCTCGAGCCGCGCCTCGGCCGGCATGTTGATGGTCTTGGAGATGGCTCCCGAGATGAAGGGCTGGGCGGCCGCCATCATCAGGATGTGGCCGTCGTAGCGGATCGAGCGCGTGCCCCGCTTGCCGCAGCGGTTGGCGCAGTCGAAGACCGCGAGGTGCTCGTCTTTGAGGTGGGGCGCGCCCTCGACCGTCATGGTGCCGCAGGCCCAGGAGTTGGCGGCCTCGATCTCGGCGGGCGAGAAGCCCATCCGCGCGAGCACGTTGAGGCTCCAGTCGGTGAGCTCGTGGTCGGTCAGCCCGCGGCGGCGCAGGAAGTCCTCGCCGACCACGTGCGGCGCGAACGCGTTGGTGATCTCGAACGAGGTCGGCAGCGCCTTCTCGACCCGCGCGATGACCTCGTCGGTGAAGCCCTTGGCGTGCAGGGCCTGGTGGTCGATGGTCGGGCAGCCCACGAGGGTGCCGCGGCCGACCGTGGAGGCGACGATGTCGTCGATCTGCTCGGGCGTGTAGCCGAGGGTCGTCAGGGCGGCCGGGATTCCCTGGTTGATGATCTTGAAGTAGCCGCCGCCGGCGAGCTTCTTGAACTTCACGAGCGCGAAGTCGGGCTCGATGCCGGTGGTGTCGCAGTCCATCACCAGACCGATGGTGCCGGTCGGGGCCAGCACCGTCGCCTGGGCGTTGCGGAAGCCGTGCTCGGCGCCGAGCTCGACGGCCCGGTTCCAGGCGTCGCGGGCGGCGGTCAGGAGGTCGGGCGGCGTGGTCTCGGCCGACAGGCCGTCGGGCCGGATGGTCAGCCCCTCGTACATCTCGGCGGGCGCGTCGTAGGCCGCGCGGCGGTGGTTGGCGATCACCCGCAGCATCGACTCGCGGTTCTCCTCGAAGCCCGGGAAGGGCCCGAGCTCGCGCGCCATCTCGGCCGAGGTCGCGTACGACTCGCCGGTCATGATGGCGGTGATCGCGCCGCAGATCGAACGCCCGCGGTCCGAGTCGTAGGGGATTCCCAGGCGCATCAGCAGCGAGCCGATGTTGGCGAAGCCGAGGCCCAGCGTCCGGAAGCGGTAGCTGAGCTCGGCAATGCGGCGGCTCGGGAAGGAGGCCATCAGCACCGAGATCTCGAGCACGATCGTCCACAGCCGGGCGGCGTGGCGGAAGAGCTCGATGTCGAAGGTCCCGTCCTCGCCCAGGAAGCGCACGAGGTTGAGCGAGGCCAGGTTGCACGCCGTGTCGTCGAGGAACATGTACTCGGAGCACGGGTTGGAGGCGTTGATGCGGC
>CAZMED010000628.1:0-1598 GCA_964565045.1 uncultured Thermoanaerobaculia bacterium
TCATCGCGGTTGGCGGCATGCCAGATCACCGCGGCCGCGATCACCGCCGACTGCATGAGGTCCTCGCGGTTGAGGTGGTCGTAGGTGTCGACGTTGGTGTGGTGGGTGCGGCTGTAGTCCATGCCGTCCTGGATGAACTGGAAGCCCGGAATGCCGACCCGGTCGAAGCTCAGGTGGTCGGTGCCGCCGGCGGTCTTCATGGTGACGTTGTCGGCCCCGAGGTCGGAAAAGGGCGCAAGCCACGCCTCGAAGAGCGGCACCGCTGCCGCGTTCTCCTGGGCGTAGAGGCCGCGAATCCGGCCGGTCCCGTAATCGGTGTTGAAGTAGGCCGAATGGGCGGCGTGGCCGGGAAGGGGCTCGATCGGCCAGGTCGTCTCCCGGGCCCAGGTCGGCAGTGCGAGCTGCTCGGGATCGGTGGGCTCGGGGCGGGTCGCGATGTAACGCGCGATGTAGTCCCGCGACCCCAGGAATCCCTGCTCCTCGCCGCTCCACAGGCCGGCGCGGATGGTGCGGCGGGGCTTCAACCCGCTGGCGTGGATCAGCCGCAGCGCCTCCATCACCACCGCGCAGCTGCCGCCGTTGTCGGTGGCGCCGGTGCCGGCGTGCCAGGAGTCGAGGTGTGCGCCGAGCAGCACGATCTCGTCGGCGAGGTCGGTGCCGCGGATCTCGGCCAGGGTGTTGGTGGCCTTGGTCTGCTCGAAGAACCGCACGGTGACGTCGATCTCCAGCTCGGGCTCGAGCCCCCGGTCGAGCATGCGCACCAGGCGGTTGTAGTGCTCGGTGGTCATGACGAGGGCCGGCACGCCGAGCGGGGTCTCGGGGTCCCGCTTCGACGAGTTGCCGCTCAGGCGGACGACGCCGTTGTCGCGCGAGCTCGGCTCGATGGTGGCCAGCACGCCCTCCTCCTCGAGGAAAGCGGCCAGCCGCTTCGAGAACTGGAAGCGCTTGAGCATCCGGCCGCGCCAGCGGTCGCCGCGCTCGTCCGGAATCTCGTACTTGTGGAGCCCGACGAGCTTGCCTTCGTCCCAGCGCTCGAAGAGATCCGCTTCGATCTGCTCCGGCTTCGCCGCGTCCTCGAGCAGAACGACGGTGCCCGCGAGCTTGCCCGCCCACTTCTCGAGGTCCTCCTCGGACTCGAGCGTCGCGCGCACGACTCTGCCGCGCACCGGGCCCTCGGTGCCCACCGACCACGCCTCCGGCAGCGCCTCAAGGGGTTGCACGTAGGGCGCGAGCATGCGCACCTCGACGCTCTCCACGAGCCAGCTGCGGCCGAAGTCGTACTCATCGAGCCACGTCTCCAGCCCCCACGCCTCGAACCGCGCCCGCGCCCACTCGTGGGCGTCAGTGGCCGGCGGCGACCCGGTCAGTCGCGGCCCCACCGCCTCGGTGAGGTGCCACGCGAGGTCCATGACCTGCGAGTGGCGGAAACCCTGGTCGCGGATCCGGGTGACGGCCTCGAGGTCGACGGGCTCCTCGGCCGCGAGCAGGACCGGAATCGAGCAGACGGCGAATGCGACACCAGCAGCGGCGAGACGACGCATGAGACCTCCTCCATCCTTCGGTCGGCGGGAGTGTAGCGCAATCGCGGGGCTCGGGGC
>CAZMED010000629.1:0-1595 GCA_964565045.1 uncultured Thermoanaerobaculia bacterium
GAGGAGCACGACGCCGCCTACAAGCAGCAGGAGGCGCCCCGCTACCACGCCCGCGACCTCGCGCTGGTGGCCGCGCAGCACCTCGGGCTGCCGGTGATGCTGTGCTCGGCGACGCCGTCGGTGGAGGCCTCGGCGCTGGTCGAACGGGGCCTCGCGCAGCAGCTGCGGCTGACCCGGCGGGTGGCGGGGGGCGCCCTGCCCGAGGTCGAGGTCGTGGACCTGAGGACCGAGCCCCCGGAGCCGGGCGAGCAGGGGCGGACCCTGTTCTCGCGCCGCCTGAGGGAGGCCCTCGCATCGACCCTCGAGCGGGGCGAGCAGGCGATCCTCCTGATGCAGCGGCGCGGCTGGGCGCCGATCCTGCTGTGCCGCGACTGCGGCCACCGGGTGCAGTGCCCCGACTGCTCGGTGTCGCTGGTGGTCCACCACCGTTCCGGCGACCTGCGCTGCCACTACTGCGGACACCGCCAGGCGACGCCGCCGAGCTGCCCGGCCTGCGGCGGGGACCTCCTCGACGCGGTCGGGGCGGGCACCGAGAAGGTGGCGGCCCACCTCGCGCGGCTGATGCCGGGGGTCACGAGCGCCATCCTCGACCGCGACACGGTGCGCCGCCGCTCCGGTCTCCAGGACACATTGGGCGCGTTCGCGTCCGGCGCGGTGCAGGTGCTGATCGGGACCCAGATGGTCGCCAAGGGGCACCATTTCCCCAATGTCACCCTGACCGGCGTGATCTCGGCCGACGCCATGCTCGGCCTGCCCGATTTCCGCGCCGGCGAGCGGACCTTCCAGCTCCTGACGCAGGTGGCCGGGCGGGCCGGGCGCGGCGAGCGGCCCGGGTTGGTGGTCATCCAGACCTACTACCCGGACCATCCCGCGGTGCGGCTCGCCAGCCGGCACGACGTCACCACCTTTCTCGCCGAGGAGCTCCTGTTCCGGCGCAGCTTCTCCTACCCGCCCGTCACGCGGCTCGCGCTGGTGCGCTACGAGTCGGCGCAGGAACGGCTCGCCCGGGACGCGGCCGAGGCCGGGGCGCGGGCGCTGCAGCCGCCGCCCGGAAGGGTCCGCCTGCGCGGGCCGTCGCCGGCGCCGCTGGAGCGGATCCGCGGCCTCTGGAGGTGGCAGATCCTGGTGTCGGCCGCCAACCGCGAGCTGTTGCGCGAGGCCCTGGCGGCCGTCGAGCACCAGCCGCTGCCGGCCCGCGTGCGCCGGATCGTCGACGTCGACCCGGCCTCCACGCTGTGAACTGCAGTATCCTGCACCCGTTCGGCGACGCAGCGGAATGCGATCATCGCGATCACTGCGATCATTAAGAATCGTCAGGATCCGTCGTCTCCCGGTTGACGCGGGGCGCCGGCCCGGCGAACCTTTCGCCTCAGAGTGCGTAGTTCTTGTGGGTTACGGGACGAGCAAGGAGGACCCAAGGTGAAATCGACGACGACCGCGCTGCTCGCTCTTTGTCTGATGCTGATGCCGGCGTTTTCCGGACAGGCCGCCGAGCTCGACGTGACCGTGCTCCCGACCGAGGTCGGCCCCCTGCCGGCAGCGCCCGGCGACGTCCTCGAGCTCGATCTCGTCGGGGCCTACCAGCTGGCCCTCGC
>CAZMED010000630.1:0-1587 GCA_964565045.1 uncultured Thermoanaerobaculia bacterium
TCCGAAATCCGAAATCCCAAATCCGAAATACCGAGTCGATCGGAAGCCGGTGCTACACTCGCCGCTGATGACCAGGGTGATCGACTCCCTCGGCACGACCGGGGAGCCCGGCGGGCGCCGATGGACGTAGCTCTCCCCGATGTCCGGATCCACGGCCCCAGGGTGTGGGCGATCGGCGGCGGCAAGGGCGGCGTCGGCAAGTCGGTGATTGCGGCCAACATCGCGGTCCAACTCGCGCGCTCGGGGCTGCGGGTGGCGCTGGTCGACGCCGACCTGGGCGGCGCCAACCTCCACACCCTCATCGGCGCCGCGACCCCGACCGTCAACCTCTCCGACTTCATTTCGCGCAAGGTCGCGAAGCTCGACGAGGTGATGATCCCGACCGGGGTCGAGAATCTCTCCCTGGTCTCCGGGGCGAAGGCGCTGGTCGAGGTCGCCAACCTGAACTTCGGACAGAAGAGCAAGCTCCTGCGCCACATCGGCGCGCTCGACGCCGACCACGTGGTCCTCGACCTCGGTGCGGGCTCCGCGTTCAACGTCATCGACTTCTTCCTTGCCGCCCGCAAGGGGGTGCTGGTGGTGGTACCGGAGCCGACCTCGATCGAGAACGCCTACCACTTTCTCAAGGCCGCCTTCTTCCGCAAGCTCAAGCGTGCCGAACCGCGCGACCAGGTGCGGGAGGCGGTGCGCCGGGTCATGAACGGCGGCGACCGCGACGCCGTCCGCACCCCGCGCGATCTGATCTCCAGGATCTGGTCGCTCGACCCCGACGTCGGCTCGGCCCTGGTCGCCGAGGCGAGCCAGTTCCGGCCGGCGCTGATCGTCAACCGGGTCAACCACCCCGCTCACGAGCGACTCGGCGAGGACATGGTCACCGCCTGCCGCGATTACTTCGGCATCCGGCTGCAGTTTCTCGGCGCGCTGCCGATCGACCGGGTCGTCGAGCGCTCCGTGAGCGAGCGCAAGCCAGCGGCCGAGCATTTTCCGCAGATCCCGTTCGTCATGGCCCTCCACACCGTGACCAAGAACCTGACCTACGCCCGGCGGAGGATCCAATGAGCGCCACAGCGGACGACTGGGAGGTCCTCGGCCTCGAGCCCGGCGCCGATCTGCCCGCGGTGCGCCGCGCCTACCACGCCCGGCGCGCCCTCTACGAGCCGTCCGCTCTCGCGACCTACAATCTGCTCGAAGAGGACGAGCGGCGGCAGATGCTCGCCCGGATCGACGCCGCTTTCGAACGGATCACAGGGGCCGGGACGCCACCGGCGGCCGACACCGAGCCGACCCCGTCCGCCCCGGAGAGCGAGCCCGAGATTCCCTCCGGCCCGCCGCCCGACCCGCGGAGCGACCCCGGAGCCTGCCTGCGTTTCCACCGGATCAGCTCCGGTCTGTCGCTGCACCGGATCGCCGCCGAGACCAAGATCGGGGTCGCGATCCTCGAGCGCATCGAGGACGAGGACTTCGACGAGCTCCCGGCCGCGGTCTTCGTCCGCGGCCACGTCGTGCAGTTCGCCCGCGAGCTCCGTATCGCCCAGGCCGAGGAGCTCGCCAAGGCCTTCGTCGCCAAGATGCAGGCAAAGGACGACG
>CAZMED010000631.1:0-1578 GCA_964565045.1 uncultured Thermoanaerobaculia bacterium
AACGTCAGTGTCTGAAGTGCCGCCGCCCGGTGAACACCATGGCGACGCCGAGGCGGTTGCAGGCCTCCACGACCTCGCCGTCGCGGATCGAGCCGCCCGGCTGGATGACGGCCCGCACGCCGGCCTCGTGCAGCGCCTCGACCCCGTCGGGGAACGGGAAGAAGGCGTCCGACGCGGCGACCGCCCCGCTCAGATCGTGGCCGATCTCGGCCGCCTTCGAGACCGCGATCCGGGCCGCGTCGACGCGGCTCATCTGACCGGCGCCGATACCGAGGAGGCGGTCCCCGACGCCCACGACGATGGCGTTGGAGGCGACGTGCTTGACCACTCGCCACGCGAGCTCCAGTGCCTGCATCTCGCCCTCGTCCGGCGCGCGCTCGGTGGGCGTGTCGCGCGACTCGTCCTCCCAGCTCGCGTCCCGCGCCTGGAGCAGGAACCCGCCGTCGACGTCCCGCAGCACGAGCCCCGAGACCGCCGCGCCCTCCGCCTCGAGGACACGCAGATTTTTCTTGCGCGCGAGCACCTCGCGAGCCGCGGCGTCGTAGCCCGGCGCGATCACCACCTCGGCGAACTGCTCGACCACCGCCTCGGCGAAGCTCCCGTCGACCGGGCGGTTGGCGGCGATCACGCCGCCGAAGGCCGACACCGGGTCGGTGGCGCGCGCCTTGAGGAAGGCCTCGGCCATGGACTCGGCGACGCCGACCCCGCAGGGATTGGCGTGCTTGATGACCGCCACGCCCGGTCCCGGCAGGTCCCACACCAGCCGCCACGCCCCGCTGGCGTCGCCGAGGTTGTTGTACGAGAGCTCCTTGCCCTGCAGCTGCCGGGCGCCGGCCAGTCCCGACGGCGGCGTGGCGCGGGCCAGCACGCCCCACTGGTGCGGGTTCTCGCCGTAGCGCAGCTCGACCTCGGTCGAGCGCAGCAGGGACTCGGCGGCGGCCGCCGCGGGGGCGCGGCCGCCCTCACCCATCAGCTCCGGCAGCGCGGCGACGATGGCGGCGTCGTAGGCCGCGGTGTGGCGGAAGGCCTTGAGCGCCAGTCGGCGGCGGGTGGTTTCGGAAACCTCGCCCGAGCGCAGCTCGTCGAGCACCGGGCCGTAGTCGGCGGGGTCGACCACCACCGTGACCCGGGCGTGGTTCTTGGCCGCCGCGCGGAGCAGGCCGGGGCCGCCGATGTCGATCTGCTCCACCGCCTCGTCGAGGCTCACTCCGGGGCGGGCCGCGGTCTCGCGGAAGGGGTACAGGTTGACCACCACCAGGTCGACCGGCGGGATCCCGAGCTCCGCGAGCTGCTTCTCGTGGGCCGGGCTCGGGGCCGCGAGGATGCCGGCGAAGACCTTCGGGTGGAGGGTCTTCACCCGCCCGTCGAGGATCTCCGGAAAACCGGTGTGGTCGCAGACCTCCACCACCTCGCACCCTGCCCGGGTGAGGGCCCAGGCGGTGCCGCCGGTGGAGATCAGGGTCCACCCGAGATCGCGGAGCGCCGGCCCGAGCACGTCGAGGCCGGTCTTGTCCGAAACCGAGATCAGCGCCCTCTTCGTCATGTTCACTTCCCCCGAGCGCGAAATTGTACACCGCC
>CAZMED010000632.1:0-1577 GCA_964565045.1 uncultured Thermoanaerobaculia bacterium
GACTTCTCGGTCCACTCCTTCGTCGACCTCGGGATCACCGGCTGGCTGGTCTTCAACATGCTCTTCTTCCTCACCATGTCGATCGGCCTGCTGATCTACCGTTGGCGCGAGATCCCGGCCGAGGTCGGCGACGAACCGTTCGTGTCGCGCACCATCTTCTTCGTGGTCGGGATCCTGCTCACCGTGCTGATCGGGCTGGTCGTCCTCTTCGGCACCTCGGCGCCGCTGATCTCCAAGATCTGGGGCGAGCCGGCGCAGGTGGGGCCCGACTTCTACAACCGCATGGGCTTCTGGCTGGCGGTGGTGTTCGCGCTGTTCCTCGGCGGCATCCCGTTCCTCGGCTGGAGCCGGGCCCGCGCCGGGGTCGGCCGCATCTTCGCGGTGACCCTGGGCGCGACGGCCGTCCTGGTGGCGGCGGCGGTCGTGGCGGGCCTGCGCGGGGTACCGGCGGTCATCTACGTCGCAGCGGCGCTCTTCTGCGTCGTCGCCAACTCCTGGGCGACCTTCGAGTACGCCCGCAGCAGGCGCTGGGGATTGGCCGGCGGCCCCGTGGCGCACGTCGGGATCGGCCTGATGCTGCTCGCTTTCCTGACCACCGGCTGGCTCGACCGCGAGCACAAGGTGCGCCTTGCCGAGGGCGAACCGGCCCAGGTTCTGGGCTATACGATGACCTTTCGCGGGGTGGAGAAGCCGACCCCGCAGGCGCGCGACGCCATGGTGGTCGAGGTGACCTCGCCGCGCGGCCGCAACTTCGTGCTCAAGCCGAAGATGTGGGTCAACCAGAAAACCAACCAGCTGATCGCCAACCCGGACATCAAGTCCTTCCTGACCACCGACCTCTACGTGGCGCCGGTGGAGTTCGAGCCGGGCAGGGACGCGCCGGTGTCGGGCCGCATGGTGCTGACCAAGGACGTGCCCGTTGCGTTCCGCGACTGGACCCTGACCTTCAAGGGCTTCGACCTGAACCGCCAGAACGCGGTCCCGGGGGCGCTCACGGTCGGGTTGCTGGTCGAGCTCGCCCGGCCCGGTGAGGAGCCGGTCGTGCTCGAGCCGTCGATGGTCTCGACCAACGACGGCGTGCAGCCGGTGGCGGTCGAGATCCCGGGCGTCGCCGGCGGGACCCTGCGCGCCACCGGGATGAGCGTCGACCAGGGGCTGGTGCGGGTGGAGCTTCTGGGCCTCGGCGGCGGCATCGGCCGCACCGCGGTCCTCGCCAGGGGCGAGACCCTGGCCTACAAGGAGCTCGCCATCACGTTCACCGGCTTCGACCTGTCGGACTTCGACCCCGAGGCGGGCAAGATCAACTTCGGCGTCGAGTTCGCGGTCGAGCACGGCGGCCGCACCTACGAGGTGGTCCCGACCGTCCGCGGCGGCCTCGACGGCGAACAACAGGTGGCCTCGGCCGCGGTCCCGGGGGCCGGCGGCATCGCCCTGACCCCGGGCCGGATCGATCCCGAGGCGGGCACGGTCGAGCTCCAGGTCTTCGACCCGCTGCTGGCGCCGAAGGCGCGGGAAGCATCGAGCCTGGTGATCGACGTCTCCACCAAGCCGCTGATCTCGCTGGTGTGGATCGGCAC
>CAZMED010000633.1:0-1574 GCA_964565045.1 uncultured Thermoanaerobaculia bacterium
TACCGCCAACCGGGACAATTAGGAATGAGGAATGAGGAATGAGGAATTCCCACCCGACCTCCCGACAGTTTCGCGGGCGGGTGGGCGGCATTCCTAATTCCTCATTCTCAATTCCTCATTCTTCGCTCCTTTGCTACGATAATTCAGCGACCGTGCGTCGCGAAAAGGGGCATTATGCACATCTGCGTGGTGGGAACGGGTTACGTGGGCCTGGTGACGGGGGCGTGCCTCGCCGATTTCGGTATCGATGTCACCTGCGTCGACAACGACCGCGCCAAGATTGACTTGCTGCTCGACGGCCGGGTGCCGATCTACGAGCCCGGGCTCGAGGCGCTGGTCGAAAAAAACGCCAGGGCCGGGCGCCTCCACTTTTCGACCGAGCTCGCCCCCTCCGTCGAGAACGCCCTCGCCATCTTCATCGCGGTCGGCACGCCGCCGCGGGAGGACGGTTCGGCCGACCTCTCCTACGTCGTCCAGGTTGCGGAGTCCATCGCCGACAACCTCAACGGCTACAAAGTGGTGGTCACCAAGTCGACGGTTCCCATCGGCACCGGCCAGCTGATCGAGAGGATCATCCGCGAACGCACCAACGGCCAGCACCCCTTCTCAGTGGTCTCGAACCCCGAGTTCCTGCGCGAGGGCTCGGCGATCGAGGACTTCATGCGGCCCGACCGCGTGGTCATCGGCGCCCGCGACGAGCAGGCGATCGCCATCATGAAGGACATCTACTCGCCGCTGTACCGGATCGAGACGCCGTTCGTGATCACCAACGTCGAGTCGTCGGAGCTCATCAAGTACGCTTCCAACGCCTTCCTCGCCACCAAGATCACCTTCATCAACGAGGTCGCGGAGCTCTGCGAGCGCCTCGGCGCCGACGTGCACCACGTCGCAAAGGGCATGGGCCTCGACCGCCGCATCGGGCCCAAGTTCCTGCACCCGGGTCCCGGGTACGGGGGCTCGTGCTTTCCGAAGGACACCCACGCACTGGCCGAGATCGCCCGCGAGTCGGGGCGGCCCTTCGAGATCGTGGAGACCGTGATCGCGGTCAACGACCGCATCAAAGAGCGGGCCATCGACAGGGTCCACAGCGCGCTCGGAGCGGACCTGTCCGGCAAGGTGATCGCGATCCTCGGCCTCAGCTTCAAGCCCGAAACCGACGACATGCGCGACTCGGCATCGATCCCGCTGGTCGAGGCCCTGCTGGCCGGAGGCGCCACCGTCCAGGCCTTCGATCCGGTGGCGATGGACAGAGCCCGCGAGCTGCTGCCACCCGACGTCGTGTACTGCGGCGACTCGTATGACGCCGCCGAGGGTGCCGACGCGCTGGTCATCGTCACCGAATGGAACCAGTTCCGCTCGCTCGACATGAGGCGTATCCACGACCGGCTGCGGCAGCCGGTCGTCATCGACCTCCGCAATGTCTACGACCCGCTGAAGATGCGGGAGCAGGGCTTCCAGTACACCAGCGTCGGCCGCGCGGCGGAGGACCTGCCGACGGCATAAGTCGTTAAAACGTTAGAACGTTAGAACGTTGGAACGTTCGAACGTTCCGCCCGCCCGACCATTTCGGATTT
>CAZMED010000634.1:0-1571 GCA_964565045.1 uncultured Thermoanaerobaculia bacterium
CTTGCCGAAGAGCTCGGGCGGGTTGGGCGGCAGCGGGCCCGAGGTCATGACGTCGAGGTTCGGGACGTTCGGCACGTGGTGGATGACCTCGGAGGCAGCGCGCTCGCCGAGCACGACCGAGGTCAGGCCGGTGATGTTCTTGGCCTGGATCATGCGGTGCAGCCGCGGCTTGCGGAGGTCGGCGTCGATCAGCAGCACCTTGGCGCCGCCGGCGGCGAGGGCCTTGGCGAGGTTGTAGGCCGTCGTGGTCTTGCCCTCCTCCGGCACCGCGGAGGTGATCATGGCGATGTGGCAGCCCTCGCCGCGGGCGGCCAGCATGACGGCGGTGCGCAGCGACTGGAAGCTCTCGCGCAGGACGTGGCTGTTCTCGTCGGTGAGCTTGGGCAGGACGGTGAGGGTCTCGAGGCCGATGTAGCGCTCGACGTGGTCGGGCGAGCGCAGGGTGTGGTCGAGGTAGTCGAGCCCGAGCACCAGGCCGACGCCGAGGAAGAGGCCGAGCAGGGCCGCCATCATCGCGGCGCGCTGCGGATTCGGGCTGTAGGGCCCGCCCGGCCGGCGCGCCGGCTCGATCACGCGCACGTTGTTGAGGGACGCGGTGCCCGCGATGTCGGCCTCGTTGGAGCGCGCCAGCATGTCCTCGAGGAAGGCCTTGTTCTGGTCGTACTCGCGCTGCAGGCGGTCGAGCTCGAGGGTCTGCTTGGAGAGGTCGATCGTCTGGGTGCGGAGCGACTGGATGTTGTTGAAGAGCGACTGCTCGCGCCGCGAGACGATGTCGAAGTCGGTCTGCAGCGACTGCTTGATGATCCGCACCTGCTGCGCGATCTGCTGGTCGAGGCCGTCGATGCGCGCGCGCAGGTCGATGATCTCGGGGTGGCCCTCGCGCAGCGAGCGCAGCTTCTCGGTGAGCTGCGCCTGGACGTCGCTGCGCTGCTGGATCATGTTCTTGACGGTGTCGTCCTTGAGGATCTCGGGGAAGCTGGTCTCGGCCAGGTTCGAAGCCCGCATGTTGTTCAGGGCGTTGAGCTTGGTCTCGAGCCGGATGCGCTCGGCCTTGGTGGTGGCGTACTCCGAGGTCAGGGTGTTGACCTGCTCGGTGATGACGTTCTTGTCCTGGTCGGCGAGGAGCACCGCGTCCTCGCGCTCCCGGAAGTCCATCAGCATCTCTTCGGAGGCCTCGACCTTGGCGCGCAGGGGGTCGAGGCGGTTCTGGATGACCTCGTAGACCTCGCGCGTGCGCTGCAGGCTGTCCTCGATGTTGGCCGCCTTGTACTCCTCGATGAAGACGTTGAGCCACTCGGCCAGCGCCTCCTGCTGCCGGCCGGTGAGCGACACCTCGACCACGAAGGTGCCCTCGATGGGCTTGGCGGAGATACCGCCGAGCAGCGCCCCGACCGGGTCGCCGCCGGCGAAGGCCGGGTGGCTGGCGAGGCCGAGCTTGTCCACCACCCGCTGCGCGAGGGCGCGGGTCTTCAGGATCTCCACCTGGTCGGCGATGATGCGGTCCATCTGCCACCAGCTCATGGCGAGGTCGAACTGGTTGTTCGACAGCTGCGGCGGCGGCTGCAGGGTGA
>CAZMED010000635.1:0-1569 GCA_964565045.1 uncultured Thermoanaerobaculia bacterium
AGCGTTCTAACGTTCAAACGTTCAACGTTTTAACGATGCGCAGCTAGAATGGTCCCATGAATGCGCTCCTCCGCAGCCTGCGCCCCGAGCAGTGGCTCAAGAACGGCTTCGTGCTCGCGCCGATCGTCTTCTCGGGGTTGGTGGGCGACCCCGAGGCGTGGATCCGCAGCGCGCTGGCGGTCGTCGCTTTCTGTGCCGCCTCGTCGGCCACGTACCTGGTCAATGACCTGATCGACCGCGAGGCCGACCGGGTGCACCCGGAGAAATCGCGGCGGCCGATCGCGGCCGGCGAGGTGTCCGCGGTCCAGGCGGGGGCCGCGGCGGCGGCCCTGGTCACGGCGGCGGTGGCGATCGCGGTCGCCCTCGGCGGGTGGTTCCTGCTGACTCTGATCGCCTACATCAGCCTGGTGCTGCTGTACTCGGCGTTGCTCAAGAAGGCCGTCTTCCTCGACGTCCTGGTGGTGGCCGCGGGCTTCGTGCTGCGGGTGGTGGGCGGTGCGGTCGCCATCGACGTGCCCGTCTCGCGCTGGATCCTCGTCGTCACCTACCTGCTGGCGCTCTACCTGGCGCTCGGCAAGCGCCGCACCGAGCTCGTGCTCCTGGGCGGTGACGCCGGCAACCACCGCGCGGTGCTCGGCCACTACACCCTGCCGATGGTGGACAGCGCGATCAGCGTCGTGCTCGGCGCCACGGTGCTCGCCTACGCGCTCTACACGGTGGCGCCGGACACCGTCGCCAAGGTGGGCTCCGAGGGGCTGCTCGCGACCGTTCCTATCGTCCTCTACGGGCTCTTCCGCTACCTCTACCTGCTGCACCGCCACGAGCTCGGCGGCAGCCCGACGCGGGCGCTCCTCACCGACCGGCCGCTGCTCGCCTGCGTCGTCATCTGGCTGGCGGTCGCCGCGGTCGTGATCGGCGCGGGAGGCTGAGATCAGTTTTGAGTTTTGAGTTTTGAGTTTTGAGTTATCCCCCGCCCGGCCCTCAACCCACCGGGGGGTTGGTTGGGAACTCCAAACTCAGAACTCGACACTCAACCCACCGGGGGGTCGGTTGGGAACTCAAAACTCAAAACTCAAAACTAAAAACTGCAGCTGGCCTGCCTCGCCGCGGTCAGCGCCCGGCGAGCGGGTCGGAGGCCGTGAAGTCGGCGAGCAACGAGGCCGCCGCGGTGACGCCGGTGACGATCGCCTTTTCGTCCGGCCGGAAGGTCGGCGTGTGGACGTAGTCGGTCCAGCCCTTCGCCTCGTTGGCCACGCCGAGGAAGAGGAACACCCCCGGCACCCGCTGCTGGAAGAAGGCGAAGTCCTCCGAGGCCATGATCGGCGGAGTTTCCAGGACCCGCTCGGGCCCGAGGCTGCGCCCGAGTGACTCCGTCGCGAACCCGGTCAGCTGCGGGTGGTTCTCCACCGGCGGCGCGATGCGCTCGTAGCGGAGCTCGTAGGTCGCGCGGTTGGCCTCGCAGATCCCTCTGACGACGCGCTCGAAGCGCCCCGGCATCCCGCCCCAGGTTTCGGTGTCGAGGGTGCGCACGGTGCCTTCGAGGACCGCCTCGTCGGCGATGATGTTCCA
>CAZMED010000636.1:0-1559 GCA_964565045.1 uncultured Thermoanaerobaculia bacterium
ATGTCCGCCGGGCCGATCCGACCGCCTGTCAGCCGGAGTCTGCCGCGGCCATCGCCAGCCCGGAGGTCCAGGAGGAGCTGCAGGAGGAGGCCGCCGAATGCCTGGCGGCCAAGGACGCACTGCTGGCCGCCGAGACCGATGAGCAGTTCCAGCTGGCGAAACGCAAGATGGACATCTTCTGCAACGACTGACGGACGGAGGCGGCCGCGGCCGCCGGACGCCGAGGAAGGTGGCAGCGTGGGTGAGCTGACCGACGGATTGCGATGCATTCGCCTGCTCGGCGCGTGGTGCACGGTGGCGGTTCTCTGGGCGGGGCCTGTCTGGGCGCAGACGATCGATCAACCCGAGCCGCAGCGAACCGATTTCGCCGTCGCGACCATGACCTCCGACTGGCGGATCACGGTCGGCGGCACCCTGACGGTGTTCGACACGTCCGCGGCCTGGGCGCCGCAAGGGCTCGCCGGAGCGGCAATTCTGCTCGAGGACACTCTGGGTCTCGACGAGCGGACCGAAACGTTTTTCCTCGGCGCCGAGTACCGGATCAATCTGAGACATTCCCTCGCGCTCTCAGTGACCGAGCTGGGGCGTGCCGCGACCCGGGTGATCGACGATGAGTTCGAGTATGGGGACTACGTGTTTCGCGCGGAGGGAGAGGTGGCGACCGACCTCGAAACCACCAGCGTCCGGCTGATCTGGCGCTACGACTTCTCCGACACGGACCGCCTCAATGCGGGCGTCCTGGCCGGGCTGAGCACCTTCGACCTCGGGCTGACCCTGAGCGGCGAGGCGCGTCTGGAGAGCGATGACGGCGACGAGTGGGTGGAAGGCATCGTCGAAGGAGCCAGCTTCATCGCCCCGATCCCCGTGGTCGGCTTCTTCCTCGACTACGCCCTGTCGCCTCGCTGGGTCCTGCGCTTCGACGTCGATCTGGTGGACCTTTCGATCGGGTCCCACGAGGGCCGCGTGTTCGAGGCCGGTCTCAACCTCGAGTATGTTGCGACCCCGTGGCTGGGTCTCGGGGTGGGCCTCGGCGGGTCGGATCTCGAGTACCGGTCCGACAGGGACGACGAAAAGTGGGCGATACGATACCAGTTCAACCAATTGGGCGTGTACGCATGCTTCGTCTTCTGATGATCAATGGTTTCCACCGACCGTGCAGGCGCTGCCGCCGGCCTCCGGACCCGGCGTGTCGCGTGGAAGGAAGGGTGAGTTGATGAAGACCGCCCCGATGGGTCGAAAGGTGGTATCGCTGGCGATGGTCCTGCTGGCCCTCGCCGGTTGCCGCACGTTCAGCCCCACGCCGCTGGATCAGGTGTCCTTCAAAGAGCGCGCACAGACCCAGAGCCGGAAGGGCATCACGGTGACGGTCGCGATCCCGTCGGCCGAGGAGGCGCGCGAGCTGTTCGACGTCAAGCTCTACAAGAAGAAGATCCAGCCGGTCTGGGTCGAGATCTCCAACGGCACGGGCGAGACCCTCGCCTTCCTGCCCCGAAGCGTCGACGCAGAGTACTTCTCGGCCCTCGAGGCCGCCCAGAAGAGCCACTGGACGTGGTCGAAGA
>CAZMED010000637.1:0-1558 GCA_964565045.1 uncultured Thermoanaerobaculia bacterium
GCGCCTGGTTCGCCTCGATGGGCACCGAGAAGTCGAAGGGCACCAAGGCCTTCTCTTTGGTCGGCAAGGTCAAGAACACCGGTCTCATCGAGCTCCCGATGGGCACCACCCTGCGCCAGATCATCTACGACATCGGCGGCGGGATCCTCAAGGACCGCCCGTTCAAGGCGGTGCAGACCGGCGGTCCGTCCGGCGGCTGTGTCCCCGAGGAGCTGCTCGACCTGCCCGTTGACTACGAGCGGCTCACGGCGGCGGGCTCGATGATGGGCTCGGGCGGCATGATCGTCATGGACGACCGCACCTGCATGGTCGACGTGGCGCGCTACTTCCTCGCCTTCCTCGAGGAGGAGAGCTGCGGCAAGTGCACGCCGTGCCGCGAAGGCCTCCGGCAGATGACCCGGATCTACGACCGCCTGATCTCGGGCCTGGGTGTGGGAGGCGACATCGAGCTCATCGAGCGGCTCGCCGCCGGTATGCAGCTCGGCAGCCTGTGCGAGCTCGGCCGCTCGGCGCCCAACCCGGTGCTGTCGACGCTGCGCTACTTCCGCCCGGAGTACGAGGCCCACATCCACGACAAGGCCTGTCCGGCGGGCGTGTGCCGAGCGCTCACGGCGTTCGAGATCTTCGCCGATCTGTGCGACGGCTGCCATCTGTGCGCCAAGGCCTGCCCGGTGGATGCGATCGACGGCGTCATCAAGGAGTTGCACGTCATCAACCACGAGACCTGCATCTCGTGCGGGGCGTGCCTCGACGTCTGCCCCACCGACGCCGTGCGGACCTTTCCCAAGGCGAAGCTCGCCGAGCCGGAGGTGGTGTGATGGTCACGCTTGAGATCGACCGGCGCCGGGTGACCGTCGACGACGACGCGACGATCCTCGACGCGGCGCGGGCGGCCGGGGTCGAGGTTCCGACCCTGTGCCACTTCGAGGGGCTCGAGCCCTGGGGCGGATGCCGGCTGTGCGTGGTGGACATGTCCGAGGCCGGCTGGGACGACGACTACTTCAAGATGGTCACCGCCTGCAATCATCCGGTGCGCGAGGGCCTGCGCGTCGTGACCGATTCCGAGCGGGTCCTGGAGACGCGGCGCGTGGTCCTCGACCTGCTGCTTGCCCGCTGCCCGGACACGCCGCTCGTGCAGCTCCTGGCGCGCGAGCACGGCATCGAACGGACTTCCTACGTCCCCAACCCCGAGCCCACTGATTGCATCCTGTGCGGTCTGTGCACCAGGGTCTGCGACCACATCGGGGTGTCGGCGATCGCCTCGGTCAACCGCGGCTGGGGGCGCGAGATCGCGCCGCCGTTCAACGAGCCGCCGCCGGACTGCATCGGCTGCCTCGCCTGCGCCGAGATCTGCCCGACGGACTGCATCCCCTTCTCAACCTCCAACCTCCGCCGCACCATCTGGGGCCGCGAGTTCGAAATGCTGCGCGACCCCGCGACCGGGGAGGCGGTGATCACGAAGGCCCAGGCCGAGCACTTCGCGGCGCGCACCGGAGTGCCCCGGAGCTACATGGAGAGCTCGGATTCGAGCAAGCGCAAGGTGATGGCGAGGACGTTT
>CAZMED010000638.1:0-1557 GCA_964565045.1 uncultured Thermoanaerobaculia bacterium
GGAATGAGGAATTAGGAATGAGGAATGCCCGCCCGCCCTCCCGCACCATCGGAACCGGGTGCCGACTCGAGCACGAGATCGTCTCCGGGCGTGTGGGCGGAACGTTCAACGTTCGAACGTTCCAACGTTCCAACGTTCCAACGATGGCCCGTAGTTGGGAGTGACCATGCACACGAAGAAGATCAGCTTTGAGAACGCCTCCGGCCACCGTCTGGCCGCGCTGCTCGACCTTCCGGTGGACGACGCGCCGGTCGCCTACGCACTCTTTGCCCACTGCTTCACCTGCTCCAAGGACTACAAGGGCGTGGCGCGGGTGTCGCGGGCGTTGGCCGCCGAGGGCATCGCCGTGCTGCGCTTCGACTTCACCGGGCTCGGCGGCAGCGAGGGCGAGTTCGCGGACACCACGTTCTCGTCCAATGTCGAGGACCTGGTTGCGGCTTCCGGTTTCATGGCCCGCGAGCTCGCGGCGCCGACGATCCTGATCGGGCACTCACTCGGCGGTGCGGCGGTGCTCCAGGCGGCGGCGCGCATTGCCTCGGTCGCGGCGGTGGTCACCATCGCCGCGCCGGCCTCCACCGACCACCTGGCCGGCATGATCCGCTCATCGGCCGCCGACATCGAGACCGCCGGCGAAGCGGAGGTCGAGATCGCCGGCCGCAGCTTCAGGATCCGCAAGGAGTTCCTCGACGATCTCTCGGAAGTCAACATGAGCGAGGCGATCGCCGGGCTCGGACGGGCCCTGCTGGTGCTCCATTCACCGCTCGACTCGATCGTCGGCATCGAGCACGCGGGCCGGATCTTCGAGACCGCCGAGCACCCCAAGAGCTTCATCTCCCTCGACCGCGCCGACCACCTCCTGAGCGACGCCGCGGACGGAAGGTACGTCGGCTCGATGATTGCCGCCTGGGCGCGCCGATTCGTGGACACGCCCCAGGAGGAGACCAAGAAGGCCCGCCCCGGCGACAACCGGGTCCTGGCCCGGACCGAGAGCGGCTACCGGACGGAGATCCTGGCCAACGGCCACCCGCTCGTGGCGGACGAGCCGCTGCGCGTCGGCGGTACGAACACCGGTCCGACCCCGTACGAGCTGCTGGCGTCGGCGCTCGGCGCCTGCACCACCATCACCCTGCGCATGTACGCCGACCGCAAGGGTTGGCCGGTCGAAGCCGTCGAGGTGCGCCTGAAGCACGAGAAGGTCCACTGCGACGACTGTGCCGAATCCGAAAAGGCCGGCAGCCGGATCGATCGCTTCACCCGCGAGATCCGCGTCGAGGGCGCCCTCGACGAGGCGCAGCGTCGGAAGATGCTGAGGATTGCCGGGCGCTGCCCGGTGCAGCGTACGCTGATGACGCCGGCGGATATCAGGACGACGCTGGTGGAGAGTTAGGAATTAGGAATTAGGAATTAGGAATTAGGAATTAGGAATTCCCGGCCGCCCTCCCGGTGCTCGGGTTGCCGGTCCCGCACCGCGCGTGGCGTCATTGATCCGGTGTCTGGGGGCGTGAGGGGGCGCCTGAGGGCGGCGCGACCAGGGGCTTGATGGCGGCGGTCTCGCCG
>CAZMED010000639.1:0-1552 GCA_964565045.1 uncultured Thermoanaerobaculia bacterium
GGTGGGAGGTAAAATGGGCGCACCATGTCCGACGACGGTTTCGTCCCGGCATCGAGCGGCGGCGGGCTCTTTTCCCCGCTCCTCGAGACCGCGATCCGTCTCGCGGCGCGCGGGCACTACCACCAGTTCCGCAAGAGCAACGACGAGCCGACGGGGCCCGGGCCCCTTCCGACCCTCTTCCCCGACCGCGTGCCCTACATCGCGCACCTGATGGGGACGGTGTGCATTCTCGCCCGCCTCGGTGCCTGCGACGAGGTTCTCGCCGCCGGCGCCCTGCACGACTACCTCGAGGACGTGCCCGATCCGGACGGGGCCGAGAACATCCGCGCCGCCCTCGGCGACGAGGTGCTCGAGCTCGTCCTCGAGGTCACCGAGAACAAGCGCCGCGGGCGCAAGGAGTCGGACACCTGGGAGCTCCGGAAGCTCGAGCAGATCGAACACATCTCGAGCATGCCGCGCGATGCCGTCCTCATCAAGGGCGCCGACGTGTTGCACAACATGCAGTCACTGATTGCGGACCTCGCGGCGAGCGACGACGCCGAAGCGGTCTGGCAGCCGTTCAACGCCGGACCGCAGCGCCAGCTGTGGTACTTCGAGAACGTGGCGGAAGCCGTCGTCGGACGTCTCGGCGATCACCGGCTGACGCGGGACCTGCTCGCCGCGGTCGAGACGATCCGGGACACGCTGCGGACCTGATCCGGGCGTTTCGGGCCTCCGGCTACATCCGCTTCAGTCCGAGCTCCTTGAGCCCCGCATCCTCGAACTCCGCCACCAGGACGGGGTTGACCGACCGCACCTTGGAGAGCAGCGCGTGGGCGTCGGCGTCCTGTCCGGCCGCCAGCAGCACCTCGGACAGGGCCAGGCGATTCTGAAGCTTGAAGACCGCGGTGCCGGTCTCCATGTAGGTCAAGCTCTCGTCCGCCTCGCGGAGCTTCGCCTCGGCGCTCTCGAGATCGCCCTGAAGGGCGAGGCGCACGCCCTCCATGTGTCGAAGCATGCCGCGAATGGCCATTGACGATCTCTTGTCGGGGGCCTTCGACGCCTTTTCGAGCAGCTGCTGCGCCCCGGCCTCCATCGCCTCGGCAAGGTCCCAGTTGCCCAGCTTGGAGGCCGCGAGGTGGGTGGTGACGGCGGAGAAACCCTCCCGGAAACCCTCCACGCACTTGGAATCGGCGCGGTCGACGATCTCCGTCCAGGCTCCGGCGCTGCGGAGCTCGGAGTAGTCCTTCAGGCACTCCACCCCGACCACGACCGACTCCGGCCCGCCGGCGGCACGCAGCCGCTCGAGGGTCTCCTCCAGGAGCTCAGAGTCGCCGCCGAACGCCGCCATGATCGCCAGGTGCTCGTAGGCCGCCCAGAAGTCCGGCTTGACCTCGATCGCCTTGTCGAGCGATTCGCGCGCCTCGGCGTAGCGCCCGAGCGTGATGAAGAGCTCGCCGAGCGAGTCGTAGGGGTTGGCCTGGTCCGGCGCGATGAACCTGTAGCTCTTGAAGTACTCCTCGGCCTCGGCGAAGCGCCCCTTCATCATGTTGATGTAGCCGAGCTGGTTGTA
>CAZMED010000640.1:0-1551 GCA_964565045.1 uncultured Thermoanaerobaculia bacterium
CGAATTGCCTACGGCAGCGCGATCTTGCTGGCGAGATTGTCCGTGATCCACTTGCCGTCGAGCCACTCCAGAGGATCCACGGACTGGCCCTGGACGAAGATCTCGAGGTGGAGGTGGTCGCCGCCGGCCAATCCGGTGGCGCCGCTGGTGCCGACGAGCTGGCCCTTCTCCACCGCCTCGCCCTCGGCCACCTCGACGGTGGAGAGGTGGCCGCTGAGCGACAGCAGGCCATAGCCGTGGTCGATGACCACCGCGTTGCCGTAGAGGCTCAGCCATCCCGCGAACACCACCACGCCCGAGTTGGGCGCCGGCACCGGCGCGCGAGCGGTGGAGGCGAGGTCGAGCCCGAGGTGGGTCTGGCGATCGACCACCTCGCCGTCGTAGAGGTAGCTGCGCGTCTGCGCGAAGTTGGCCTTCATGGCGGTGTTGGGCATCTGCAGGAAGGGGCCGGACCACAGGAAGGCCGGCCGGCTCGCGCGCGCCATGTCGGCGACCCTGGCGAGCTCGCGCTGCCGCAGCTCACCGTTGATCCTGAGGTACTGCTCGAGGAGGGAGCCCGAGGTGTCGAAGCCCGCCGTCTGGCTGGAGATGGCCGGCACCACCCGGGCGAGGAAGTCGTCGCTCACGGGGATCGTGTCGACCCGCGGCGGCATGGGCTTGAAGAGGTCGAGGAAGGGCTGCTCGGCACGGTTGCCGGCGTCGTCCGCGGCGAAGAGCCGCACCTCGTCCTGGTCGCGCAGGTCCCAGGGGATGGCGTAGAGGGCGAAGCGGTCGCCGGGGCCGCCGCCCGGCAGCGGAAAGCCGATGGCCTCGAAGGCGCCGGCGCGGACGCCGGACCGCAGGACGGTGTCGCCGACCCGGTAGACGACGGCGCCGCTGCCCCCCTGGCGAACATAATGCTGGGTGGAGACGAGCTCGAGCCGCGGCGGCCGGCGCCGCACCGCCACCGTGCGTTCGACCACCACCGGCGGCGGCCGCCGCAGGATGCCGGCCGATCTCTCGGCGCTCGCCCGCAGCACCGCCTCGCCCTCTTCGAGCCAGCTCATGGTCTCGGTGCCGACCACCGCCTCGAGGATGGCCTCGGCGGTGCCGCCGCCGCCGAGAAACGAGGGCAGCGGCGGGCCCGGAGCCAGTTCTCTCTCCGCCACGAGCTCGGTGCGCGCCCCTTGCCGCACCTCGAGGCGCAGCGAACCGAGCCCGTGCTCTGGCTCGGCAAAGCTCGCCGTGACGCGCGTTGCGCGGCCGACGGCCGGAAACTCGGTGTCGAGCGTCACGACGGGCTCGGGACCGATCCGCAGGACGAACCAGCCCGCCGCCGCGGCGACGGCGATCAGCAGCAGGACGACGACGACCGGCGTGGTGCGCGACTTCTTGGCAAACGACTGCATGGGGACTCCCGTTCCGAAGCTCCACGGCCGTGCCGTGGCCCACGAGCATAACCCAGCTCCGAGACGGCTCCAGATTCCACCCAGCCCGCGTCCGCGTCCGCGTCCGAATGACAGCGACAGTTTCAGTGACAGTGGCAGATGACAGTGACAGTCTCAGTGGCAG
>CAZMED010000641.1:0-1548 GCA_964565045.1 uncultured Thermoanaerobaculia bacterium
ACGACCACCCGGAAGTCGAGCGCCCGGAAGGCCTCGAGCACGGCACGGGTCTGCGGGTTCTGGGTCGCCGGGTTGCCGCGCTCCACCCACGCCGCCTTCAGCGGCGGGTCGCACTGCTCGAGCATCGCCGGGCCGAGGCGCGCGGTGGAGACCGTCACCCGCACCGGATCGGTGTCGGCTTCCGGCGGGTAGAGGGCGAGTGGGTCCCGCACCGCGTCGAAGATGTGGCTCTGAAGGTTCGCGTAGACCCAGCCGGCGCCGGGCCTTCCGATGTTGCCGGTGAGGGCGAGCAGGGCGATCAGGGCGCGCATGGTCTGCGCCGAGTTGGTGTAGCGCTGCATGCCGAAGCCGGCGCAGATGGTGAGCGGCGCGATGGACCCCATCAGCTGAGCCAGGTCGCCGATGACCGGCTCGGGGACGCCGGTGATCCCGGCGGCCCGCTCCGGCGGCCATTCGCGGGCCATGGCCGCGAACTCCGGGTAGCCGTGCACGTGCTGCGCGATGAAGGAGTGATCGACGCGGTTCTGTTCGATCAGCAGGTGCGCGATGGACAGCGCGAGCGCCCCGTCGGTCCCCGGCCGGACCTGGACCAGCAGCTCCGCGCCCTCGGCGGACTGGGTGCGCCGCGGGTCGACGACCACCACCCGGGCGCCGCGGTCGACGGCCTGCTCGACGAAGCGCATCTGGTGGATGTTGGTCTCGGCCGGGTTCTTGCCCCAGAAGATGATGAGCCGGGCGTTGACGAGGTCCCAGGGCGCGTTGTGGCGGTTGTCGCCGAGGCTGAGGCGGGTGGCCTCGAGGCCCGCCGGCCAACAGAGATCCCCGTAGGTGGTGGTACAGCCGCCGTAGAGCCGCCAGAAGTCCATCGCCACCCGGTTCAGCAGACCCTTGGTGCCGCTCGCCTGGTAGAAGAAGAGGGCGCGCGGCCCGTACCTCTCGCGCACTGTCTCGAGCTCGGCCGTGATGCGGCCGAAGGCGTCATCCCAGGACACCCGCTCGAAGCTCCCGCCGGCGGTGCGCTGCAACGGGTAGAGCAGGCGGTCCGGGTCGGTCACACGCTCGAGGTAGGCGAGCCCCTTGAGGCAGACCCCCTCCGAGGTGGCGAGGTTCCCCGGGTGGGCCTCGATGGCGCGCAGCCGCCCGTCCTCGACCGCCACCCGCATGCCGCAGGTGGAGTAGCAGTTGCGCGGGCACGCGGTGGTGAAGGTCGTCGCCACCGTCACATTGTACGGTGCGGACGGGCCATCGTTGGAACGTTGAACGTTCCCGCCAACCATCTGAACCAGAGAGGCACGGAGTCCCGACACGGGGGTTTCCGGACGTCCGACGGCCGGAAACCTCGCCACACCGCTGATCTCGTGGCTCGCCGCAGCGTCTTTGCGCGGAGGGAGGGCTGGGCGGGCATTGCGCCTTTGCGTCGTTGCGTTTTCGGGTGGGCGGGTGGCCTTCGTGAATCCCTTGGTGTCTTCGTGTCTTGGTGTTTGCGACGCGGGCGGGCGGGCTCTGCGCCTCCGCGCCTCGGCGCCTCTGCGTTTTCGGGTGGGTGGG
>CAZMED010000642.1:0-1540 GCA_964565045.1 uncultured Thermoanaerobaculia bacterium
GTGGAGCAGGGCACCCTGGTGCGCCGCGGCGACGAGCTGGCGCGCTTCGTCCGCGAGGACAGCGGCCTCACCCTTCGCTCGCAGGTGCCGACCAGCTACGCGGCGGTGATCCAGGCTCTCGGCGCCGGCCAGGCGGACGTGGCGTGGATCCCGGCCTTCGCCTACGTGCTGGCCAACGCCCGCTACGGCGCCGAGGCCCGCCTGCAGGTGGTGCGGTCGGTGGATCGCTATGCCATCGTCGTCACCCGCTCCGGGGCCGGCGAGCCGACGCGGCTTGAGAACCTGGTGGACGCCCGGATCGCGGTGCCGGAGACGATCACCGGCCGCCTGCGGGCGGACCTCGTGGAGCTGCTCGACCGGACGGCCCCGGGCTGGGTCGAGGTGCCGGTCGCCGACGGCAAGACGGCGGTGTGGCGCCTGGTGGAGCAGCGCGACGTCGAGGCCGCCGCCAGCCGCCACGTGGTGTCTGGCCCCCGCGACCTGGTCGGCGACGGCCGCAAGGAGCTCGAGTACGAGCGGCCGGGAACCCTGCGCGAGACCAGCATCCTGCACACCTCCGTGCGCCCGCAGCCTGAGCTCTCGAATGTCTACTACGGGTGCGTCATGACCAGGGGCGACGAGGGCATCGACCGCCTCGAGGACCTCAACGGGCAGAGCTTCGCCTTTTCCGACGAGACCTCCACCTCGGGCCACATCTTCCCGCGCACCCTGCTGCAGCGCTCCGGGGTGAGCCTCGGCCACGTGCTGTTCGCCGGCGGCCACCCGAACGTGGTGCAGGCGGTGCGCGACGGAAAGGTCGCGGGCGGCGCCACCTTCTACTCGCCGCCCTCGGCCACCAACCTGCGCGACGGCACCCTGGTGGGTGACGCGCGCTTTCTGCTCCTGAAAAACATGACGACACCCGAGGAGCGTGAGAAGCTCCTCAACGAGGTCCGGATCATCGCGCTCACCGATCCGATCCCCAACGACGTGTGCTGCGTCCGCCGCGGTTTCCCGGAGACGTTGTGGCGGCAGTTCGAGGCCTCGCTGCAGCGCTTCCTCGACACCCCCGAGGGCCAGGCGGCGTACTACGACCTGGTGGCGGGGGTGGCGGCGGCGCCGTCCTCCGACGCCGACTTCGACGACTTCAGGGCGGCACTCTCGGAGGCCGGGGTGAGCGCGTCGGCGCTGCTCGAGGCGGAGGAGGCGAAGCTCGAGCGGCGGCGCCAGCGCGAGGGAGGCGGCGAGTGAGCGCGCTTCCGGCGCCTGCGGCCGGGCGCGCGGCGGCGGTCCGCATCGAGGGCCTCGGCATGGTCTACCCCGGCGGGGTGCGGGCCCTCGAGGGCATCGACCTCGAGGTGGCCGAGGGCGAGTTCCTGGCCGTCCTCGGTCTCTCGGGTTCCGGCAAGTCGACCCTGCTGCGCTGCATCAACCGCCTCATCGACCCCACCGAGGGGAAGGTCTGGATCTTCGGCGAGGAGATCACCCGGTTGCGCGGCGGCGAGCTGCGCCGGCTGCGGCGGCGGGTGGCGATGATCTTCCAGCAGTTCAACCTGGTGCG
>CAZMED010000643.1:0-1534 GCA_964565045.1 uncultured Thermoanaerobaculia bacterium
CGTCGGTCTACGGGCCATCCCGGGTGGTGATGGAGCGCGACTTCAGCCGCTTCGGCGTCGAATCGAGCTTCGTCGAGACCGCCGACCTCGAGGCGGTGCGCGCCGCCATGCGCCCCAACACCAGCCTGGTCTTCATCGAAACGCCCGCCAATCCGACCATCAGCCTCACCGACATCGCGGCAGTGGCCGAGATCGCGCACGGGCACGGCGCCCTGCTGCTGGTCGACAACACCTTCGCCTCGCCCATCCTGCAGCGACCGATCGAGCTCGGCGCCGACATCGTGATGCACTCGATGACCAAGTTCATCAACGGCCACACCGACGTCGTGGCGGGCATGATCGTGCCCCGCGACGACGAGCTCCGGGCCCGCATCAAGCGCGCCCACGCCTACCTCGGGGCGTGCATGGACCCGCACCAGGCGTGGCTCGCCCTGCGCGGATTCAAGACCCTCGGCATGCGGGTGCGGACCGCACAGGAGAACGCGGGCGCCGTCGCCCCCTTCCTCGAGCAGCACCCGAAGGTCGAGTGGGTGCGCTACCCCGGGCTCGCCAGCCACCCCCAGCACGAGCTCTCGACGCGCCAGATGGACGGTCCCGGCTCGCTGATCTCGTTCGAGGTCCGCGGCGGCATCGAAGCCGGAATGCGGCTTCTCGACAACGTCGAGCTGATGACGCTGGCGGTGTCGCTCGGCGGCGTCGAGACCCTCATCCAGCACCCTTCCTCCATGACCCACGCCGCGATGTCGAGAGACGACCGCCTCGCGGCGGGCATCACCGACGGACTGGTCAGGGTCTCCATCGGCTGCGAGGACGCGGAGGACCTGATCGGCGACTTCGAGCAGGCACTCGAGCAGGTTTGAGTTTTGAGTTTTGAGTTTTGAGTTCCCACCCACCCAGGCGGGCGAGATCGAAATTGTGGTGTGTCCCGCCCGTGCATCGTCGGTCTGGACGCGTCGGGGAGTGCGGGCGAGACGCCCGCACCACAATTTCGGGCAGGCGACCCGGCAGCCGGGTGGGCGGGTGGCAATTCAAAACTAAAAATTGAGAATTGAGAATTCGAGGCTGGCGGGTGGGCGGGGGAAAATTCCTAATTCCTCATTCCTAATTCCTAATTCCTAATTCCTAACTCAGATGAGTGCGTCGTCCATGGGCCCGATGCGCACGATCTCGATGCGCTCGGGGTCGCCGACGCCGAGGCCGTAGCGCTCGCCCGCGACCCGGATGTGGTGGGGCGGCGGCGTGATCGGGCTCTGCTTGCCGAAGTGAAGCGACCTCTTCGCTTCAATGATGCGGGCGCCGGTCGCGTCGACGGCCACCGGGTCGGTGCCGACGATGAGCCCGCCGTAGGGCCAGATGTACTCGGGCGAGAAGCTGTGCGCGCCGACGCCGTGGAACTGCGGCGTCAGCATCACGAGCACGTTGAGCCGCACCTTGCCCTCGACCTCCGGCAGCCGCCAGACCGCACCCAACGACGCGCACGCGTCGCCGTGGTACTCCTGCGGCCGCGGCACGAACATGATGAGGTTCTTGATGC
>CAZMED010000644.1:0-1533 GCA_964565045.1 uncultured Thermoanaerobaculia bacterium
ACTCCAGCTCCAGCCACTCGAACCACAGCGGGTGCTCCCGCTTGTACCAGTGCAGCACCTCCTGGATGAGCTGCTTCTTGTCCGGCTCGAGGACGGCGTCGTCGACCTGGTCGAAGTGCACCACCATGTGGTCGTCGGGACGGTACTCGATGGCCTCCGAGCACAGGGTCTGGAGCTCGTTGCGGATGCGGCCGGAGTCGGAGATCTTGACCGGTCGGGTGCGGTAGTTCTGGCCGGCGTAGAAGCGGTCGAGGAGCGGCGAGAACACCATCCGCATCTCGTCCATGGGGTCCATGAGCCGCAGGCTCAGGGTGACGTCGACCATGCCGCGCCGGGTCGCGGCGCGCGTGGTGACCCGGTAGAGGTCGTCCGCGGCCTTTTCGACGCCGTCGAGGTCGCAGTAGGGGTCGGGCAGCATGTAGCCGGCCAGGGCGAGGACCCGCCACTCCTTGAGCGGGAAGAAGTCGTCGGCGGTGATGGTGCGCCGGTGGACCGGCATCAGCGCCGCGCGCGCCGAGCGCAGGCTCTCGCGGTAGGCGTTGACGAGCTCGGGCGAGAGCTCGGCGCCGATGGTTGCCGCTAGGCGTGAGGGGAACTCCTCGGCGTCCGGGTCGAGGGCGATGAGCTCGCGCTCGCGGTCGGCCGAGGCCTCGAAGCGCGATGAGAACAGGCACATGGAGGTCGACAGATCGAGGATCGGGTCGAGGCTCGCAGCCTGCATGGCCTCCGCGGAGGCGGCGTAGCCGTCGCAGATGAAGAGGTGGGGGGCGCCGGCCTCGTCGGTGAACTCTCCGACCCGGAAGACCGGCGCGTAGGTGCCCGACTCGGTGAAGACCGGATAGCGGGTGCCGGGAAGGGTCCAACCGTCCTCGACGACGTGGACGCCGACCGCCCGCCACTCGTCCCACAGCACGCTCAGGCGCTGCCGGCGAGACTTTCCGCCCAGGGTCCACACGTGCACGTGCTCTGGGACGATGCCCGGGTAGGTGTCGCGGATCGCCTCCATGACCTTGGCCCGCGGGGTGCGGTAGTCGATCAGGATCGAGCGCTCGGCCGCCTTCTCCACCACTCGGCGCGGCAACACCAGGTTGCCCATGTAACCTTCGTAGGGCCGCGCCACCTTGAGCGGCTGGTCGAAGAGATGGACGATGGTCATCGCGCCGCTCGGACTGCCCTTGGCGAAACGCGAGGTGTTCTCGAGGGTGTCCACCGCGGCGCCCCACACCGTGATGCCCGCCTCCTGCAGATCGCTCCAGAACTCCGCCCACTCGTAGGTGGGGTCGTTGACGAGCCGGTGCACGCGGCGGTCGAGGAAGCGCGCCACCTGCGGTCTCGCGTAGACGCGCCCGAAGCCGAGCAGCGGGTTCGAGCCCATTTCGGGCGTCTCGCCGGCCTTGGGCATCAGTCCCTCGCCGAGGGAGACCATCACCGCGTGGTTCTCGGGCAGGCTGCGGGTCAGGTACCACAGGGCCTCCGACAGGGCGTAGGCCGAGACCGCGTCGGCGTCCTTCTTGACCCGGTTGATGCCGGCCT
>CAZMED010000645.1:0-1516 GCA_964565045.1 uncultured Thermoanaerobaculia bacterium
CTGTTGCCGTAGGTCGCGGCCACCACGACCCTCGGGCTCTCCCATCGCACGCCGACCCGGTACGTGGGCTCGGCGTACGCCTCCCCCGCGGTGCCGAACACCTCGCCGACGATGGCCGACTGCGGGATGATCTTGTAGACGGCGGCGCGCGAGCACCAGGTCATCCCCAAGGCGTTCTCGCCGGACTGGTCCTTGTCCAGGTTGACCATGACGCCCGGCAGCAGGTCCCAGGTCACGTCGCCGTCTCGAAACGCGAACGTGTACGACGTGTTCACGAACCACGACTGAAAGGTGTCCGTCACCTCCCCTGCCTCCAGGTGACTCGGATCGACGCCGGTGCCCACACTCACCGCCCAGCCGGCGGTGCCGGCCTCGTTCTCCGTCAACCGATGCTTGACGTAGAAGATCCCCGAGTAGCGTCCCTCGGTCAGGTCCAGCGGCTTGTCGACGAAGTGGGTCACACCGAGGTTGAACTCGGTGTCGGGCAGCAGGGCGGCGACGGCCAGCGCCGTCGAGTACTCCTGACCCACCGTCAGCACGAAGGTCGCGACTCCATGGGGGGCGGTCCACTGGTTGTCGCCGTTGAACTGCTGCGCCGAGCTCGGGCGCGGCATGAAGATCGTGCATGCCGCGGCGATCACCACCGCGTTGGCAGTCCGCCGCCGCATCCAGGACTGGCCGACCACGAGCTTCATCAACACCTTGCCCTCCCCCGTCAGAACCCGTACTTCACCATCGTCTGGATCCGAGTGGCGGTTCCATCGGCGCCGTCGGCGTTCTCGCGCGCGCCCCACATCAGCTCGATGCCGGTGCTGAGCTTCTTGCGCGGCGTCCAGATGAGGTTGATGTGGCCGACGCCGCCGCTCCGGATGGCGTCCGGCGCCCGCGCGCCGATGTCCTCGAGATCCGTCCACGCGTACGCGAGGTTTGACGCCAGGGTGTCGGACCACGCGTGACCCAGCCCGAGAGCCACGCTGTAGCCCTGCCGCGTGACGAGCCGGCCGTCAAGAGTCAGGTTCGCGTTCGCGCCACTACCGGTCAGCGCCCCGATGGTATCCGGCGTGCCATCGCCGTAGGCCAGGTTCCAGGTGAAGAAGTCGGCGCTGCTGCCGAGGTTCTCGCGTCCCGCGAAGATCAGAGCCCACCCCGCCGCGGTCGCGTCAGGCCCGACGCCTTCGCCGTCCCAGCGAAGCTGCTGAACGAGGGCGGCGAGCGATCTCACGCCGGTAGGCCGCTTGTGGGTGACGCGCGCGGCGAGCACCGGCAGCTGCGGGCTCGCGCTCCCTCCGAGGTCATACGGGTTGTAGATGCCGGATTCCTGCAGCATCTCCAGCCCGACGGCCCAGCTCCAGCTCGAGCTCACGTTCTGCTGCCAGCGGACCTGCGGGGTGCGTGTCCCGAACAGCGCGTCGCCTGCCGCGAAGTCGATCGTGAAGGGCAGCGACGACACTTCGGCAATCGTGGTCCAGGTCTGACCGACGAGGAGGTTGCCGTAGACGATGTAGGCGTGCCGCAG
>CAZMED010000646.1:0-1514 GCA_964565045.1 uncultured Thermoanaerobaculia bacterium
TCGTCATGAGGGTGCCGGCTCCCCTCAAGTCGATCGCCGATCAGGTGATCCGCTCGGCGAGCTCAGTACCCGCCAACCTCGCCGAGGGGCAGGGCCGGTCTGGTCGAGACCGGCAGCACTTCTGGCGGATCGCCTACGCCTCGGCCAGGGAGGTGGACAGCCACCTCCGCCTGCTGGCTCAGGCCGGGGTCGTTGATGGGCCCTGCACTGCCACCGTGCTGGCGACCTTCGACGAGGTGCGTGCCATGACCTGGCGGCTGCTCAACCCGAGGGGGTGATCGGGGTCGTATTCACGCTGCCGCCTGGACGCTGTCGCTGCCCACTGCCGCTGTTACTGCCCTCGGAAGCTGTGGCTGCCACTGCCTCTGCTTCTGTCGACTGTGTGGACCTGCAACGCCTCAAACTCGGTGGGTGGGCGGAAATCCGAAATCCGAAATGGGCGGGCGGGTGGAACGTGGAACGTTCTAACGTTCGAACGTTCAACGACGTTCGATGCGTCGCACCAGCTCCTCCAGCAGCTCCACCGCCGCTTCGGGAATGTTGGTGCCGGGCCCGAAGATGAACGAGGCCCCGGCGGCGTGCAGCGCCTCGTGGTCCTGCGGCGGGACGACGCCGCCGACCACGATCATGATGTCGGGGCGCCCGAGGCGGTCGAGCTCGGCCTTGAGCTTCGGCACCAGGGTCAGGTGGCCGGCGGCGAGCGAGGACACGCCGACCACGTGCACATCGTTCTCGACCGCCTGGCGCGCCGTCTCCTGCGGGGTCGTGAACATCGGCCCGATGTCGACGTCGAAGCCGAGGTCGGCGAAGGCGGTGGCGATCACCTTCTGGCCGCGGTCGTGGCCGTCCTGACCGACCTTGGCGACCAGGATCCGCGGCCGCCGGCCGTCCTGCGCGGCGAAGGCGTCGGTCATGGCGCGGGCTCTGCTCACGTCCTCCATGCTGTCTCCCACCTCCGCGGAGTACACCCCCGCGATCGCCTGGATCGTCGCGCGGTGGCGGCCGAACACCCGCTCCATCGCATCCGAGATCTCACCCACGGTGGCGCCGGCGCGGGCGGCCTCGACCGCGGCGTCGAGCAGGTTGCCCTCGCGCGTCGCGGCACAGCGCTCGAGCTCGGCCAGCCGGCTCTCGGCGAGCTGCCCGTCGCGCTCGGAGCGCAGCCTGGCAAGGCGCGCCAGCTGTGCCTCGTGGACGGTGCGGTTGTCCACCTTGAGGACCTCGAGCGCACCCTCGTCCTCGATTCGGAAGCGGTTGAGACCGACGATGGTCTGGCGGCCGGAGTCGATGCGCGCCTGGGTGCGCGCGGCGGCCTCCTCGATGCGGCGCTTCGGCAGCCCGTCGGCGATGGCCTTGGCCATGCCGCCCAGACTCTCGACCTCGCGGATGTGCTCCCAGGCGCGCAGCGCGAGGTCCGAGGTCAGACGTTCGATGAAGTACGAGCCGCCCCAGGGATCGGCGACCCGGCAGATGCCGGACTCCTCCTGGAGCTGGATCTGGGTGTTGCGGGCGAT
>CAZMED010000647.1:0-1512 GCA_964565045.1 uncultured Thermoanaerobaculia bacterium
ACGCCTCTTTGTGGGGCACGCGTCCCGCGTGCCGGAGGGGCGGGAGGTGTTTGTCACTGGGAGACGTTTCGAAGCAGACCTCCTCACCAACCACGCCACGCGCCGCCTCGCCGGGAACCGGCGGGTGGCGCGCAGCAAAAGCAACCGAGGGTTGCCCGAGCTCGCGAACCGATCAATTGATGAATGTCGTCGGCAATCGCGGGTCTTGCCTGCCCTGTGCCAGCTGAGCGCCCCACCCTCGCGCAGCGATGACGTCGATCTCCATCGGTGCCATGTCGGCGCCATGTCCCTCATTGCCGCAATGTGGAGCCTGGGCCGCTATTGCGGGCAGCCGATGCAACAGAAAGGCGGCACTCGTCCCAGACGAACCCCGGAAGACAGCCCGCGGAATCCTCGAAGGAATCGTGTGAACGGGGCAAGGTGGAACCCAGCTCAGGGCGTGATCGACGGCACGCGCATCGCTTTCAGGAGCGAGCCGAGGCGGCGGTCGACGGTGCAGACAGCAGCTCCCGAACGGCGGGCGGTGACGGCGTAGAGTGCATCGTCGACGGGGTGGTCGAAGGCGGCAGCCGTTGCGAGCGCCTCGGTCGCGAGGTCGATCGACGGCAGGGACTCGTCGGCCAGCACCGAGGCGGTCGCCAGCAGCTCCTGGCCGTCGTCGATCGTGATGTCCCCCGCCGCGACGTACTTCCAGAGCGCGTTGGCGATCTCGGCGAAGTAGAGGTCGGGCACGGTCACCCGAGCGGCCTGCTCCAGGCGATCGATGATCGCCTCGGCCCGCGGCCTCCGGAGCACGGCCTCGATCGCCGCCGACGCATCGAGGACGAGGTGTCGGCTCACCGCTCGCGGTCCTCACGAACGACGTCGACCGGGGGACGGGAGACCGGCACCTCGCCGCCGGCCTCGATCTGCTCCCGCAGCGTCTGCAGAGCCTGGTGCCGCCGAGCGCCGGCCTCCATCTCGGACAGCCGCTCCAGCTCGATCACGGCCTGCTGCGCGAGGCTCCGCCGCTCCCGCCGGGCTTTCAGAGAGAGCATCCGATACAAGGCTTCCGGCAGCTCGCGAATCTGCAGGGACGGCACGACCACCTCCGACGAAACCGCTTTCATCATAATGCATGCGTTCTGATGCGTCAAACGATCCACGGCCTGGAACAGGCACGCTCCAATGTCCGCGCTTCGCCACGAACGATTCACATCCTGTGGACGCGCGATCAACACCGCATCCTCTGCCAGGCCCTTATCTCGACAGTGCTCATTGCGCGGCATCTGGAAAAGGCTCCATGACCCAACCGAGGTTTGCCGTGGCGGTTGATCCGCACCATATTGCTCGGCACGAACAATCATGGAACACGCAGTTCTGCCAAACGGCACCCTGGCCGGAGTTCGTTCTTGAGAACGTGGCGTAAGATCCGAGTGTGGACGTCCTCGAGGCGGAGGTCAGATTGAATGCAAGGTCCTCACTCGTCGTGATCGCTCTTTTCTGTATCGCGACCAGCGTCCACGCTCAGGA
>CAZMED010000648.1:0-1512 GCA_964565045.1 uncultured Thermoanaerobaculia bacterium
GGTGCCATCTCCGTCTCGAGGAGGGTGCTCAGCTTCTGGCGCTCGTTGATGACGATCGCGCGATCGCCGTCCACCAGGACCTCGGCGGAGCGCCCGTGGTCGTTGTAGTTCGAGCTCATGGACATGCCGTAGGCGCCGGCCGAGAACACGGCGATGAGGTCGCCGCGCTCGACCGGGGGCAGGTCGCGGCCGCGGGCGAGGAAGTCGCCGGTCTCGCAGATCGGCCCGACGAGGTCGCAGTGCTCGAGACCGGGAAGCTCGAGGCGCTCCGCCGCCCCGGGCGGCACGTGGCGGGCCTCGACCCGGACCGGCCAGGCGAAGTGGAACGCGCGGTAGAAGGCGGGGCGGATCAGGGAGTGCATGCCCGCGTCGCAGACCACGAAGGTCTTGGCGCGTCCCTTCTTGACGTGCTGCACGCGGGTCAGCAGCACCCCCGAGTTGGCGAGAATCGCCCGCCCCGGCTCGAGGACGATCTGCAGGCCGTTCCGCACCCGGTCTTCCAGCAGGGGAATCAGCGCCTCGGCGAAGGGCTCGATCCCGGGCGACTGCCCGTCGGTGTAGTTCATGGGCCAGCCGCCGCCGAGGTCGAGGACCGAGATCTCGTGGCCCGCCGCCTCGAGGGTGTCGACCAGCCGCAGGAGGACCTTGACCGCCGACTCGTAGGGCTCGATCTCGCGCACCGGCGATCCGATGTGGACGTGCAGGCCGACCAGCCGGACCGACGGCGTGTCGCGGAAGGCCGCGAAGATCTCGGGCACGCGGGTCCACGAGACGCCGAACTTGTTCTCCTCGAGGCCGGTGGTCGTGTACTCGTGGGTTCTGGCATCGACGTCGGGGTTCACCCGGAGGCAGGCGCGCGCCACGATCCCGAGCTCGGCGGCGACCCGGGCGAGCACCTCGAGCTCGCTCTCGGACTCGACGTTGAAGAGCCCGACGGGGCCGCGCCCGGTGAGATCGCGAGCGCCGAGGAGATCGGCGTCGTCGCAGAGCGGGCTCCACCTTCCGTCGAGCGCCGCGCGCTGCTCGGCCTCGGTCTTGCCGACGCCGGCGAACACGATCTGCTGCATCGGCGTCCCCGCCAGCCACGCCCGCTCCAGCTCGCCGCCGGAGACCACATCCATCCCGGCGCCCTGCTCGTGGAGCAGCCGCAGGAGGTGCAGGTTGGAGGAGGCCTTGACCGCGTAGTGGATGTGGGCCTGAAGCGGCGCGAAGGCGCGCTCGATCCTGCGGTAGTTCGAACGGATCGCCTCGGCGGAGTACACGTAGGCGGGGGTGCCGACCGCGTCGGCGATCTCGGACACCGGAATCCCGCCGGCGTGGAGCACGCCGTCGCGGTACGTGAAAGCATCGAGGGGCTGATTCATCGTCGTGTGGTCTCTCTCACTTCTGAACGGGGAAGAGGTAGTTGTTGTCTCTCTTGATGCGGATGACGTCGCCGTTGGAGTCCAGCTCGAAGGTCACGAGCTCGTTGTCCGGTCTGCGGAAGGTCGAGCCCTCGACCGGCGTGAGGTG
>CAZMED010000649.1:0-1506 GCA_964565045.1 uncultured Thermoanaerobaculia bacterium
GCTCTGCGACCCTGATCGGGTCCACTCTGCAGTCCCTCCCGACTCGAACCCGTTCGAGAAGACAGGTGTCTGGTGGGATTCGGGAGGCGGCGAATCCCGGCGGACCCACAGCGACATTCGTCTGACCGATTTCGTCGGGGCGACGAGGCGATACCTCTGGCGAAGCCAGTGCATGATCTCTCGATCGTCCGGCCCGGCTCGAATCACGATCCAACGGGGGGACGAATCCGTCAACTCAGCTTCAACCCGCCGAGCAAGCTGCCTCCGGATGGGGGAGGCCTCCTGAAGCGGCCCGTCATACAGGACGCCACTCGCGGGGACCGTCTCCGTGAGGAGATACAGGCCCGGCAGGGTGCCGAGCTGCCAGAACGGCTGACCTGGCTCCACATAGGCCTCGAGCTCGACGCCGAGCCTCCGCTCGTTGAGGAACGTCTCGCCATACTTTCGTCGCGACCATTCGTCAGGCGACAGGCGCAGCGACTGCGCTTGGATTCCAACCAGAATCACCAACGCGGCGACTGCACCGGCCTTCCCGAACACCCCGCCCCGGAGCGCGTGCGCCAGACCGACGGCTGCCGCCACGACGAGAATCGGCAGGAGCAGCTGGAAGTAGTGGGGATGGAACTTCCCCGGAGCGGCGATCGCAACGGCCGTGCCGGCCAGCAGCGCGACAGTTCGGCGCCGTTGGTGTTGCTCCATGATCGAAAGAGCTCCTGCCGCCCAGGCGGCCAGCAACCCCAGGACCACCAGGGAGGCAGCCGGCAGGTGGTTTCCGATCTTGACCAACCCGACGAACTTGTCGGCGACGGTACCACTGGCGTAGGCCATGTTGTAACGAATCACCGCACCCCACACCGCATCGAATCCTGATCGAAGGACGAACCACGTCATCACGACTCCGAGGATCAGCAACGTGATCGCCAACCAACGCCCGAGATCGTTCATCGCTGCTCGTGGTCGATGATGCTGCCACCGCTCGCCGACCTCGACGGCCGCCAGGAGACCGAACTGCGCCGCCGCGACCGGCTTGAGGAGGATGGCGGCCGCGGTCAGAGCTCCGCCCACGTATCCGGTCGAGCGCGAACCGGGGGCGAGAAACACGAGCAGCGCCAATGCGGTGCAGAGGTTCATCGGAAGCTCGACGTTCGGCTGATTTGCCTGGAGACCGAGATCGAGGCCGACGAACACCCACAGCAAGCCCGCGACGATCCCCCCGCTGTCGCCTGCGAGTCGACGACCCGTCAGCATCAGCACGCCCAGGATGGCAACCGAGACGGCCACGTTGACCAGCAACACGGCGGGCACACCGGGCCCGACCAGAGCCGTCGCGCCGGCGAACATCAAATGAATGGCGGGGGGCTTGTGATCCCAGAGGTCGGCGTAGAGCTGCCGTCCGGCCAGCATCTCGCGGCCGATCACGGCGTAGGTGGAGATGTCCCGCTCCAGCGGTTCGAGGCGAAGATGCCAACGCGTTCCGAGGGCCCACAGCGCGAGCACCGCGAAGAC
>CAZMED010000650.1:0-1506 GCA_964565045.1 uncultured Thermoanaerobaculia bacterium
TCGGTGATCCTCGACCAGGTGACCAACGGCGTGGCGATCCGCATGGCCATTCTCTACCTGCTCGCCGGAGGACGCAGTGAAGCGGCTTCTGATTCGTAACGGCCGGGTCGTCGACCCGAGCCAGGGCCTCGACCAGGGGATGGACATCCTGATCGAGGACGGTGTCATCTCCGCGGTGGGCGAGAAACTGGAGGCGCCCGGACGCACCCAGGTGTTCGACGCGGCCGGTCTGGTGGTCGCGCCCGGCTTCATCGACCTCCACACACACCTCCGCGAGCCCGGTTTCGAGCACAAGGAGACCATCGCGAGCGGCTGCCGCGCGGCCGCCGCGGGCGGCTTCACCGCGGTCTGCTGCATGCCGGACACCCGACCGGTCAACGACGACCCGTCGGTGACGGCCTTCATCCGCGAGCGCGCCGAGCAGGCGGGCATGGCGCGGGTGTACCCCGTTGGCGCGGTCTCCCAGGGGCTCGCCGGCGAGGCCATGGCCGAGATCGGAGAGATGGTGGCGGCCGGCGCGGTGGCGGTTTCGGACGACCGCCGGCCGGTGCGCAACGCCCTCCTCTTCCGGCGCGCGCTCGAGTACGCGCGCAGCTTCGACATCCCGGTCGCCGCGCACGAGGAGGACCTCGACCTGTCCGACGTGGGCTGCATGCACGAAGGCAGAGTGTCGACGCGGATCGGCCTCGCCGGAATCCCGACCGCCGCCGAGGAGGTGATGGTCGCCCGCGACATCCTGCTCGCCGAGCTCACGGGCGGCCGCCTCCACCTCTGCCATCTGTCGACTGCGACCGCCCTCGACCTCGTGCGGACCGGCAAGCGGCGCGGCCTGGCGCTGAGCTGCGAGGTCGCGGCCCACCAGTTCGTGCTCACCGACGAGGACGTCGCTGCGGCGAGCTACGACCCCAATTGGAAGACCTGTCCGCCCCTGCGGGGCGCGGCCGAGGTCGAGGCGATCCTGCAGGGCATTTACGACGGCACTGTCGACGCGATCGTCTCCGACCACGAGCCCCACCACGCCGACGAGAAGGAGCTCGACTTCTCCGACGCTCCGGCCGGGATCTCCGGGCTCGAGACCGCGGTGCCCCTGGCCTTGGACCGGCTGGTGCACGGGCGGGTCATCGGCCTGATGCAGCTGGTGCGACTGATGTCGACCCGGCCGGCCGAGATCTTCAGCCTCCCCGGAGGCACGCTGCGCGAGGGCTCTGCGGCGGATCTGACAGTGCTCGACCTGCGGGCCTTGAAGAGTGTCGAGCCGGAGCAGTTCGAGTCCAGGTCCCGCAACACCCCGTTCGCGGGCAGGCGGCTCAAGGGCTGGCCCGCCGCCACCATCGTCGGCGGCAGCATCGTGTGGCAGACCAGGAAAAAGGCCAAAAATTAGGAATTAGGAATTAGGAATCAGGAATTCCCATCCGCCCCCACGGGAGACGGTGAGCCGTGCTCGTTGTCGGGTGCAGGTCAGATGGCGGGAGGGTGGGCGGAAATCCGAAATCCGAAATCCGAAAT
>CAZMED010000651.1:0-1505 GCA_964565045.1 uncultured Thermoanaerobaculia bacterium
TCCTGTGTGCGCTCCTTTGGCTTGCACTCTTGCCTGCCGCCGCCCACGAGGCGCAGCAGACGATCCCCGAGCCGGGCTTTCGCCCGCCGAGCGAGCATGCCCCGGCCTTCGTCGAAGCCGTCGGCACGATGTCGGTCGAGGTCCTGCCGACCCTGGTCCGCCGGATCGACCGGACCGCCCATTCCTTCACCTCGCAGCGCGAGATCATCGACTTCCTGAACGGCCAGGGCATCGCCACGGCGGCGGCAAGGCCCGATCGCCTCGACCTGGGCCCGCTCCAGAGGGCTTCGCAATGGGAGCTGTTCCAGCAAGGCTTGTCGGCGGTGACGGATGCGGTCTCCCGCCGCGGCACCGACGCCGACTACGTCCTGCTGATGGAAATCCTCGTGCCGGGTGACGAGGCGGTGTTCGGCATCGAGGTCTACATCGTCGACCGGCAGGGCCGCAACGCTTTCTCCTACCTTCTGAACTCGCATCACCAGATGTTCGCGGAAGCCGGGCTCACCGCGGGTTCCTCGGAAGCGGCGCGCGAGCGCATGATTTCGAACGCAACGCGGACGGCACTGCTGGCGTTGCAGCCCCAGGTCCGGAGCGCGGAGGAATGTGCCCGGCGCGAGTCGGTCCCGGTGCCCGTGGCCCCCGCCGGCGTGCTGCATGACTTCGATGGCCCGCTGGCCTCGGGCAAGGACCCGTGGGGCGTGCCACTCGGCTACTCGACCTTCAGCGGCCCGGAGACGACCGTGAACTTCGCCGCGACCGACGATTACCCGGCCCGTGCGGGAACCATGGGCGGCAACCGGGCCCTGCGGATCGACCTGAACGTGGGCAGCTGGGGCGGAGTCATCTACCGGTTCGCGAACGAAGCCATGGACCAGTGGACTCCTCAGGACTGGCGCGAGCTCGACGGGTTCAGCTTCTGGTTCCATGGTGCGAACAGCGGCACGGAGCTGTTCCTGGACGTCTTCGACAACCGGCACGCGTGCTCGAGGACCGATGACGCCGAGCGGTTCCGCTATCGCTTCTGGGACGACGTCGCGGGCTGGCGCCTGGTCAAGGTCCGCTTCCGTGACCTGGCGCGCGAGAACGTGTTCAACGACGCACCCGACGACGGGCTCGGGTTGGCCCGGGTGCATGGATGGGGCCTCGGCGCCACGAACACCGATGGCCCGCTGACCCTGTTCCTCGATGACTTCCGCCTGCTGGCGGAGGTGGACGAGGCCATGCCGCCGGACGCGGCCCGCGTTGCCCATGGAAGGCTGCTCGAGGCGCGCCTCGGCGACGACGTGTCGAGAATCGAGGCCTCCACAAGCGGCGACGGCAGGCTGGTCGTGGAGCGGGTCATGGAACTGAGTTGCGACTGCGCCCGACTCGCGGTGGATCGCGGGTTCAAGTATTACCGCATGGACGAGAGGGAGTTGCTCTCGGACGGGCGTGCCCGCTTCCGGCTGACGTTCTACCGGACGCGGCCGACCGATGTCCCGGTCCTGGAGGACCCGCTGCGACCC
>CAZMED010000652.1:0-1505 GCA_964565045.1 uncultured Thermoanaerobaculia bacterium
GCTGCACACTGGCACCGCCATGAGCGCCCTCGTCCTGATCGTCGACGACGAGCCCGGAATCCTCACGACGCTGTCGCAGATCCTGGCCGACGAGGGCTACCGCACGATCACCACCACCAGCGGCGAGGAGGCCGTGCACCTGTTCCGCGAGCGGCGTCCCGAGGTGGTCTTCCTCGACATCTGGCTGCCCGACTGGGACGGTCTGGAGAGCCTGCAGGCCCTGCGCGACATCGACCCCAATGCGACGGTGATCATGATGTCCGGCCACGGCACCTCGGAGACCGCCGTCAAGGCCATCAAGATGGGGGCCCACGACTACCTCGAGAAGCCGCTCTCCTACGACCGCACCGTGCGCGCGGTCGAGGAGGCCCTCAAGACCAGGCAGGCGCGCGTGGAGGCCGCCGGTGCCGGAGTGCTCGAGGCGAGCCGGGAACGTATCGAACCGGTGATGAAGTTCGAGCCGCCGCCGGAGCTGAGGATCCTGCGCGTCACCGACCGCCGCCAGCGGACCATCCGCGAGGCGAGCGTGATCTACGGCCTCGGGCTGCACTCGGGAGGGCGCACCGGCATGGTGATCCAGCCGTTGCCGCCCGACACCGGCATCCACTTCCTCACCTTGCCGCGCGGGATCACGATGCCGGCCCACGTGAGCGCGGTGGCCGAGACCGACTACGCGACCACCCTCACCCGCGGCGGGGAGAGCATCCGCACGGTGGAGCACCTGCTGTCCGCGCTGCACGCCTGCGGCGTCACCAACCTGCTGGTCAAGGTCCACGGTGAGATCCCGGTGCTCGACGGCTCGGCCCTGAGCTTCCTCGAGCGCGTCGAGAAGATCGGCATCGTCGACCAGGACGCGCCGGTCAAGGAGCTGGTGGTCGACCGCCGCTACGAGCTCGGCGACGGCAGGAAGTCACTCGTCATCGAGCCGGCCGAGGTGTTCTCGGTGTCCTACCAGCTGCGCTACCCGCCGCCGGTGGGCGAGCAGTACTACGACTTCGTGATGACCGACTGCGATGCCTACCGCGAAGAGATCGCTCCGGCCCGCACCTTCGGCTTCATGCGCGACCTCAAGATGATCAACGAGCTCGGCCTCGGCACCGGCGGCCGCCTCGACAACTTCATCCTCGTCGGTGAGGACGACGTCATCAACACCGACCTCCGCTTCTCCGACGAGTTCGTGCGCCACAAGATCCTCGACATCGTCGGCGACCTCTACCTGCTCGGTTACCCGGTCCGGGGCAAGGTCACCGCCGAGCTCACCGGGCACCGCGACAACATCGAGATCCAGAGGCGGATCCTCGCCGCCAATAGCTGAACTCCGAGCCTTGATTCGGCGCGGGGTCCGCCGGCCGCGGGCCGGGCCCGCGGCCATGCGTCCTCGGGCCGACCGATCGCCGAGAGAGGACTCTCGTCGATCGGTCGGCGCTCGGCCGCTGCGCGCCCACGGCGCGCCGGCGGGCCGCTCACCGAGCGGCTCGTCGATGAACGTCCCGCCCCCGCCCCCC